>NZ_JBQFMH010000021.1:0-30114 GCF_056531745.1 Ruegeria sp. L12
ACCGTCTCTCCGATGCGTCTCAACCGTCTTTCCAGTCCGTCAGGCCGTCTCTCCGACCCGTCAGCACCGCCTCAGCAGCGCCGGTGAAGGGGTATTTACGGATTAGGTCTGGGACCTGCAACCCCCATTTTGAAAAAACTTCAATTTTCCGGTCAGTTTCTTCTCAGTGTTAATAAAAACAAAGGGTTACCTTAATAATTCAGGCTTTCACCCACCCCCAGAGGCTGCTGATGGCCCCCTTGAATCGCTCAAGACCGGACAATCAGGTGGAATCGTGTTCTGCCTCGCAGACTCGGACGTGAAAAACGCCGCCAAGGTTTCCCAAAGCGGCGTCAATCTGTGAGTGGCGGGGCGATCAGCTCAGATCAAAACGATCCGCATTCATCACCTTGTTCCAGGCCGAGACGAAGTCGCAGACAAACTTACCGCCCGCATCGTCCTGACCATAGACCTCGGCCAGTGCCCGCAGCTGCGAATTCGAGCCGAAGACCAGATCGACACGGGTGCCGGTCCACTTCACCTCTCCACTGCTGCGATCGCGACCTTCATAGACTCCGTCACCGGACGGTTTCCATTCAGTGCTCATATCCAGCAGGTTCACGAAGAAATCGGTGCTGAGGGTTCCGACCCGGTCCGTGAGCACACCATGAGACGTGCCGCCGAAGTTCGCACCCAACACGCGCATCCCTCCGACAAGCGCCGTCATTTCCGGCGCCGAAAGCGTCAGCAGTTGTGCCTTGTCCACCAGCAGGGCCTCGGCCGGGACCGAGTATTCCTTGCGCAGGTAATTGCGGAAACCGTCGGCAATGGGTTCCATCACCGCGAAAGACGCGACATCCGTCTGCTCTTGCGAGGCATCGGTGCGGCCCGGAGCGAAAGGCACATCCACCTCGTGGCCCGCAGCTTTGGCAGCCTGTTCGATGGCCGCCGCGCCACCCAGGACGATGACATCGGCCAGCGACACCTTTTTGCCGCCGGACTGCGCAGCGTTGAACGCTGTTTGAACGCCTTCCAGCGCCTCCAGCGCTTTGGACAGTTTCAGCGGTTCGTTGACATCCCAGTCTTTCTGCGGGGCAAGACGTAACCGGGCACCGTTGGCACCGCCACGCATATCCGATCCACGGAAGGTCGAGGCCGAAGCCCATGCGGTCGAAACGAGTTCAGAGACCGAAAGCCCGGTTGCGAGAATCTTGGATTTCAGATCCGCCGCATCTGCATCGTCAATCAGTTCATGATCCACGGCCGGAACGTTGTCCTGCCACAGCAGCTCTTCGCTGGGGGCCTCGGCACCCAGATAGCGGGCGCGGGGGCCCATATCACGGTGAGTCAGCTTGAACCAGGCGCGGGCGAAGGCATCGGCGAACTCTTCCGGGTTTTCGTGGAAGCGTTTCGAGATCGGGCCATAGATCGGGTCCATGCGCATCGCCATGTCGGCGGTGGTCATCATGGTTTTGACCTTCCTGGACGGATCATGCGCCGCCGGGGCCATGTCTTCGTCTTTTACGCCGACCGGCTCCCAGATCCACGCGCCCGAGGGGCTTTTGGTCAGGTTCCAGTCATAGCCGAACAGCAGGTCGAAATAGCCGTTATCCCATTTGATCGGGTTCGCTGTCCATGCGCCCTCGATCCCCGAGGTCGTGGTGTCGTCACCCTTGCCGCTGCCGAATTCGTTGATCCAGCCAAAGCCCATCGCCTCGATCGGGGCAGCTTCGGGTTCGGGACCGACCAGAGCCGGATCGCCCGCACCGTGCGCCTTTCCGAAGGTGTGACCACCGGCGACCAGAGCCACCGTTTCCTCGTCATTCATGGCCATCCGGCCAAACGTGTCGCGGATGTCGCGGCCCGATGCCAATACGTTCGGCTCACCATCGGGGCCTTCGGGGTTCACATAGATCAGGCCCATTTGCACGGCGGCCAGCGGGTTTTCCAGATCACGTTCGCCCGAATAGCGGCTGTGCGGGTTGTCGGTCGGCGCCAGCCAATCGGTCTCGGCCCCCCAATAAATGTCTTCCTCAGGCGCCCAGATATCTTCGCGGCCACCCGAGAAGCCAAAAGTCTTGCCGCCCATGGATTCGATGGCGCAGTTGCCCGCCAGAATATACAGGTCAGCCCAGGAGATCTGGTTGCCGTATTTCTGCTTGATCGGCCACAGCAGACGACGCGCCTTGTCCAGGTTGCCGTTATCCGGCCAGCTGTTCAACGGCGCGAAACGCTGGTTACCGGTCGACGCACCGCCACGGCCATCCGCCGTCCGATAGGTGCCGGCTGCGTGCCAGGCCATGCGGATGAACAGACCGCCATAGTGACCATAATCCGCAGGCCACCAATCCTGCGAGTCGGTCATCAGCGCGTAAAGGTCATCCTTCAGCGCTTTCAGGTCGAGCGATTTGAACGCTTCCGCGTAATCGAATGCTTCACCCATCGGGTTCGAGGCGGCCCCGTGCTGATGGAGGATCGAAAGGTTCAGTTGGTTCGGCCACCAATCCCGGTTGGTCCGGGCCTCGGCGCCATGCATTACCGGGCATTTGCCCGTGTTGGGGGTATCACTTCCGTCCATATCGATCTCCAGTCCTGGCTGTAAGTGTGCGTCGCGCGGTTAACTCTGGTACGAGAAACAGGGGTCATGTGTGTCTTTGCGGGCTTCCCCGGTCCGGGCATCGCGCAGCGTTTTGCCGGTCTGCCCTGCCTTCTTTCTGGAAAATTGCATTAACGACTCAATCTTTTCTGTCTTGGCGTAGATGTAGCAAATCTGCGCCATGCAAATAAGTTTTGTTTTTAGATGATTTTAATAACCAAAACCTATCGCTTTCAAGCAAAACAGCATCATCGCAGCCCCACTTTAATAGTTCCTGGGCCGACACGATCTCGGGTCTGAAGGAAACATGCGTTGAGGCAGGCGGCGGAAATCTCTACACCGCTATAGCATAAAGGAGAGAGATCGATGCCAGCACCGACAAATACCTTCAAGCAAGCTCTCAAGGATAGACGCCTGCAATTGGGCTGCTGGCTGGGTTTGGCCGACACATATGCTGCCGAGATCGCGGCAACCGCCCGTTTCGACTGGCTGTTGATAGATGGCGAACACGCGCCCAATGACCTGCGCTCGATCCTCGGGCAGTTGCAGATCATTCAGGCCTCGGATGCGCATGCGGCGGTCCGCCTGCCGATAGGTGAAACCTGGATGATCAAGCAGGTGTTGGATGCAGGCGCGCAAACGTTGCTGATCCCGATGGTCGAAAGCGCTGAACAGGCCCGCGAACTTGTCCGCGCCGTGACCTACCCGCCAAACGGCGCGCGGGGTGTGGGCGCGGGGCTTGCGCGGGTCTCGAAATTCTCGGCCATTCCTGATTATCTGCAGACTGCGGATGACCAGATTTGCCTGCTGGTACAGGTCGAAAACCGCGCCGGACTTGCCGCGCTGGACGATATTCTGGCGGTCGATGGTGTGGACGGGGTTTTCATCGGACCTGCAGACCTGGCCGCCGATCTGGGCCATATCGGCAATGCCGATCACCCCGATGTGGACGCCGCCATCATGGATGCGCTGAACCGAATTGTGAAAGCTGGCAAAGCGGCAGGCATCCTGACCCTTGATCCGAATATGCAGAAACGCTGCGCTGAGCTGGGCGTGACCTTCCTGGCTACGGCGATTGATGTGATTCTGTTTGCCAATGCGATGCGGTCCGAGTCGGACGATGCACGCAAACGCCTGCTTGGGGGCTAATGTCCGCTTACTTTCTTATACAGCGCTGATTTATACCCGAACGGAATGCCCAGAACGCCCACCAGCCAACCGGCGGTGCGGGCGATCTGGATCAGTCGTCGGTCCGGCTGAAACGGGAACAGCAGCATCAACACCAACAGCGTCACCAACCGGAACGGAGCACTGAGAAACCCGATCAAGGCACGCACTGGTTTCTGATCCAGTTTACGCCGCATATGGGTGTTGGCCTGATCCCGCCCGCGCGCGGCCTGATACCAGAATGACAGCCTTGCCGGTGGAATGGTTTCGTACACAAACGCGTCCGCGACCCAGCCCACCGGCAATCCGGCCGCCACTGTTTCAGCATAAAACTTGGCATCCGTACCGCCGGTCATGCGCATGGCCTCGTCGAACCACAGACCGGTTTCACTGAACAGTCGCGTTTCGCCCAACCAGTTGTTGGTAACGATGGTCACCCCGCCCGTGTCATTCAGGCTGGCCTTCCTGGCTGCGGCGCGTTCCTTGTCGAGATAGCGATTGCTGATATTGCGCAGCATCAACCGTTGCACCGCGGTTTCCTCACCTGACGGCCCCGCAGCCCGAAGCGGAGCGCCCAGCAAAACCGCCGCGCTTGTCCGGTACCCGGCGACCAGACGCTCCAGCCAATCGGGGGCCACGACCTCGTCATCATCTACAAAGCACAGCAGATCGGCCCCCTGCGCCAGCGCTTCGCGCGCAGCGCGGTTGCGCCCAAACGGAATTCCGGGTTCGGCTTCCAGCACATAATCCAGCGCAGCGCCGTTGGGCAGGAACTCACCCGCTGCTCGAACAGTGGATTCACTGTTGGGCGCAGCGTCATTCTCGACCACCAGACAGCGGACGGAACAATCCGGCGGCAGGACCATCTCTCCCCAGCTTTGGATCAGCGCCGCCAGCATCTCGGGACGCTGACGGGTTAGCGTCGACACGGTGATCTTGAGGTGGGCAGAGCGGTCATCCATCGGACCCCCTTACAACCCGCGGCGCTTTGTTGACAAGGTTCAGCGCCCGGTCGCAACCGTATTGTGCTGCTACTGCTGCATCAAAGCCTCCAACCCGACGCGGTAGTTGGGATAGAGCAGCGAGACGCCTAGTTCGGATTTGATCCGATCATTCCGGACACGCTTGTTTTCATTGTAGAAACTGCGCGCCATCGGAGTCAGATCAGCCTCATCGAAAGACACGGCGGGCGGCATCGGCAGACCCTGTAACTCAGCGGCATAGCCAATGACGTCCTGCGGCGGGACCGGCTCATCATCGCAGACGTTATAAATCGCCCCCGGATTGGGCCGCGCCATCGAAGCGATCAGAACCTGCGCGATGTCATCCACATGGATACGCGAAAACACCTGCCCCGGCTTGATGATACGCCGCAGGCCACCGCGTTTGAGCTTTGAAAACGGCCCCCGCCCCGGCCCGTAAATCCCCGCCAGCCGGAATATGTGCAGCGGCAGGCCGGGAATCTGGGCCCACTGGTTCTCGGCCAGCATGCGCCAGCGGCCGCGTTCGGCCGTGGGGGAGGCGGGTGTCGTTTCGTCCACCCAGTCACCCTGATGGTCGCCATAGACCGCCGTTGTCGACAAATACCCGACCCATTGAAACTGTCCGGCGCGGGCCGCTATTTCATCGCCAAGCTGCGCCAGCACCGGGTCTCCGCCGGCGTTGGGCGCGGTAGAGATCAGCAGATGGGTTACGCCGTCCAGATCGGGCGTCTCTCCGGGCCAGACACGTGGTTCTGCGCCAGAGGCACGGATCGTCCCAAGCTGGCTGTCATCTCGCGTGGTCCCGATGACGCGCCAGGCTTTCGGGTCAAGCTGTTTCGACATGGCGCGGGCCGAATAGCCGTGACCGAAGGAGAATAAACAGTGTGTCATGCCCCTTTGATGGTCCGCCCGCCGCGGGGATGCAAGCGCCGGATGGACGCACTTGATTCGAATCCTGAGATGCGCATTCATTGATGTATGAGTGACAAAACCCCAAACCTGCGCGCCGCTTACGCGTTGAAAACACCCGAGGACAACAAGCGCCTCTATGCGGAATGGGCAGGGGATTACGATGACGGGTTTGCCGCGCTGGAAGATTACCAGTTGTACATCCACACGGCCCGCGCCTTTGTCGGCGCCGGAGGGCAAGGCCCGGTTCTGGACGTCGGAGCGGGTACCGGGCTGTGCGGCGGCATTCTGGCCGGGTTGGGCGTTGGGCCGATCGATGCCACCGATATCAGCGGCGAAATGCTGGATCAGGCGATGCGCAAGGATATTTATCGCGATGCGATCGAAGCCGACCTGAACGATGGCCTTCCGGTCCCGCGCGAAAGCTATGCGGGCGTCGTCTCCTCGGGCACCTTCACCCACGGCCATCTGGGCCCCGAGGTGCTGCCCGCCCTGCTGCGCGTCGCCCGCCCCGGAGCGCAATTTGCCCTGTCGATCAACGCAAAACACTTTGAAACGATGGGGTTTGCCGAGGCTTTCCGGCATCTGGAAGAGGATCGGATCATCAACCTGTCTCTGCCCGAGGTTCGAATCTACGGCGAGCTGGCCGCGGGCCCGAACCAGAACGATACAGCCTTCATCGCCCTGTTCGAACGCCGCTAGCATCCCGCCATCGCAGAATTATCCGAACATCCGCTTCTTCCGCGCGCGGGTCTCTGCAGTCGCCTCGGATGAGCCATCGTGGAAGGTACCGAACCAGCGGTCCCACGGCATTTCCTGATTGCCATAGTTACATTCGTAATACCGGTGATGAAGCTGGTGATAGAAAGTGCCCAGCGCCAGCCGCTTTTTGTCCTTGATCAGCAGGTCTTCGTACCCTGTATGGGTCATCGCCGCACCCGGACCCTGAAACACGATGTGAAAATACAGGTGGATCGGATGCGAAGGCACGATCCAATGAATGCACAGGGTGGTCAGGTAGAAGAAATGCTCGACCGGGTGCATCGAGAATCCGGACCAGGGGCCAATATTCACGTTCCGGTGGTGCAGGCTGTGAACCTTCCTGTACAGAAATGGCTGATGCAGCAGGCGGTGCACCCAATAGAAGTGAAAGGCCGACCACATCGGGATCAGGACGAGCCACAGGAGAAACCAAACCGGGTTCTCGGCAAAGGTAATGACCGGAGCGTAGCCGTTGGCCATCAGCCACATGGTGACCGCCTGAAACCCCGTCAGTTGCAATACGCCTGAACTCAGCGACCAGAACATATTGTCCAGCACCTGATCGCTGAAATCCCAAAGCTTGTTGTTCTTGCCCTGATCGCGCCGTTCGAACTTCAGCTTCTTTCCCTGCGCCTTGCGCATGTAGAAATACCAGTGCAACCCACCGGCCACCGCAAAGATCATGACAAAGTTCACCAGCCAGATCCGGAAGATCCACCCAAAGGCAAAGCTCTGCGCCTCTGCCAGCGGCGGGTAAAAGACGGCCCAAAGCAGTACGGCGAGACCCAGCATCAGCACCCGTTCACTGAGCGTCAGCCAGTTGCGGGCCAGCCACCCCGCCAGATAGACCGGGCGCGGCGGCCACTGGAAAATGGACGGGTTATGCAGGGGCAACTCCGGGTGGTAATTCCACTCGCGGCTCATGTCTTGCATCTGAGGATTATCGGTCACGTCAGAATTTCCTATGTATCAGTGGGCCGAGCGGAGAGACCTCCGCTCAGGGATGAACGTCTGAGGGTTCAGCCTTTGATCAGGTGGCGTAGTCCGAGCCTTCGGCATCCAGAACGGACTTGATCTCGCGCAGGTGCGCCTCGGCCTGTCCGGGGTAGTCATCCAGCTCTTGCGCCGTTTTCTCGGCGATCTCATCGGACAACACGCGCAGCGGCTGCCCTGTTTGAAGCGCGCGGATATAGGTTTCCGCTGCCCGTTCGAAATAATAGAGCCTGTTAAAGGCATCTGCGGGGCTGTCGCCGATCACCAGAACCCCGTGATTGCCCATGATCATCACCTTTTTCTTCGGGTCAGACAGCATCGAGGCACAGCGTTCACCTTCGCTTTCAAACGCCAGCCCTCCGAACTCTTCATCGATGACATATCGGTTGTAGAACGTGGCGGTGTTCTGATCGATCGGCGGCAGGGTGCTGTCCGCCAGCGACGCCAGCACCGTGGCAAAGATCGAATGCACATGCATGACGCAACGCGCATGAGGGCAATGACGATGGATCGAGCCATGCAACCCCCAGGCCGTTGGGTCCGGCGCGCCCGGCTGATCCATCACCCCGGCGTCATTGGCATCCAGCAACAGCAGGTTCGACGCCTTGACGCGCGAGAAATGCATCTGGTTGGCATTCATCAGGAACTGCGTGCCTTCGGGATTCACAGCAAGGCTGAAATGATTGGCCACACCCTCATGCATGTTCAGCCGCTCGGTCCAGCGAAAGGCGGCCGCCATGTCGACGCGTTCAGGCCAGTGATCCATATTGGGGCGCAGGTTGGTGACGCTCATGTCGGGCTCCTTAAAGGGAAGAGGTTCGGAAAATCGTGCCTGCTCGGCGACGGTTTGACCAACGAAAAAAACGCGCCTATTGCATTAGCTGAACTAATGGCAAAGTTATGCAGATGCAGAAACAGCTTCCTCCGTTGGGTTGGCTGCGCACGTTCGAGGCCGCAGCCAGACACCTTTCCTTTACCGGTGCCGCGCGCGATCTGAACATGACCCAGAGCGCGGTCAGCCAGCAGATCAAATCGCTGGAAGGGTATCTGGGGCAGCCCTTGTTCCGGCGCCGTCCCCGCGCGCTGGAACTGACCGAGGCAGGCATCACCTATCTGCCGGTCGTGCGCGAAGCGTTTCGAACGCTTGTGCGTGGTACTCAGGCGGTGACGGGCGCGCAGCAAAATACCGTGCAGGTACAAAGCAACATCAGCTTTGCAGTCAATTGGCTGTCACCCCGTCTGCCCCGGTTTCGCGCACAGCATCCCGAGGTGCATCTGAGCATCTTCACCGAGCTCTGGGAGCCACGCGAAATGGCCCAGGGAGCGGCGGTTGAAATCCGCTATTCCCTGCGCCCTGCTGATACTGTGCGGACCGAATTGTTGCGAACGGATCATTACTATCCGGTCTGCGCGCCGGATTTCCCGGTATCGATGGGTGATCTGCAGCAACAGCCTTTGTTCGATTGCTCGAATTTGCTGTCGAACTGGGGAAACTGGGCCGAAGAACAGGGCCTAAAATGGGGGAAACCACAGATTACCTATGCGACAACCTATCTGGTCAGCATGTCCATCGCCATGGCAGGCGGAGGGCTGTGTCTGGCCCACGACACCATCGCGCAACATCTGATCGAACAAGGCAGGCTGATCGCCCCGTTCTCTCACCGCGCCGAAATGCCAGAGGCGTATTACCTGTTGCTTTCACCTCAGGCTGAAGAAAACCCCGGCGCCATCGCCTTTGCCGAGTGGTTGCGGGCCGAGATTGCGGCAGATGTTCAGGCATAAGGCAGCGTGCTCCCGCCCATCGTCGAGGCCCCTGCCGGGGCATCTCCTCTGGTTGGGCGTGGCAGCGCTGACGCGCTGCAATCAATCCTGAAATTCGGTTTGTGATGATTTTATGATACCCGGCTGGCAGGGGTTGCACCTTCCGCCGCATTCGGGAAAGTTGGGCCATGGAACATAAGACTTTCCCAATCTGGCCCGATACCGCCCCCCGTCTCATCGCCGTTGCTGCTGGCCGCGAGGCCGCCGATATGGTCATCCGTGGCGGAACCTGGGTGAATGTGCATACGCGTGAATTGCTGCCGGATCATGATGTGGCGATCGCTGCCGGGCGTGTGGCCTATGTCGGGCCTGACGCCGCGCATTGCACCGGCCCCGATACACAGGTCATCGAGGCGAAGGGCCGCTTTATGATCCCCGGCCTGTGCGACGGACACATGCATATTGAATCGGGGATGCTGACGCCTGCCGAATTCGCCCGCGCCGTGACCCCGCATGGCACGACCTCGATGTTCACAGATCCGCATGAGATTGCCAATGTGCTGGGGCTGGACGGTGTGCGGATGATGCATGACGAGGCGCTGATGCAGCCGGTGAATATCTTCACGCAGATGCCCTCTTGCGCGCCATCGGCGCCGGGGCTTGAAACGACGGGCTATGAGATCACCCCTGAAGATGTGGCCGAGGCGATGAGCTGGCCCGGCATCGTCGGGCTGGGGGAGATGATGAATTTCCCCGGTGTGATCCATGGCGATCCGAAGATGCTGGCCGAAATCGCGGCAACCCAACGGGCGGGCAAAACCGTGGGCGGACACTATGCTTCGCCTGATTTAGGGTCTGATTTTGCTGCATATGTGGCAGGCGGTCCCGCAGATGATCATGAGGGCACCTGCGAAGCCGACGCCATCGCACGGGTCAGGCAGGGCATGCGGTCGATGATGCGGCTGGGTTCGGCCTGGTACGATGTGGAAAGCCAGATCACCGCAGTGACCGAGAAGGGGCTGGATCCGCGTGGCTTTATCCTATGCACGGATGATTGCCATTCCGGCACGCTGGTGAATGACGGCCACATGAACCGGGTCGTGCGCCACGCCATCGCGTGCGGTTGCGATCCCCTGGTCGCGCTGCAGATGGCCACGATCAACACCGCCACCCATTTCGGGCTTGAACGTGAGATCGGCTCAATCACGCCGGGGCGGCGTGCGGATGTGATCCTAAGCTCTGATCTGTCTGAATTGCCCATCGAGGTGGTGATTGCGCGCGGTCAGGTCGTGGCCGAGAACGGCGTGATCACCGTAGATTGCCCGCACCTGGATTGGCCCGACTCAGCCCGCAACACCGTGCATCTTGGCCACTCTCTGACGGAAACGGATTTTCAGATCAATGCCCCCGCCGGGGCCAACCGGGTTCAGGCCAATGTCATCGGCGTGGTGGAAAATCAGGCCCCTACCAAGGCCCTGAAGGCCGAGTTGCCCATCATCGGCGGTCTGGTCGAAGGGGAAGGCGACGTATGCCAGATTGCGCTGGTCGAGCGGCACCGGGCGACGGGCGGGGTTACGAATGCCTTTGTTTCGGGCTTCGGATATGAAGGCAGGATGGCCATGGCCTCGACCGTGGCGCATGACAGCCACCACATGATCGTTGTCGGCACCAATCGCGAACAGATGGCCTTGGCCGCCAATCGTTTGGCCGAAGTGGGTGGTGGCATTACTATATTCCGCGACGGTGAAGAACTGGCTTTGGTGGAACTGCCCATTGCCGGCCTGATGTCCGACAGCCCTGCCACCGAGGTTGCCGCCAAGGCGGAACAGATGGTTGCGGCGATGCAGGCCTGCGGCTGTCAGTTGAACAACGCCTATATGCAGCACTCTCTTCTGGCCCTCGTGGTGATCCCTGAATTGCGGATCTCGGACCTTGGGTTGGTGGACGTGCGCACATTTGAAAAGATTGACCTTCTGGAACCCCTTGCATGACAATCATAAGAACACCCGACGTTCCAACACCTGAAAAATTCACCGATCCCGTCGCAGCCGTCGCCCGCCTTGAACAGCTCTATGATCTGGCGACCAGGTTCCTGTGCGACAGCTTTGCCAAGGCCATGGAGGGAGACGCCCCGGCCGAGCGATTCAGAGCCTATTACCCGGAAATTCGCATCAAAACGGCGTCCTATGCACAGGTCGACAGCCGTCTGAGTTTTGGACATGTGTCCGAGCCCGGAACTCATGTCACCACCGTCACGCGGCCCGATCTGTTCCGGTCTTATCTGACCCAGCAAATCGCGCTGTTGATCAAGAACCACGATCAGCCGGTGACAATCGGAGCTTCGGATACGCCGATCCCGGTGCATTTTGCAGTGGCCAACAACCCCGATCTTATCGTGCCGCATCAGGGAGCTGCCGGGTTCACCCTGCGCGATGTGTTCGACGTGCCGGATCTGACCACCACCAATGACGACATCGTCAATGGCGTGTACGATACCGAGGACGAGATTGGCCCGCTGGCCCTGTTCACAGCGCAACGGGTGGATTACTCGCTGGCGCGGCTGTCACATTATACGGCGACCGATCCGAACCACTTCCAGAACCACGTGCTGTTCACCAACTACCAGTTCTATGTCTCGGAGTTTGAAAACTACGCCCGGGCGCAACTGGCAGATCCCGAGAGCGGCTATACCAGCTTTGTCTCGACCGGGAATGCCGAGATCACCGACCCGGATGGCGTCCTTGAACAGCCGCTGAAACTGCCGCAGATGCCGACCTATCACCTGAAACGCGCGGATGGGTCGGGGATCACGCTGGTCAATATCGGTGTGGGGCCGTCGAATGCCAAAACCGCAACAGACCATATCGCGGTACTGCGCCCCCATGCCTGGCTGATGGTGGGTCACTGCGCGGGTTTGCGAAACACGCAGGCGCTGGGTGATTTCGTCCTGGCCCATGCCTATCTGCGCGAAGACAAGGTGCTGGACGACGATCTGCCGGTCTGGGTGCCAATCCCGCCACTGGCCGAGATTCAGGTGGCACTGGAACAGGCCGTGGCCGAGGTCACCGAACTTGCGGGATATGAGTTGAAACGGATCATGCGCACCGGCACCGTCGCCTCGGTCGACAACCGCAACTGGGAATTGCGCGACCAGTCCGGCCCGGTACAACGCCTCAGCCAGTCGCGCGCGATTGCACTGGATATGGAAAGTGCAACGATTGCAGCCAACGGCTATCGGTTCCGGGTCCCTTACGGCACGTTGCTATGTGTTTCGGACAAGCCCCTGCACGGCGAATTGAAGCTTCCCGGCATGGCCTCGGCGTTCTATACAACACAGGTCAGCCGCCATCTGGCGATCGGAATACGGGCGATGGAGCATCTGCGCGGTATGCCGCTGGAACGCCTGCACAGCCGGAAATTGCGTTCCTTCGACGAAACGGCCTTTCTCTGAAGCAAAAAAGCAACGTTTTCCCCCTATTTTTAGGGTTTTCAACGCTACTATTCGTTGTGTTCGCCCACAATATCCCGTTACAGTTACGCGGTGAGGCCCTATCTATCGGGCACGTTAAGGAGACCAAGAAATGGCAAAGCCTATGACAAAGACTCAGCTGGTGGCTGCTCTCGCTGAGGAAATGGGAACTGACAAGAAATCCGCGAATTCCGCACTGGAGGCCATGACCGGCCTGATCACCCGCGAAGTTTCCGCCGGTGGCGCCGTCACCCTGCCCGGTGTTGGCAAAATCTACTGCCGCGAGCGCCCCGAGCGCATGGTGCGCAACCCCGCCACCGGCGAGCAGTTCAAGAAAGAAGCCGACAAGGTGGTCAAGATGACCATTGCGAAAGCTCTGAAAGACAGCGTCAACGGCTAATCCGCCGAGGACAGATCACAAGATCGAGGGGGTCGCCATCGGGCGGCCCCTTTTCCTTGCGGTTGGGGCCAAAACCGGTGACAGTCGCCCGGATATAAACAGGAGGCCGATTTGGATCTGCGCGCCATCGCCATGGGGCTTGTTTTTGCCCTGATCTGGTCTTCGGCCTTCACCTCTGCCCGCATCATTGTGGCCGATGCCTCGCCCCTGTTTTCGCTGGCGCTGCGATTCCTGATTTCGGGGCTGCTGGGCGTGGCGATTGCACGCGTCATGGGGCAAACCTGGAACCTGACACGACCGCAGTGGCGCGCAACGATCCTGTTCGGGATTTGCCAAAATGCCCTGTATTTGGGTCTGAATTTCTATGCCATGCAAACAGTCGAAGCTTCGGTGGCTGCGATCATCGCCTCGACCATGCCGCTGCTGGTCGCGCTGGCCGGGTGGCTGCTGCTGCGCGAGCGGTTGCGCCCCTTGGGCATCCTCGGGTTGCTGGCGGGGTTTGTCGGCGTCGCCTTGATCATGAGCAGCCGGATCAGCGCGGGCGTTGATCTGTTTGGCGTCCTGCTCTGCGGGATCGGTGCATTGGCGCTAACCTTTGCGACACTGGCGGTGCGCGGGGCAACGTCGGGCGGAAATTTCATGATGGTGGTCGGCCTGCAAATGCTGGTGGGCTCAGCGGTTCTCTTCCTTGCGGCCCCTGTGTTCGAGACGATTTATATCCGTCCCACCCTGCCCTTCGCGCTGGCATTTACCTATACGACCCTGTTCCCCGGTCTGCTGGCTACGTTGATCTGGTTCTTGTTGCTGGACCGCATCGGACCTATTCGGGCCGCAACCTTCCACTTTCTCAACCCCGTTTTTGGCGTCACCATTGCCGCCCTCTTGCTGGGCGAAAAGCTAGGCCCGCTGGATGCGATCGGAGTTCTGATCACCACTTTGGGCATTCTGGCTGTGCAGCTGTCACGCCAACCTGCTGTCAAACCGGCCTGAGCGCGCACGTCTGCGCGAGCCGGCGTAACAAGCCTTTGCTTTCGCCGAAAGAACCCCATTTACTAGGCCGAACCATAAGAATCGGAGGAGCCATGTCCCGCTATACCAAGGACCCCGACGCCATCGCCGCCCTGTCGCCGGAAGAGTTCCACGTAACCCAGCGCAGCGGCACAGAACGTCCGGGCACCGGAAAGCTGCTGAACAACAAGGAACCGGGCATCTACGTGGATATCGTCTCGGGTGAGCCGCTGTTTGCCTCGACGCATAAGTACGAATCAGGCTGCGGCTGGCCCAGTTTCACCAAACCCATCATCCATGAACATGTGGAAGAATTCCGCGACACCACCCATGGCATGATCCGGACCGAGGTACGCTCGAAACACGGGGACAGCCATCTGGGCCACGTGTTCCCCGATGGCCCGCGCGAACATGGTGGGCTACGGTATTGCATCAATTCCGCCTCGCTGCGGTTCATCCATCGCGACGAGATGGAGGCCGAAGGCTATGGCGAATATCTGATCCATTTGGAGGAAATCCGATGACCGATGAACGCGCCGTTCTGGCCGGGGGCTGCTTTTGGGGTATGCAGGACCTGATCCGCAAGCTGCCGGGCGTCTCACGCACCCGCGTCGGCTATACCGGCGGTGACGTGCCCAATGCGACCTATCGCAACCATGGTACACATGCCGAGGGGATCGAGATCTGGTTTGACCCGTCCCGGATCACCTATCGCGATCTGCTGGAGTTCTTCTTCCAGATCCACGACCCCACCACCCCAAACCGCCAGGGCAATGACCGCGGCATGAGCTATCGCTCGGCCATCTACTACGTGGACGATGTCCAGAGACAGGTTGCCGAAGACACCTTTGCCGATGTGAACGCCAGCGGCATCTGGCCGGGCAAGGTCGTAACCGAGGTCGAACCGGTCGGTGATTTCTGGGAAGCCGAGCCTGAGCATCAGGACTATCTGGAACGCATCCCGAACGGCTATACCTGCCACTTCCCACGCCCGGACTGGGTGCTGCCCAAGCGTTCCAGCGCGGCTGAATAGATGCAGCGGTAGCCCTGCAAGGGGCTACCCGACCGCGACCCGGGGTCTGCCGCTGGCCTCAACAGTGATCAGCGCTTCGACAAACACCTCTTGCGCCTCGACCTTGGCGGTGCGCAGGTCGCGGTCCACAGTCACGCGAATATCTTCGGCGCCCGCTTCACGCACGGCGCCTTCAGCCTCGGCGCGCAACACCTCTTCCAGCAATTGCAGGGCAGAGTTTGAATCCGAGAAATCCTGCGGCCCTTCTTCCAGATGCACCCGAAATCGCCCTTCGGCCGGAGAGGTAACGGAACCGGTCCGCCGCAGGGTCAAACGTCCGACAACCGCACCGATGGCATTGGCGACGCCGGCATGTTCCGGCAGAATCATGTTGCAATGCAGCCGCTTTCCCACCGCCGGGTAATAGCTGGGCGCCGAGGCCCCAAGACCCACCACATCCACATTCAGCGCCGCATCCATCGCCACCAGTCCACGATGTTTTGCCAACCCGCGCTGGGTCAGAACATGCCGCGCAAGTTCTTTGGCAGGCAGGCCAAACCCGTCGCTTTCCTCGGCAAAAGCAGTCTCTAACAAGGTCAAAGCGGTCTGTTCTGTCAACTGATTGACAATGACTTGAGCTAACGCTTCGGGCGACTGCGCCAACCGATCCCCCGATCCGACCCGCTTGCGCGCAACCAGTTCCAAAGCCTTATGCGCAGCCGAGCTGTCCCAGTCTTCAAGCCGCCCCAGCACATGGCTGGCATCCGAGGGTGTCACACCCGACACCTGCACGATCCCGCGATCTACCAGACGGTTCAGCGCCCCATGTTCCATCCGAGTCTGCAGCAACCGGTCAAGGGGCAACACGCGGTCCCCCAACCTGTCCAGCAATACGGATTCGCGCGGCCCGACCCCGTCGGCAGGGATACCCGGCACGCGGCGGGCAAATCGTGTATCATGTTCTCCGACCGTTGTGGCGCGCAACTGCTCATCCAGCGCGGCATGCACCGCATCCGGGGCCTCGGCCGCAATCAGCGACACAGGCAACACCCGGCGCGGTCCGAGAAAGACACCGCCGCCCAAACCTTCGGTCACCACATGCACCTGACTGTCACCACCCAGTCCATGTGTGCGCATCGCCACTGCCTCAACCATGGTTCGGAAGCCGCCAACCTGCGCGCCAGCCGGGTCAATCGCAGGTTTCCCATCCCGAATCAGCGCCACATCGGTGGTCGTGCCCCCAATATCGGAGACCAGCGCATTCTCGGTCTCGGTCAACCAGCGCGCGCCGACGATCGAGGCTGCGGGGCCACTCAGAATCGTTTCGATAGGTCGCTCCCGCGCCTGTTCGGCGCTCATCAGCGCGCCGTCGCCGCGCACCACCATCATCGGTGCGGTAATACCCTGCGCGTGCAACTGATCCTGTGCCCGCCCAATCAGCCGGTCGATCATCCCAATCAATCGCGCGTTCAACACAGCCGTAACCGCCCGCTTCGGCCCGTTCAGCTTGGCCGACAGGTGATGCGAGCAGGTCACCGGAACACCCGTCCGCTCAGCAATCACACGGGCCACTTCTAATTCATGCGCCGGGTTCCTGGTGGCAAACTGTGCGGCGACCGCATAACCGGAAATACCTTTATGAGAGTCTAAAAAGGCCTCCAACGCCGGAATATCCAACTCTGCCACCTGACCGCCTGCATGATTGTGCCCGCCAGCCAGCACCAAGGCCGGATCACCTTTCAAAGCGTCCTTCAGCCCATGCTTTTCCAGATCACTTTCCCGAAACCCGACATAAATCAGCCCCACGCGCCCGCCCTGTCCCTCGACAAGAGCGTTAGTGGCCAGAGTGGTCGACAAGGACGCCATGCCGATCTGATCCGGCGAAACCTCAGTCGTTTCCAGCACCGCAGAAACTGCCCGACCAACCCCAATCGCCAGATCCGCCCGCGTGGTCAGAGATTTGGCCGAGGCGATCACCTCGCGTTCATCCCGGATCAGCACCGCATCCGTATAGGTTCCACCCGTATCTACCCCCAAAGCCAACGCCATCGGGTCCTCCATCTGTTCGCCAGAACCGGGTGTAGCGTTTTCCTACGGCGCGTCCAGCCCGTTTACGACAACCTGAACACGGCCCATCGCGCCGCATCGGCAACAGCAGGATCGGGATCATCGGTCAGCCCTTGCGCAACCGGCAGCAAATCGGGCAGCGCGGAGTTTCCGATCGCGTAAAGCACGTTCCGCACAAACCGATCCCGTCCAATCCGTTTGATTGGCGACCCCGAGAACATCGCCCGGAAAGCGGTATCATCCAGCTGTGCCAGTTCTGCCAGCCGCGGCGCTTTCAACTCTTCCCGCGCCGCATAGCGAAGATCGCTGGCCGCAACCGCAAACTTGTTCCAGGGGCAGGCGGCAAGGCAGTCATCGCAGCCATAGATCCGATTGCCCATCAGCGCCCGCAATTCTTCATCCACCGGACCTTTGTGTTCGATGGTCAGATAGGAAATGCAACGCCGCGCATCCAACTGATAGGGCGCTGGGAATGCATCGGTCGGACAGGCGGTCAAACACGCTTTGCACGATCCGCAATGGTCGATCCCGGCCCTGTCATCGGGCAGGTCCAATGTCGAAAAAACAGACCCTAAAAAGGACCAATTCCCCCAATCCTGGCTCACCAGATTGGTATGCTTGCCCTGCCAACCCAAACCGGCGGCCTGCCCCAAAGCCTTTTCTGGCACCGGCGCGGTGTCGACGAATACCTTCACCTCACCTCCGGCCACGGCAATCAGCCACCGGGCCAGACGCTTCAGGCGCTTCTTGACCAGATCATGATAATCCTTGTTCTGCGCATAGACTGAAATCGCACCCAGCCCGGGATGCGCCAACACCTCTGTCGGATCATGTTCTGGCGCATAGCTCTCGGCCAGCATGATCACCGACCGCGCCTCTGGCCACAACACAGATGGATCGCCGCGCCAATGGCTCCGCTCGGCCATCCACCCCATTTGGCCGTGATATCCGGCCTCCAGAAACGCATCCAAACGCTCAGGCACCTGAGGCACATCCCACGGACGACATACCCGGCAGGCCACAAACCCTTCGGACAGAGCTTGCGCCACCAACCGTTCTTTCAGTTCCGATCCGCTCTTCATCTGGCTCAAAATATCCTCGGGGGGAATCGCGCCCATGCGCGATGGGGGGGCAGACAGCCCCCCTTTTGCCACTACCCTATCAGAAATCCAGATCGGCGTAATGCGGCGGCGGCCGGAACCCCGGAACCTGATCCGCCAGAATCGACCGAAACGCCGGTCGGGATTTGATCTTGGCGTACCAGTCCTTCACCGCCGCACTGCGATTCCAATCCACGTCCGAGATATAATCCAGCGCCGACAAATGCGCCGCAGCGGCAAAATCGGCCAATGTCATCTGATCCCCTGCCAGCCAGCGGCGATGGTCCAGCAGCCAGGCCATGTAATCCAGATGATACTTGATCGCCTTTGCGCCGGCCTTGACGTTCTTGCTGTCCGGATAGCCCTGCCCGGTCACCTTTTTGTTGACCCGCTCATACAGCAGCTTCGAGGTCACCTCGTGATGAAATTTATCATCAAACCACCCCACCAGACGCCGGACTTCATACCGCGCTTCAGGCTTCTTGGGCATCAGGGGCGGTTCGGGACGGGTCTCTTCGATATATTCGCAAATTGCTGCACTCTCGGCCATGATCTGACCATCCAGTCGCAGCACCGGGACCTTGCCAGCCGGGTTGCGGCGCAGAAAATCCGGGTCCTGTTCCCAATATCGTTCTTCGACCAGCTCCACCTCGATCTTCTTTTCGGCCAGAGACAGGCGAACTTTGCGGCAATAGGGTGAGAGGGGAACGTGAAACAGACGCGCCATGGACTTCCATTCAAACCAGTAGAATATCCCTCAGCTTTAGCCGCTGACGGGGCGGGGTTTCAATCCTCGAAACAATCGGCGCGTCCATCTGCGCGGATGGTGGCCGCCCCGTCCATGATCGAGGCCGCGCGCCTGCGTGTCCGCACCGACGGATCCGTGACCGACCGGTTGCGCGGGGATGGCAGTATCGCCGCCAGACGCGCCGCCTGAACGGGCGACATCTTCGCGGCGCTCACGCCATAGAATTTCTGCGCCGCCGCCTCGACCCCAAAGACGCCCTGTCCGGTTTCAGCGACATTCAGATAGACCTCAAGAATGCGCTGCTTGCTCCAGACCAGCTCAACCACAGGGGTCATCGACGTCTCCAATGCCTTGCGCACCCAGCTGCGCCCTTGCCACAGGAACACGTTCTTAACCACCTGCTGCGTGATGGTTGAGGCACCGCGATTACCGCCATCCTCCAGCGCATCCCGGATCGCCTCGACGTCAAAGCCCCAGTGCAGGCAGTAATTGGCGTCCTCGGCGGCCACAACCGACCTTGCCATGACGGGCGCAATCTCTTCGATCGGGACCCATGCACGCTCGACCTTCCCCAGCCGCCGCCATTCGGACCAGATCGTGTGCGTGATCGGAGGGTTCACGACCGAGTAGAGCACCACCAAAGCCGCGAAAACCGCAACCACTGCCAGAACAGCACGCAACGCCCAGCGCCGAAGCCATGCGATTGCGCCGGTTATTCTGTTGCTCCTGGATGCCTGCTTTTTCTTACCGCCTGTCTTGCGGCCTGCTTTTTTTGCCATGCCCTGCTATACGCCGCGACCGGCGTATTTGAAACGGATTATTTCGCCATCAGCCGACCATCGCGCGGCCGAATCACCGGACGTGCAGTTTTGGCTGCAACGGCCCCGCGGGCCTGCAACTCGGGGAACAGTGAAAGTACCTCAGCCTGCGTTTCACGTTCCGACCGCGAAACCGCGTGGGCGGGATAGTAGCTTTCGCTTTTGGCACCGTTCGCAATAACGATCTCATGCCGTCGGAACAGCAAGTGGATATACTCGACTTCTCCGCCTTCAACCCGCGTCACAGTGGTCCCGTTCACCAGACAATGCGCTGCGATCAGCACTTCGGCGTGCCCATACAGATACGATGCGCGCCAATCATCGATCAGCATCCGGTGCTGAGGCGACACCAGCAACGGTCGCGTCAGGCCAAACATACCGGCCTCGAACCGGATCGGCGCAAGTTTTCCGATTGCGGCCACTGTTTTGCGACCAATCCAAAGTAAGGGCTTGGCGCCGCTGTCAGCGGTTGTCACCAGATCCCCAGGCTTGAGGTCTTCGATCAGACGCGGGCCTTCCGGGGTGTCGATCAGGGTTCCTGGGGTAAAACAAGGCGGCCCCAGTGTACCAACGTCCAGCGGTCCCTGCGTGTTCACGAAAGTTGTTGAGACAAGCGTTCCAGGTTGAAGGACCTGGCCATCGGTCGGCGTAAACACCCGGGTTCCATCTGCAAGATAAAACGTCGTTCCTGTATAGGTAACATTCCCAACACCAGCCACGTTGATGGTCACCGTATCACCTGGCCAGGACGCCGTCACATCCTGACCGTTTACTGTATCCCCGCTTGGCGCGTCGATCTCATCGTCGTCGTCAAAATCAACAAAGTCGAAACTGTCGACGGTTATCGCGGTTCCGACAGGTGGCGGGTTTGCCGGGTCGAAGGAATAAAACTGATCTGTATAGGTCGTTGGCATCCAACAACTCCACTTCACTCATATCTACAGGCCCGCAGCTTGGCTGCAATTCCCGAACAATCTGTGACCAAAGCTAGGCGTTTTCTGCAATTCCGGGCAAGATTCTGGCGCGTTCTGAGCGCGCAAAAGAAAACCCTGCGTGTCATTTCAAACACGCAGGGTCAGGATTTTGTCTGTATCAGGGTTTATTCAGCAGGCATTGCCGCCATTTCCGAAGTCAGAGGATGGCTGAGCTTGTTCAGCATCTCTTTCGGGCAAACCTGCAGGAAATGCGTTTTTTCCACATCCCAATGTTGCAGGATATCCGCAGCCTTGCGGCTATGCGTTTCCTCGGCGTGACGCGTGATCAGTGATTTCAGCTGATCCACCCAATGGTTTACCGTGACCGGGCAGGTCACCAGCGTTTCCATGTTCATCAACGCCTCGGCCTTGCCTTCGGGGTCATACAGATAGGCCATCCCGCCGGTCATACCGGCCCCGAAATTGGCGCCGATATCACCCAGAATCACCGCGACACCGCCGGTCATGTATTCGCAACCGTTCGAGCCACAGCCTTCGATCACCACCGTGGCGCCCGAGTTGCGCACCGCGAACCGCTCGCCCGCACGGCCTGCTGCGAACAGGTGTCCATCGGTGGCGCCGTAAAGAACGGTGTTGCCGATGATGGTGTTGTCGTCCGCCTTCAGCGGGCTGACCTGAGGCGGGCGCACTACAATGGTGCCTCCCGACAAGCCCTTGCCGACATAATCATTGGCATCCCCCGATACTTCCAGTTTCAGCCCCGGCGCGGCGAACGCGCCCAGAGACTGACCGGCTGAACCTTGCAGCTTCACATGCAGGTGGTCATCCTGGAAGGTGTTCCGCATCCCGAAATTCTGCACGATATGGCTGGAGACGCGGGTGCCGACGGTCCGGTGCGTGTTCTGGATGGCATATGACAGCTGCATCTTCTCGCCGTCCTTCAGGAACCGGGCCGCATCGCGCACGATCTCGGCGTCCAGCGTATCAGGCACTGCATTCCGATCCTTGTCGCGGTTGTACACGATATCATGCGCCCCATCGACGGTAATCAGCAGCGGGTTCAGATCCAGATCATCCAGATGGGCCGAACCGCGGCTGACCTGAGCCAACAGGTCGGCCCGACCGATGATTTCATCAATTGACCGCGCACCAAGGCTGGCCAGCAGCTCGCGCACTTCCTGTGCGTAGAAGGTGATCAGGTTGACGACCTTGTCCGCATTACCGGTGAATTTGGCGCGCAGGTCTTCGTCCTGCGTACAGACCCCAACCGGGCAAGTGTTCGACTGGCATTGACGCACCATGATACAACCCATCGCGATCAGGGCGGCGGTGCCGATACCGTATTCCTCGGCCCCCATCATCGCGGCCATGACGATGTCGCGACCGGTGCGCAGGCCACCATCGGTGCGCAGGGTCACACGGTCGCGCAGGTTGTTCATCGCCAGAACCTGATGCGCCTCGGTCAGGCCCATCTCCCACGGCAGACCGGCATATTTGATCGATGTCGCAGGCGATGCGCCCGTACCGCCGTTGTGACCCGAAATCAGGATGATATCCGCCTTGGCCTTGGCCACACCGGCAGCAATCGTGCCCACGCCAGACGAGGCCACCAGTTTCACCGTCACCTTGCAGCGCGGGTTGATCTGTTTCAGGTCATAGATGAGCTGCGCCAGATCCTCGATCGAGTAGATGTCGTGGTGCGGCGGAGGCGAGATCAGCGTCACGCCCTTGGTCGAGTGCCGCAGACGCGCGATCAGGTCGGTGACCTTCATGCCCGGCAGCTGACCACCCTCACCGGGTTTCGCGCCTTGGGCCACCTTGATCTCCAGCTCTTCACACTGGTTCAGGTATTCTGCAGTCACACCGAACCGGCCCGAGGCCACCTGTTTGATCTTGGCCGACGGGTTGTCGCCATTGGGTTCCGGCACGAAATGTGCCGGGTCTTCGCCGCCCTCACCACTGTCGGATTTCGCCCCGATCCGGTTCATCGCCACGTTCAGCGTCTTATGCGCCTCGGGGCTCAGCGCACCCAGCGACATGCCCGGGGTCACGAACCGTTTGCGGATCGAGGTGATCGATTCCACTTCTTCAATCGGCACCGGTTTGCCCAGCGGTTTGAAATCCATCAGGTCGCGCAGATGGATCGGCGGATTCGACTGCATCTTGGCCGAATACTGTTTCCACAGCTCATATGAGGCTCTGTTACAGGCCATTTGCATCATATGCATCGAGGTCGCTTCCCACGCGTGGGTCTCACCCGACTTGCGCGCCTTGTAGAAACCGCCGATGGGCAGAACGTCCAAACCGCTGTCCCAACCCTTGGCATGGATTTCTTCTGCCTTGGTCTGAATACCGGTCACACCGATGCCGGAAATCCGGCTGGTCATACCGGGGAAATACTCGGCCACCATGGCCCGGCTGAGGCCCACGGCCTCAAAGTTCAGACCGCCGCGATAGGACGAAATCACCGAGATTCCCATCTTGGCCATGATCTTCAGCAGGCCCTGGTCAATGGCCTCGCGATAGCGGGCGACGTTTTCGGTCAGGGTGCCATCCAACAGGCCGCGATCAATGCGGTCGGCCAGCGAATCCTCGGCTAGATACGCGTTCACAACCGTCGCGCCACAGCCGATCAGCACGGCAAAGTAATGCGGGTCCACGCATTCCGCCGCGCGTACGTTCAGCGAACAGAAGGTGCGCAACCCCTGACGGGTCAGGTGTGAATGCACGGCGCTGGTCGCCAGAATCATCGGCATCGCCACCCTGCCTTCGCCCGAGCGCATGTCGGTCAGCACCAGATGCCCGGCGCCCGAGCGCACGGCCTCTTCCGCTTCGGCCCGGACACGGATCAAGGCCGCGCTCAGCGCGCCCTGACCGGGCTCAAAGCTGCAGTCAATCTCGGCCAGAGGCGCGTCAAAGCTCTCGACCAGCTTGTCCCATTGCGCATTGCCGACAAAGGGGCTTTCCAGCACCACGATCTCGGTCTGGCTGCTGTCTTCGTCCAGCACGTTCTTGAGGTTGGCGAACCGCGTTTTCAGCGACATCACCCGGTATTCCCGCAAGCTGTCGATGGGCGGGTTGGTCACCTGGCTGAAGTTCTGCCGGAAGAAATGGCTGAGCGGACGGTATTGCTTAGACAGCACGGCCGAAGGCGTGTCATCGCCCATCGAGGCCAGCGCCTCTTTGCCGTCCTCGGCCATGGGGGCCAGAATCTGCTCCAGTTCCTCAACCGAATAGCCCGCCGCGATCTGACGCTTGCGCAGGTCCTGCCCGGTAAAGATTGGTTGTTCGGTCACACCGGCCAGCGTGTCGTCAAGGTCGTGGATTTTGCTGACCCATTCGCCAAAGGGCAGTGCGCGGGCCAGTTTGTTCTTGATCTGGGTATCGCGGAACAGTTTGCCCTTTTTCATGTCCACAGCCAGCATCTGACCCGGACCCAGTGCGCCCTTTTCGGTCACGCTGGCTTCGTCAATCGGCACCATCCCGGCCTCAGAACCCGCAATGACCAGACCGTCGCCGGTCACCACGTAACGCATCGGACGCAGCCCGTTGCGGTCCAGACCGGCGCAGACCCAGCGGCCATCGGTCATCGCCAGCGCGGCAGGGCCATCCCACGGTTCCATCACCGAGTTGCAGTAGGAATACATGTCACGCCACGCCTGCGGCAATTCCACCGCCTGCTTAGACCAGCTTTCCGGCACCAGCATGGTTTTCGCCATCGGGGCAGAGCGGCCCGCGCGCACCAGTACCTCGAAAACCGAGTCTAATGCGGCCGAATCCGACGATCCACCCGCGATGATCGGCTTGATATCCTCTGCATAGTCACCAAATGTGCCACTGGCCATGCGGATCTCATGGCTTTTCATCCAGTTGATGTTGCCCTTCAGCGTGTTGATCTCGCCGTTATGGGCCAACATGCGGAAGGGCTGCGCCAGCCACCATTGCGGGAACGTGTTGGTGGAATAGCGTTGGTGGTAGATGGCAAAGGCGGATTCGAACCGCTCATCCATCAGGTCGGGGTAGAATACCGCCACCTGCTCTGCCAGCATCATGCCCTTGTAGATGATCGACCGGCAGGACAGCGACGCCAGATACAGGCCGGAAATTCCGGCGGCCAGCGCCGCCTTTTCGATGCGGCGGCGGATGACATACAGCTCGCGCTCGAATGTCTCTTCATCCACACCCTTCGAATTCGAAATCAGAATCTGCTCGATCTCGGGCCGGGTCGCATTGGCCTTGTCGCCCAGGCAGGTGACATCCACCGGAACGTGACGCCAGCCATAGATGTAATAGCCCATGCGCAAAACTTCGGATTCGACAATGGTCCGGCAGCGTTCCTGCGCGCCGAAATCGGTGCGGGGCAGGAACACCTGACCGACGGCGATCAACTCGTTCATATTGGGTTCGTGCCCGGTACGGCGGATCTGGTCATAGAAGAACGGCACCGGGATCTGCACATGGATACCCGCGCCATCACCGGTCTTGCCATCCGCATCCACCGCGCCGCGATGCCAGATCGCCTTGAGCGCGTCGATGCCCGCATCCACCACTTTGCGGCTTTTCTTACCGTCGATGGAAACGACCAGGCCCACACCACAGGAAGAATGCTCTTCTTCCTCGGAATAGAGACCGTTTTCTGCCATCCATTTGCGCTTGGTTTCTTCGCCCCGCACCCAATCGGCATCAAATTTGGTCATTGGCTGTCTCCTTCTTGCGGCATGGCGTACATGGCTTCGACCTCAGCTTTGGTCATTTGCCGGCGGTCGCCTGCGAACGCGTAGCCCTTGGGCTTTTTATCGATATAAAGTTCCAGTTTCAGCGCCTGGCCTGTGTCTGCAAACAGTCCAGCTGCCATTTGTGTTTGTCCGTGCATTTCGCCAGGAAGGGTGATCCGGTACCAAAGTGCCGATCCGCAGTCTGCGCAAAAGGCGCGCTCGGCCCACTCGGACGAGGTATAGGTTTTGACCGGTCCCAGCGCGGCGTACCCTTCCTCGGCCTGAAAGGTCACCAGCATTGAACTGGTCCAACGGCGGCATTGATCGCAATGGCACGCCCCCAGCGCATCCCGCGCCGGAGTGGCGGTCACCGTGACCGCTCCACACATGCATTGACCTTGCAACTCGGACATCAGACCCTCCTGTCGCGGGACGTTGGATTACTCGGCGGCAACAGCCGCCTTGGCGTTGAACCGGTCGATGATTGCATCGGCACAATCGCGGCCATCGCGGATCGCCCAAACCACCAGAGAGGCCCCGCGCACGATGTCACCGATTGCGTAAACGCCATCCATCTCGGTCTCGCCGGTCTGGAACGCCGCCTTCACAGTGCCCCAGCGAGTCACGGGCAGGTCGGGCTGACCAAACAGTGTGGGCAGGTCTTCGGGCTCGAAACCCAGCGCCTTGATCACCAGATCGGCCTCTTCCACGTAATCCGCGCCTTCGATCACCTCGGGCGCCTGACGGCCCGAGGCATCCGGCTGACCCAGACGCATCTTCTGCACCATCACGCCTGCGACCTTGTCATCGCCGGTAAAGCCCTTGGGCGCGCTGAGCCATTCGAAGATCACGCCTTCCTCTTCGGCGTTCTGGGTTTCGCGCTGCGAACCCGGCATGTTGGCGCGGTCGCGGCGGTACAGGCATTTGACAGAGGTCGCGCCCTGACGGATCGATGTGCGCACACAGTCCATCGCGGTATCGCCACCACCGATCACGACAACCTTCTTGCCATCGGCATTCAGGCGACCATTGTCGAAATCCTCGACCTCGTCACCAAAGCTCTTGCGGTTCGAGGCGGTCAGGAAGTCGATGGCTATTTCGATCCCGGCCAAACCGCTGCCGGGCATCGACAGATCACGCGATTTGTAAACGCCGGTGGCGATGATCACCGCGTCATGTCTGGCGCGGATTTCCTCAAACTTGTCGGCGTCAACATCGCAATTCAGCTCAAAGCTTACGCCACCATCCGCCAACAGATCATTGCGGCGCTGAACCACGTCCTTTTCCAGCTTGAAGCCGGGGATACCGTACATCAGCAGACCACCGGCGCGGTCGTGGCGGTCATAGACGGTGACCTGAATTCCGGCACGGCGCAGCATATCCGCCGCCGCCAAACCTCCGGGGCCACCCCCGATGATACCCACGCTTTCACTGCGTTCAGCAGTGGGCGTCACGGGCATGACCCAGCCTTTGTCCCAGGCGGTGTCGGTGATGTATTTCTCGATTGTGCCGATGGTGACGGTACCGTGGCCCGATTGTTCGATCACGCAATTGCCTTCACACAGACGATCCTGCGGGCAGATACGGCCGCAGATTTCGGGGAAGGTATTGGTTGCCTGACTGGTTTGATAAGCCTCTTCCAGACGTCCTGTCGCGGTCAGGCGCAGCCAGTCCGGGATGTTGTTGTGCAGCGGACAATGCGACTGACAGTAAGGCACACCGCACTGACTGCAACGGCTGGCCTGTTCGGCTGCCTTTTCGGCGGCGAATTCGGCATAGATTTCGTCAAAGTCTTCCCGTCGATCATCGGCGGCACGCTTTGCAGGCATGTCCCGGTCAATCTGCACAAATTTCAGCATCGGTTGCTTGGCCACGGGTCAGACTCCATGAATTGGCTAGGTCACGCCTCTTTAAGAGATGGAACACAGGATGAAAAGTAAGTAATACTGACTTATATTGGGAATTTTCCAGAAATGGAACGCTAAGTCAGGGATTTTTCCCATTTTTTAGTTCCGATACGGACCTATTTGAGCGCTTTCCTTTCCCACACCACACTTATACCCATGGATCACAACAAAATGACCAAAGAGCAGGGTCGAGCAGATGAGCCTATTTCACCTGATTCTCGTGGCGATCATTCAGGGCGTGACCGAGTTTCTGCCCGTGTCTTCGTCCGGCCATCTGATCCTGCTTCCACGCCTCGCTGGCATCGATGATCAGGGCCTTGCAATTGATGTTGCGGTACACGTTGGCACGCTTGGCGCTGTTGTTCTGTATTTCCGGGGCGACGTTGCACAAGCGATCCGGGGCCTGCCCGATGCGGTTCGAGGTCGGCTTGACCAGCCCGAGGCGCGTCTGGCGCTTGGTTTGATCATCGCCTCGATCCCGACAATCATCGCCGGTGCAATCCTGTATCTGACCGGATTGGAACAGGTTTTGCGCTCGATTGCCGTGATCGGCTGGGCGATGCTCGGCTTTGGGCTTTTGCTGTATTGGATGGATCAGAGAGGACCACAGACCAAACAGGCGGCGGATTGGGGCGCTCGCGATGCGATCATCATGGGGCTCTGGCAGGTTCTAGCGCTTGTCCCCGGCACCTCGCGTTCGGGTATCACCATTACGGGCGCCCGGCAGCTAGGATATACAAGGGAAGACGGCGCCCGGATTGCAATGCTGATGTCGATCCCGACCATTTTGGCCTCGGGCGCGCTGTTGTCAGTTGATGTGATCCAACAAGCGGATGCTCAGCTGGCAAAGGACGGAGCGATTGCCGCTGCCTTCGCCTTTGTTGCAGCCCTGATGGCGCTCAGCCTGATGATGCGACTGCTGCGCAGTGTCAGCTTCACACCCTATGTGATCTATCGCGTTGTTCTGGGCTGCGCCCTGCTGGTGATCGCCTACAGCTGATCAGATCCGCAGGTTCTTCGCCGAGTCCTGGATGTCGTCATATTGGCCCGAGGGGCGGAACTTCCACAGATAATCCGGCAGCACCGAATCCAGAGCTGTAGGTTCGATCCCCAGTTCGGCAAATCCCATTGCGCTATCGGCAACGACATTGTCGCGCCGTAGATTTTTCAGCTGGTCACGGGTCAGGATGTTGTTGGGGAACAGCTGGAAACTGACGAATTTTGCGATATCCAGAACTCCCGCCATGACCTTCGCGGCCAGAAACGGAACGCCCAGAATGACGCGACGGCGATGAATCACACCCAACATCTGCTGCATCAGCGCACGGAACGTCTTGGTCTCGGGCCCGCCCAGTTCATAGACACCCGGCGCCGCCTTGCCCAGCACACCCAGCACCGCAGCCTGCGCCACGTCATCCACATAGACCGGCTGAAACCGCGTCTCGGCCCCAACCAGAGGCAGGAACGGGCTCATCCGGGTCATACCGGCAAACCGGTTGAAGAACTGATCTTCGGTGCCGAAAATCACCGACGGGCGCAGAATGATTGCGTTCGGCATGTGCTGAAGCACGGCAGCCTCGCCCTCGGCCTTGGTGCGCGAATAATCACTGTCCGAGTCCAGATCCGCGCCAATCGCCGAGATATGCACCATCCGCTCAACGCCCTGCGCCGCGGCCAATCGGGCAATCCGCTCAGCCCCATCCGCCTGCACGGCGTCGAACGCGTTTTTGCCCAGCTCATTCAGTACACCAACGCAATTGACCACTGCATCAACACCATGCATCGCAGCGGCAACCGAGGCATCATCACGAATGTTGCACAAAATAGGTTCAACCTGACCCACAGCGCCGTATGGCTTGACGAACATCGCCTCATTGGGACGCCTTACGGCCACGCGCACGCGCCAGCCCTCTGCGGCCATACGGCGCGCGATATAGCGGCCGACAAAGCCCGATCCACCGTAAATCGTGACCAGTTTGGACATGATGGCGCTCCTGCTGTCTGGGTCTGATTTGATCTAGCGCCCATGCGCCCGGTGAACAAGGCGCAATAACGCCGCGCACCGCTGAATTTGAGGCTCGTAGACCGATCCGAAGACGACATGTAAAAAAACTTCAAAAATCTGATGCGAATCCGGTTGACGCCCCTCGCCAGTCAGCTTAAACGCCCCTCCACGACACCTGCCCAGGTGGCGGAATTGGTAGACGCGCTAGCTTCAGGTGCTAGTGTCCGTATGGACGTGGAGGTTCGAGTCCTCTCCTGGGCACCATCGTTTCCAGAAATATGCTTATATCTCACGCGATTAGTAGAATCTCTGCCGTCACAAACCACCCTTTGAACCACCTTTGCTGCTTCGTATAGCTATCGATCAATTTTGAAGATTCTCTTCAATTGGAACTTAAGTTCACTTTTGTCATTCTTAGTGAAATCAGAAGCTGGATTACGATCATAGGTGATATGGGCATGGTGTATTCCTTCACTTGGCGCGTGAAAGATTTTAATACCGTGACCATTCTTATTGCGATAGGCGCGAATGTCACCAACCAATGCTGACCTGCTTCCAAGGTATGATTTAGTTCTTCCGAGACGAATTGCCTGTTGAACAGATATCCGACCAAGACTGTCTACACAGTCTGCATCTGGTGCAAATTTTCGCCAAACCAATGATTCGAGCGCATCATGTTTAGTACTGAACTTGTCTGTCATCAAATGATTTGGAACACGAGCGGTTGATTGGCTTTGGAGGCTCAGGCTCGCTGTAGTTTCAATTTACGCCGCGTTTTGA
>NZ_JBQFMH010000022.1:0-29919 GCF_056531745.1 Ruegeria sp. L12
CTTGGTCCCATCATGGCTGATCCTCCCCTACACTACAGGAATTGAATCAGCAGTTCAGCCCTCGATCAAGGGCGAGTTTTTCAACGAAATAAGCCGATTCTGTTGAAAAACAACGTGTTGCCGACGCAGAAAGTGATGCGCTGAACAGAGCGCGAGCGCCTTTCTGGTCAGGCTTTGCGCGTTTGCTGCGGTGCAGGAAAGATCTTGGCCAATTTGCGGAGGTTTTGGGCGGTGGCGGCGAGGAGGAGTTCGTCATTTGCGCCGCATGGTCCGCGTAATCGGAGACGGCCCAACCCGAGGATACGCTTGAGGTGGGCGAAGAGCATCTCGACCTTCTTTCGAAGCTTCATTGAGATGTCGTACTGGCGGGTCTTGGCGATATCGAGGGCGACTTGTCGAGCGTCTTCGTGTTCTTCGCGAGTAATCTTGCGCGCATCGGCATTAGGGCAGCATTTGGCTTTTGATGGACAGGCCTGGCAGGTGTGTTTCAAAGCTTGGTATTTTGCGACGCCTTTGCCCGTGGGGCCTCGTTTCGGGTCGGAGTAGTTCCTTCGAAATTGCTTGAGGGCCTCGCCCTCAGGGCAGATGTATTGGTTGTTTGCGGCATCCCATTCGAAGTCGGCGCGGGACCATGTGCTGTCTGTGCGCCCGGCCTTGTCGATCACCGGAATATGCGGTGCGGTCTTTTGGTCAACCAGCCATCCGAGCATTGGACCTGACCCGTAAGCGGTGTCAGCGATCAGGCGCTCGGGATGCAAATCGAACTTGTCTTTTACACGCTTCAGCATCGTTTTTGTTGAACCAACCTCTGCCTGACGGATGGAACGCGTCGCTTCCACATCAACGATGACGCCGTGATCGGTGTCGATCAGATAGTTATCGGAATAGCTAAAGAACGCTGGGCCTTTGCGGGCCGCCGTCCATTGGCTGGCCGGGTCAGAATGGGACGTGAACTTGGGTTTGACTGGCATCGCGGCACCAGAAGCTGCCTCATCCAGTGTATCGAGATATTCCCGAACAGCGCGTGGCGCATCCGCACGATCAATTTCGGACACATCCCATTTCTCCTTCGCGGTTGAGTTCTGCTTGTTTGCGTCAGCCTCGATCAAGCTGGCATCCACCGCCATGCGCTGGCCACTCACGAGGCCTTCTGTGATACAACGGGCGACGGTTGTCTCGAACAGATGGCGGAGCAGTTCGCTCTCACGGAAACGCCCGTGCCGGTTCTTTGAGAAGGTCGAATGATCAGGAACCCGGTCGTTGAGATCGAGGCGACAGAACCAGCGATACGCCAGATTAAGATATACCTCTTCACACAATCGCCGTTCTGAACGAATGCCAAAGCAGTAGCCCACCAACAGCATTCTGATCAGCAGCTCAGGATCGACTGAAGGACGGCCCGTGTGGCTGTAGAAATCTGCCAAATGCGCGCGCATGCTGCTCAGATCAACAATGCGGTCAATCGACCGAAGCAGGTGATCCTGGGGAACATGGTCGTCCAACGAGAACTCATTAAACAATGCCGCCTGCGCTTCCTGTCTCGGTCCCATCATGGCTGATCCTCCCGCTCGTTGAGAGAATTGAAACAGCGACCGACGTCTCGATCAAGCAGGAGTTTTTCAACGAAATATGCCCAAATTGATGAATGCTGCATAGCGAACCAGTGTCCAGTTTGGGCTCAACGCGGCCATCTGGGCCTTTCTGTCAGATGTCCGTGTTTCAACGTATTGCGGACGTTGAAGTTAGTGAGCGCCCGCGCAGCAATATTGCCACTCGGACGATCTGACCACTGGTTAGTGTTCCTTACGCCTCAGCGTCCTGGTCTTTGATCTTGTCTCCAATGATCTCTGCAGCCTGTCGCAGCGGATCATCCGCTAAGTGCGCATATCGTTGTGTCGTCGACGGGTTGATATGGCCCAGAAGGCGGCCAAAAATAGGCAAACTCAAGCCACTGGAAACTAGGTGGGATGCATGGGTGTGGCGATTGTCGTGTATCTGGTAATCTTTGAGATCTGCCGCTTGTGTCACGGATCGCCAAAATGCCTTGAGGTCCTTGTAGGGGTGCTCGGGCGATCGACCTGGGAATAGCCACGCGCTTTTTGCGCCTTTCGCGCCCCTCATACGATTCAATAGTTCGCAGGCGGCAGATGAAAGCGGCAAATGTTCTCTGCGCTTTTGCTATGTGTGATGCGATGGCTTCGTCCAGACACCGCGCTCAATGTCGAAATCTGTCCATTTTGCAGTCAGCACCTCGCCGATACGCGCGCCCGTCAAGAGTTGTAACCGGATGGCATCGGCTGCGATTTTGTTGGGATGCTCGGCGAGTGCAGCCAACAATCTGCTCAACTCTTCATCCGATAGCCAACGATCCAGTTTCTCTTCTGGGAACTTCTCAACTCCACGAGCTGGGTTGTCGGAGCGCATGCCCCAACGCACAGACAGTTCGAACATCTTTGACAGCAGGGCTAGCGTACGATTGGCTTGGTAAGGCGTTTCCCGCATTTGATCGTGGAGCTTTTGAATATCTTTATTGGCGACTTCAATAACACGAAGTTTGCCCAGCTTGGGCAAAATATACCCATCCAACATAGATTGATCGTTTCGAACGCTGCTCTGCCGTTTCTTTGGAACAGCGTGTTCTGTCAAATACAGCTTGGCCAGTTCGGTAACGTCTGGCGAGCGTCGAACCGCTTGGGCATTGGCTACGGGGTCGTCCCCCCGGATCACGTCGGCTAGAAGCGACCGTGCCATGTCTCGCGCCACTTACAGGGACATTGAAGAACGTACCGACCGAGTGTTTTTCGCTTTGAACGTCCGGTCTGTCTGTTCCGGTATTGAACAACGAAGCTCTTCACGCCTGTGGTCTTCACGCGCACGCCAAAACCGGGAAGACCTTCGTCCCAGTAAATCGTATCCCGATTACTCGCGGTGATGTCATCGATGCGTGATTTGGCCAGACGTGCAGTGGGCATTGTTTGGATCGATATAAAAAAGTTAAGCAAAAGGTAAGCAAAATTGCTCGAATTTGCTAGTGCTCGATCGAAATCAATTCACACTTTAGGTTCAAATATGCCAACAAAATATGAACAAAAAGAGGAGCATCGCGACTGATAGAAAATGCGCCCGTAAGACTTCTAATCAGCAGGTTGAGGGTTCGAGTCCTTCAGGGATTGCCAGCAAAAGCCTGAGAGCTAAGGCGCGAAATTACGGGCTGGGCTGATTTCACGCACAGTAACCGGGTTCCCTTGCGCAGTTGCCCAAGGAAACCCAGCTGTTTTAGGCAAATCACTCCGGCAGAAAGCGCGCGGACCAGCTGATTGCGGCTGATTGGTTTGTCAGCATCTCTTGTATCTCGGCCTCCGAATACCCGATCCTGGTCAGAATAGGGATTGTGCTGTCACCAAATTTCGGCGCGGGCCCGGGTATGGAGATGGCCGCATTTGAGGTCCGGACTGCATTCGGGGCGGCAAGGTCGCACCATCGGCCCATGGCGTGGGTGTCATGGCGCACGGCGCGGTATGTTGCCTTCTGAATGTCCACATCCCCGCCGCTTTCCAGTTGCAGCGACTGATCGCGCGTCTCCAGCATCGAGGCCAAAGGCACAACGGCGCTTGATCCCCGGTTCAGGCACCCGGACCAGTGCGCGATGGTCTGCGATTTGAAGCGGTGGCTGAGTTGCTCTTGTAGCGCGTCATTGGGAAGCGCAGTGAGATCGGCAAGTTCGGCCACATCGTTCAGGACGTCGGGACCGTCTTTGGGGGCGGCCCAGAAGAACCAGCCGTCCGAGGCCTGATAGCAATGATAGTACGGACCCGCACCCAATGCAGCGCGCCCTGATGCTTCGTCAAAGGGTGCGCGTTCGGCAAAATCATACATGAACTGCGCCTGTATCATGCCGCCTGCCGCTGCCAGAGATGATCGCGCGATATCCGCGACCCCGGTTGCCTGTTTCTGGATCAAGGCAGCTCCCAGCGAAACGCAGGCGGTCAGACCGGCCAGAACGTCGATAGTGCCGGCATGGGCGTGTTCCTCGGGGGTGTCCATGCCGCCGCCAAAGCGGATCATGATCCCCGATGCCGCCTGCGCCAGATCGTCATAGCCCAGATGGTCCGATTTCGGCCCGCGCATCGGCCCACCGAAGGCGTCCAGCTGCACCAGAATGGCGTCGGAGTTGATCGCGGTAAGCTCGTCCGGCGACAGGCCCAGCCCGTCGCGCTGTTCATCCGTGGCGTTCAGGGTGATCACATCCGCCTGGCGGATCAGCCGGTTCAACGCCTCGCGCCCGGCAGCATCGCGCAGGTTCAGCAGAACGCTTTCCTTGCCGCGATTGGCCTGCAGGCCAAAGACCACCGTGTTCCACGGATCGACCGACGGTGTCACGGGCTGTACATGGGTCACGTCGACCCCGAACCGTGCCAGAGTTGAGGCTATGGTCGGCCCGGCGATCACATTGGTCAGGTCCACCACTTTCAGGCCGTCCAGCCACCCGGTCTGCCGGGTAGCGTCAATATGCGGGCGGGGTGGTTCGGCCAATATCTGCGCCACATGATCACGGGCCGCGTCCCCCGTGATGGCCGGAGATTTCGCGACTGCCGCCTCATCCCCGGCCAGCCAGGCCACGTTGCCCATCTGCTGCATCGCCCCGTGTTTCGGATCATCGACGCTCAGGATCAGGCCTGACGCGGTGGCATGCGGGTCGTGTAGCCATTCCTTGGTTGTGCGCTGTGCCGTTGCCGGAGCCTTGGCCGTGCCAAACAGCACGTCCCATTCATGGGCCGGTTTGGTCAGAAACGCAGCCTTCATCGCTGACGAGACCCGGGCGCGATCCCGCGCCCCGACCGGGTAGTTGCTGAGCGTCCATTCATCCGGCCAATCTTTGGTGTCCAGATAGGGGTCGAACACCGGAAGCTCATCCAGCAAATGACCCAGACCCAGCGTCGTCAGGACGCGTGCCGGGTGGGTGGCGACGCTGCTGGCCACCACGTAGAACCCGCGCCCGTCCTGACAGGTATAAGTGCGATAAAACGGATCGAGGAACTCTGACAGCTCGGAAAAATTCAGATCGCAGGGCTCGCCCGTTCTTGCGCGGCGATCCAGTTCCAGCTCGCGCGGGGATTTGTAGCGGTCGGGATAGCCTTCGATCTGTTCGTGGTTATAGACCAACCCCTCGAACAGGGACGAGGCCAGAGGCACCTCGATGTAATCCCCGCCCGTCTTTGCACGCGAATGCAGCGCGAACAGAACGGACATTGCGCCGAACGTGGCGGCATAGGCCGAGGCGAGGTTGAGCGGCGAGAACGAGGCCTTGATCCCCATCAGGCGGCGGTTCAGCCCCATATCGGTGAATTGCCCGGTGCGGGCGGCGACGATCGCCTCCCACGCGGCCAGATCGGCCAGTTCCGGGTCGGTCGAGGCAAAGCCGGGCAGGGCCAGATAGATCAGCCCCGGATTGGCCTGCCGCAATACATCGGGGCCAACGCCCAGACGGTCCATGACGCCGGGGCGGAAGTTCTCGATCACGATGTCCGCGCGTTTGGCCAGCTCAATCGCCTGTGCTTGCCCGGCATCCGTTTTCAGGTCCAGTTCCAGAACATGCTTGCCGCGCGACAGCATATCGGCCGCCGGATCATCCCAACGCGGCCCGCCGGGCGGATCGATGCGCAGCACTTCTGCCCCCATATCGGCCAGCATCATCCCGACCAGCGGACCGGCCAGATATTGTCCGAAGTCCAGAACCCGCACTCCGGCCAGCGGTCTTGCCCCGCTCATTCCGCGGCCTGCGCGGTGGCTGGGGATGCGCGCCCCATATGTTCCAGATAGGTATTGTGGAAATGACGCATCATGGCCTCCGAGTATTCGATGTTTTCCCAGTCAACTATGTACCAACCCTGATCAAAGCACCGCTGGTTCATGCCTTCCTGCACTGACAGCAGGAACGAGATATCCTCGGGTTGCAGCACGTCGCGCCCCCAGATCGCCCGCTTTTCCTGACGGTCCCGCATGCCCGGATCGGTGGGCTCGGGCGGTTCCAGATTGATGCTCCAGCGCAGCCCGCGACCGGTGCCGATCGGGTTCCACTGGAACAGGGTCAGATTGCCCGGCCCGGCAAATTGCGAGATGCCGATATTGGGGAACAGGAACCAGAAATGCAGGTCGGTTTCGTCATGTTCCAGATCCAGCGGATAGGCCAGATTGTCCGCCTTCCTGTTGCCGGGGATGAAGTTGTACGCCGCGTTTTTGGTCAGCTCATAAGTCTGGTTGTTGATGTCCAGCATGTCCGAAAATGAGATATGGCCATGACGGCAGTGCTGGCATTCCAGATAGTTGTCGATCTGGATTTTCCAGTTGGCGGCTACGTCGACCTCGTGAATGGCGGCGGCGGTTTCACCCAGAACATAGCTGTCCACCTTCGGGCATTTCTCGCGCACCTGATCTTCGATCCCCGGCCAGAATTTGGCGATTGGCAGGGCGTCGGGGTCAAGATTTACGAAGATGAAATCCAGCAGCCGATCCACCCGCACCGTGTTCAGGCACACCTCTTTCTGGTCGGGCACCGAACTGGTGTCGCGTTTGCGCATGTGCCGCAGCGAGCCGTCCAGAGAAAAGCTCCAATGGTGATAGGGGCAGACGATGGCGCGGGTTTGCCCGGACCCCTCGACCAGCTTATGGCCGCGATGCGGGCAGATATTGTAATAGGCGCGGATTTCGTGGTCCTGATCGCGCACGACAAACACGTTCTGGCCCAGAATGCTGGTCGCGACGTAATCGCCCGGTTCCGCCAGCGCGCTGATATGGCAGGCATATTGCCAGGACTTGAAAAACAGCTTCTCGCGCTCTTCGGCAAAAACCTCCTCGCTGATGTAGTAATCCGCGGCGAGGGCGCGCAGGTTCTCATCGGGTCGGGTCATTTCAATCCTCCTCAGGATCCGCCATCGGGCCGGGTGCATTCTTGAACAGTGTCTGGCAACATGCGGCTTACGACGCCCCTTCTCGTTCACTTGCCTCTTCTTCCTGAACCAGGGTCTCGGCCTGCAGGACCCCCGGTTGCCCGGTTCCGATGACGCCCACGATCTGGACCTCTCCGGTCTCGGTGGGGGCCTCGACCTGATAGCGCCGAATGATTGCGACCAGCGCCACGGACAGGCCGATAACTGCCAGCAAAACCTGCAGACCTCTGCCGCCCAGCAGCGTGATCGAGTTCGGACCCAATATCGTTCCGATCAGCAGGCCCACGTTCAACAGCAACACCATGGTGCCACTGGCGGGCACGATCTGGGACAGTTTCAACTGGTCATTCGCATGCGCGGTCAGGATGGAATAAGCCGGGTAAAGCCCGATCGCCACCAGAACAAAACCGATGACGATGTTCGATGGTGAGGTGTCGATGGCCATCCAGAACGACGCAAGCGCCGTCACTACTCCCAAGCCGATGACCACATAACGTCTGTCGGTATGATCGGAAATCCAGCCGACGGGATATTGAACAATGGCACCGGCGATCAGGGCGGCCACCAGCGCCCCCGAGGCCAGCGCCGCCGTGAAACCCTGCTGCAGCGCATAGAGGGGCAAGGTGATGTAGGACGCCGAAACGCCGATGCTGACAATGATTATGCCAAGAACCGCAACAGGCGAGACCTTGTAGAGCCGGGTCACCGGCATACGCTCGGGCGCGGTGTAATCCGGTGCTTTGTTGCCCGACAGCAGAAGCGGCACGATTGACAGTGAGATCAGGATCGAGACGACCCCGAACAGCAGGTTGCCGGTCGGGTCGGGAAAGCCGACAAGCGCTGTTCCCAAAGCCGGTCCGGCAAGCTGAATGATGAAATAGAGCGACAGGACCTGCGCACGTATGCTGTTGTCGGATTTTGCGTTCAGCCAGCTTTCGGTGATCACATAAAGGCCGGGATAGCAGAACCCGCCGAGAAATCGCATCACGCTCCAACTGACGGCGTCGCTGGTCAGCAGATGAACGATTGCGGCGATTGAAACCAGCGATGCAAGGGCGGAAAACGCCCGAATATGACCGACGTTTTCAACCAGCCTCGGCGCCAGCGCCGTGCCGGCCAATGCGCCCAGCGGATAGCTGGCCTGCATGATCGAGATGGTAAAGTCGCTGAACCCAAGGCTCGCCCCCCGAATGGTCAGCAATGTCGCCAGAAGGCCATTGGCGACCATCAGCATGAGCATGCCCAGAAACAAAGCCCAGTTTTCGTTCAAAGCGCGTAACATAGCCAACGGCTATCGCGGGGCGTTGCGTGTGTATAACCCCCCCGCGACATCGCGATGTCGCAGAGGAGAACGAAGGAAGCGCATTCAGGGTGAATTCCCAATCGCTCTTGCGTCAGGCAAAGGCGCGTTGCCATATGCTTGAAACAGAACGGATTGCGGTGCGAAAAGGGGTCGTTGATGACCAGTGAAAGCGCCGGAACGTCTACGGAGCGGCAGCATGAATAACGTGATTAACCCGGAACATGAAGGCGCTGGTCCCGCGATCACCCCACGCACCCGCGCCCGTGCGCGCCACATTCTGGATCACTATTATATCGGCCCGGCCAGAGATGATCGGGTGCTGGAGATCTGGGGGTATACCGACCGCTACACCTACCGCCCCGGAGACAGCGTCGAGTTGCGCGTCTCGACCACGGCCCGGACTTGGTCGTTGGAGGTTGGTCGGGATGGCGTCGATTATGTGCCGGTCCATCGTGATACGGATCTGAAGGGTCAGCATCAGGACACCCCGGAACAGTGCTCGGTGCAGGGGTGCGGGTGGGAGGTTTCGTATGCCTTAACCATTCCAGATGACTGGAAAGCGGGGGCCTATCTGATCACGCTGCGGGCTGAATGTCAGGGTGATTCCGTCGAAGAGCATCACCTGATCTTTGTCCGTCGGGCTGCCTCGGCGGACCGCCTCCCGATGGTGCTGATCTGCGCAACCGGCACCTGGCTGGCCTATAATTGCTGGGGCGGGTCCAGCGCTTATGAGGGGATCGCGGGGCCGGAAAGCAACGCCTTTTCGCCCGTTCTGTCGAACCAGAGGCCATGGACTCGCGGGTTCTGCAAGCTACCCGCAGGCGCACCCCGCGCCCTGACCGAACGGCCAAGTGACCCGGATGGCATGGTGCGTTATCCTTACATGGAATGGGCTTATGCCTATGGCTATTCCAAGAAATATGCCTCGGCCGGTTGGGCCAGCTATGAACGCCATTTCGCGCGCTGGGCAGAGGCGGAAGGATATGAGTTCGAGATTGTTACACAGCATGATCTGGAGCTGGAGCCGGACCTGCTGACCCGCCACCAATGCGCTGTATTCGTGGGACATGACGAATACTGGACCGCAAATATGCGCGACAGCGTCGACCGTTTTGTCGAAGGCGGAGGTCGAGTGGCGCGCTTTGCGGGCAACTTCCTGTGGCAGACCCGGATGGAGGATCAGGCGCGAACGCAGGTCTGCTATAAATACACGGCGAAAGACGCCGATCCTTTGATGGGTGGGAACGATGCACATCTGGTTACCGGCGCCTGGGATGCGGCTCCCGTCAATCGCCCCGGCGCGTGGACCTTCGGCGTGAACGGGCTGAAAGGCGTGTATGCCGGGCTCGGCAATTGCGTCGGTCAGGGCAGCGGCGGGTTCACGGTCTACCGGCCTGATCATTGGGCTTTGCAGGGGGCGCGGCTTGGGTATGGCGACCAGTTGGGCGCTGAATCCCGGATATTTGGGTATGAGGTGGACGGGGTGGATTTCACCTTTGACGACGGTCTGCCGTTCCCGACAGGCCGGGATGGCACGGATAAATCGGTCGAGATTATTGCGCTTGGGCTGGCCACCAATATCGAGGCCGATTTTTCCCATTGGGGAGAAACACTCTATATCGGCGGCGCGGATGCCGCGTTCAAGGCGCAGGTCCTGTATGGTGAGCTGACGGCGAAGACACTGGACAAATCCAGCCGCGGCAACGGCGCGATCGTTTACTGGCAAAGCGGAGAAGGTGAGGTGTTTTGCGCCGGCACCTGCGAATGGGTCGCCGGGCTGATGCGACACGACCGTCAGGTCGAGGTCATCACCCGCAATGTCCTGAGCCGGTTCTGCCGGTAGGGCGGGTCAGGACGGCGCGTTCCTCTGGTCAAAGCAGAAGCTTAGCATGGTTCTCAAAAAAACCTTGGCGCCTTTGGCGTTTAGATGATCTGTATCCCGGAAAAGATGTTGGGTTGAAGTAGCCGCCGCGTTTGGAGGGAGAATTTGCGCTGACCAGAAGCAATCTCCCGACGTATGGCTCTTGCCTCAGACGCGTAATCGGAAGCCAGTCGTGCGGAGATTTGATCAGGCAGGGTCCGTAAGGTCGGACAAAGGCCATGTCAGGCGCACTTCCAAGCCTCCAAGCGTGGACCGATCCAGAGTCAGGGTGCAGCCATGGGCCCGTGCCATGCGTCGGGCGATGCTCAGCCCAAGACCGGCACCCGGTTGTTCCGGATCAAGCCGGGCTCCGCGTTCGAGCGCTATGTCGCGTTCTGACTTTGGGATGCCGGGGCCATCGTCCTCGATGGTCAACATCGCGGAAGCGCCATCTTGCCTGCCCCGTATGGAGATCCTGCTCTCCGACCATTTTACGGCATTGTCCAGGAGATTGCCCAGAAGCTCGGTCAGGTCGAACTCGTCGAACGGCAGGTGAAGGGAGGCGGGCACGTCGATATCCCACCGGATATGTTCGGCACCGGGTTGGCGGCCAAGTGTGCGGTGCAGACGCGCCACGATTGCACTGGCGTCCGAGCGTTGCCGCACCTGCTGGCTGTCGCGGCTCGATGCCAGCTCACGTTCGACGATGTGCTGTATGGCAGTGATTTCCGTTATCAGGTCGTCGGCCAGACCATCCTGCCCGGACTTGCGCATTTTACGCTCGATCCCGTGCATGATCGTCAGAGGTGTCTTCAGTCCATGGGCCAGGTTGCCCGCGCGTGATCGTGCCCGTACCAACGCCGCGGCATTGGCATCGAGCAATTGGTTCACCTCGTCGACAAGCGGCAGGACTTCGGTGGGATAGTCTGAAGACAGTCGCCCGTCCTGTGATCGCGAGACACGGCCGACTTCGGATCGAACCTTCTGCAGCGGCTTCAGCCCCAACCGGACCTGAATCCAGCTTGCAACCAGCAGAAACAGGCCCAACACCGCAAGCCAAATGATTGAGTTCATCGTAAACCGGGACACCGAGACATCCAGATCCGCCCGGTCGATGGCTACCGCCAGAAAGACCTCGCGGCGCGACTCAACCTCGCCCAGGGTTATTACCCAGCTTGCGACCGCCACGGCCTCATCCGGGTTGATCGTGACATCTGCAAAGGTGATCACCCCCGGTGTCTGCGGGCGCATCAGCGTCAGCGGAGCGGACCAGAACGACGGCGACAGGAGTGGTTCGCCATCATCGATCTGAACCTGCCAGTAATACCCTGAAACAGGCTGCTCGAACCGGGGATCCGAAATGGGTGCGACCTCGATGTCGCCCTCGGCGTTCACTCCGACATTGCCGCTCAGTACGGTCAGATATGTCTCCAGTTCCTCACGGGAGCGATGTTCGAAATAAAGCCGGAACAGGATGTTGAAGACGATAGCCGTCGCCGCCAGCGCCAGAGTCGTGGCCAGCGCAGCCGCAAGCAACAGGCGCAGGCTCAGCGACATCTTCATGTTTCGTCCTCGGCGATAATATATCCGAATCCCCGGCGCGTTTCGATGACGCCTCCGCCGATCTTGCGGCGCAGGCGGCCCACAAGAACTTCAATCGCATTGCTGTCGGGTTCCTGATCGCGATAGTAGATATTTTCGAGCAGTTCCTCGTGGGTCACCACCCGCCCGCGATGATGCATCAGGTAGTTCAGCAGCCGGTATTCCAGAGGTGTGACCTTCAGGGGCAGCCCGTCGATCGAAACCCGCATCTGCCGCAGATCGAGCCTGAGCGCCCCGGACTCGAGTGTCGTGGCCTTCTGCCCGCCTGAGCGACGCATCACTGCGCGCAGGCGGGCGACGAGTTCTTCCATCTGAAACGGCTTGCCCAGATAATCGTCGGCGCCTGCGTCGATACCTTCGACGCGTTCGTTCCAGTTTGCGCGCGCTGTCAGCAGGATGACGGGCAGGTCAAGCCCCTCGTTGCGCCAATTGCGCAAGACCGACAGGCCGTCGCGCTTGGGCAGGCCGATGTCCAGAATCGCGGCGGCGTAGCTTTCGGTACTACCCAGAAACCAGCCTTCTTCGCCATCGCGGGCAATCTCGGGGATCAGCCCCTCGCCTTCAAGGACATCAGCGATCAGTTCGGCGATCTTGTGTTCATCTTCTACGATCAGAATACGCATCTAACACGCCCGTACGTTCAGGATCAGGCTCGAGCCCGCATCGACTGTGACTGAAACTACCGCCCCTTTCGGGTCAACGATCAGCACCTGGAATATCGGCCTGCCGCGATTGTCGGAAAATCCGACCTGTAACAATCTGCCCGGATGCCGGGCCTGAACTTTGCCAAGAACCTCCTGTAATGGTCGTGCATCGCCGCGCGCGATGGCGCGTTGCGCACGTTTATAATCCTGACGTGAAATCTGGGCGCCACCCGACATGGATGAGCGGCGGCACGTACCCGGCCCGCTTGGCCCGCTTGGCCGGTTTGAGGCGCCGCTCTGGCGCGAGGAACCTGACTGCGACGGGCCGCTTGGCCGGCTGGCACCGGACGACCCCGATGCACTGCTGGCGCCGGATGCACCGCTGGACCCTGAAGCACCGCTCGCGCCCGATGATCCGCTGGACCCTGACGATCCGCTGGAGCCAGACGATCCGCTGGAGCCTGATGAGCCGCTGGACCCTGATGAACCGCTGGCAGCCGAGCCCGCCGACGCTTGTGTCTGGCTTATCCCTAGCAGTGCGGGCGCTATGTAGGCTGCTGCGGCGCCCATGCCCAGGCGGGCCAGCGCCGCCCTGCGGGATATGCGTTTTGCCCGGCTCATCGGGCAATGACACCCTCCGTTGCAGGGCTGATCAGATGGGCTTTGGCCAGATCACGCATCAGCCGGTCGCAATCTGAAAAAATCTGTTCGGGAGCGACATCCGGAAAGGCCGCTGTCAGGATGTCCACGATCTCAGCCAGATCGGTGGGCTCTTCCAGCAGCCCCCAGATCGCCGATGACATGGGATTCAGCCGGAAAATGCCAATCCCATCCTGATCGGCCAGAAAGCGGTCTTCTCCGGCCTGGGTCTGCGTCACGCCAGGGACCTGTAGATAGTGTTTTTCGGGCAGGAATTCCCCGGTCTTCCGCTCCACGAGATCCAGCGGAGCCTGCCGGGCGTCCTGCATGACATCGGCAATCCGGGCGACCGGAAGGGCGGCAAGGTCGGGATGGGACGCGAGATAATCCGCCGCTTCTTCGGCGCTGTGATAACTGAGGCGATAGATTGGCAAGTGCCGTGAAAGCAATTCGATCGAGCTGAGAATTGCGCCCGCATGGCGGGTGCGTGCGAAATTTTGGGTGATGAGACCGGCAAGTGCGTCTTCTTGCGCGATTGCGTTCAGTTCGGGGCGGATCGGAGTGTCGCGGCGATCCAGTACGACCACTGCACCCAGTGGAAGCTGCGCGCCCCAGGGTGCGATCGGCAGGTCCACAAGATATTTGTATTGACGGTTTGAAGGCCCCTTGTTGTCGGCAACCCATGTGTGAAAGGCCTCGCTGAACCCCTCTGGCAAGGGCAGGCGGAGGCGCGGCAGAACCCCGTTTGCGATGCCGACGCATTCGCGGGTGACATCATCAACCCGTATAGGCAAAAAATCGTCTGTGTAGAGCGGCAATCCCTGGCGCGCCAGAGCGATGGCGAGCGTACTCTTTCCCGCCCGCCGGGCATTGGGGAACACCACCAGACGCCCCCCGAAATCAATCGCAGCAGTATGCAGGCAGAGCAGGCGGGGATCAGAGCGCAATCGCTCCCATGCCATTTCGGCCACAACATCGCACAGCGCGTTTACCTCGTTCCAGATCCGGGGCGAGTCGGGCGCGTCCGCGCAAGTCACTTCCCATCGTTTCTTTGGGGCAGCGCGTATCGTCACGAATGCCTCCAGGTCAGATTTGGCGGGCTCTATCCGGTGCGGCCATGCCGTCAGGATTGTCGACATCATCGCCGCGATCGTTGAGCGCCCTTCAAGCGCGATCGGATGGTCTAACCCCTCAAAATGCACATGCTGCGTTTCAGTCACGTTCCGTTCCCAGGTTGCCGGCTTTCATGCTAGCGAATTTCCCCCATGCTTCAACGCAATCCGGCCCGCCCGTTTGTCATACCCGGGCAGGCCGATGGTCGCGCAAGGCAAACTTCGATCAGCTTGTCAGCTGCACACCGAAACCCCGTCGCCACGGTCGACAACTGTTCCGCCGCCGCCCTCGCATTCCGCACGTGTGATCGTTTTCGGTCTGCTGGCTCCACTGGCCACCGAGGCTGCGCTGGCTACCGAGGCTGTGCTGGCCTTTGATGCTGCGCTGGCCTTTGATGGTGCGCTTCCCGCGCTGGCCCCGCTGGATCCCGACGCGCCCGAACCGCCGCTTGAGCCGCTCGAACGGCCGCCGGATGCGCCGCCCGAACCACCACCCGAGCCGCCGCCCGAACCACCACCCGAGCCCCCTCCGGAGCCGCCGCTTGAGCCCGATGAGGCATGTGCCATAGAAAGCGGGGTCAGCGCGGGTACCGTGTAGGCTGCCAGGGCCAGCCCGCCAATCCTGGTCAGTGCTTTGCGTCGGGAGAGCGTTTTTTCTGTTTTCTCAGTCATTTGCTCGTTCCTTCATTCATTGTTCCCGGCATGCCTGAAGCACGCCTCAGGTTTCTGGTAGCACATCGGGCCTTTCAACAGCGTGAAGGTAAGTGTCAGCGTTTTGTCAGGTTTCGGAGTGATGCGCATCGCCGTATTGCGAGTGTTGCCATGGCCCATATCACCTGTGTTGAGGACATCTTTTCCGTTTAAGTGCTGCTGAGGAGCTATGGACACAGTATTCGGCGCAACACGACAAGAAGCGCTGATCGCGTAAGACATTGCTACATTGCAGGGAAAGGATGGTGGGTGATGAGAGACTCGAACTCCCGACATCTTCGGTGTAAACGAAGCGCTCTACCAACTGAGCTAATCACCCGTGGGGGCTGATTTAGACAAGCGTGCGCGCAGGTGCAAGAGGGTCTGAAAGAATTTCTTTCGATATCTTGTGCCGCGGGGCCGGGTCCTGAATGAAGCAATAGGGTGTGCGGCGTGCGTGATTGCCTTTTCATCGCGCTGATCGCGACAGAATTGCGCGCCGGAGCTGCGGCGTATTTCCGTCCGTGCGGGCAAAGGGCCTTGCCTGTCGCGTGCCGCCTCCGATATGCCGAGAGGGATTGCAACCCTCTGATCCGGAGGCACAAGATGCGCTGTCTGATCGCGGCATTGACCGTTTGCGCGTTGATCGCGACCCCGGTTCGGGCCGAGGGCGTGCTGGTTTTCGCCGCCGCCAGTCTCAAGACCTCGCTCGATGTTATCGCGACCGGGTTCGAAGCTGAGACGGGGCAGCAGGTGACGGTGTCTTATGCCGCCTCATCGGTGCTGGCGCGGCAGATACAGGCAGGGGCACCTGCGGACCTGTTCATCTCGGCCAACCGGGACTGGATGGATGTGCTGCAGAACGAGGATCTGATCGCGAATGCTTCGCGCGTGGATTTGCTGGGGAACGGGCTGGTGTTGATTGGTGCGCCGGGTGCAGCAACCGCCGAGATTGAGGCCGGGTTTGATCTGGTCGCCCGACTGAACGACGGGTATCTGGCGATGGCGCTGGTCGATGCGGTGCCTGCGGGGATCTACGGCAAGGCGGCGTTGCAGGGGCTGGGCCTTTGGGGCGATGTTAAGGACCAGATCGCCCAGACAGACAACGTGCGCGCCGCCCTGGCGCTGGTGGCCGCGGGCGCGGCGCCATTGGGGATCGTCTATCGCTCGGATGCAATGGCCGAGGGGCGGGTCGGGGTTGTTGGGACCATCCCGGCAGAGTTCCATCCGGCGATTGTCTATCCTGCAGCGCTGACCGTATCCGCAGGCCCCGAAGCGCAAGCGTTTCTGACCTATCTGCAAGGGGATGCGGCGCGGGCAGAGTTTCTGAGGCAGGGGTTCTCCCTGCCGGATGGGTGACGTGATGGGTTGGCTGGGTCCGGCAGAACTTGAGGCCTTGCGCCTGTCGCTGCGTGTGTCGTTCTGGGCAACGCTGATCACGCTGCCTTTTGGCATATTCGTGGCCTACGCGCTGGCGCGCTGGCGCTTTCCGGGGCGGCAGGTGCTGAATGGTCTGGTGCATCTGCCCTTGATCCTGCCGCCGGTGGTGACCGGCTATTTGCTGCTGCTGACCTTCGGTATTCAGGGGCCGTTGGGCAAACCGCTGTCCGAGCTGGGCATCGTCTTCGCCTTCCGCTGGATCGGGGCCGCGCTGGCCGCCGGGATCATGGCCTTTCCGCTGATGGTGCGCGCGATCCGGCTGTCAATCGAGGCGGTCGACCCCAAGCTGGAACAGGCCGGGGCCACGCTGGGGGCTTCGCGCATGATGGTGTTCGGAACCGTGACGCTGCCGATGATCCTGCCCGGTGTGATTGCAGGCGCGATTCTGGCCTTTGCAAAGGCGATGGGAGAGTTCGGGGCCACGATCACCTTTGTCTCGAACATCCCCGGCCAGACGCAGACGCTGCCTTCAGCGGTTTACGCATTCCTGCAGGTGCCGGGGGGTGAGGTGGCGGCGACACGGCTGGTGATCATCTCGATCATCATCGCCATGGGGGCGCTGCTGCTGTCGGAATATGTGGGCCGCCGCGTGGCCGCACGGGTGGCCGGGTCATGAGCCTGTCTGTCCGTCTGCACCACCAGCTGCCGGGGATGGCGCTGGATCTGGATTTCGATGCGCCGTCGGGCGTGACGGTCCTGTTCGGGCGCTCGGGTTCGGGCAAGACGACCGTTGTCAACGCGGTGGCCGGACTGCTGCGCCCCGAGGCCGGGCGCGTGGCGGTGGGGGACTGGGTGCTGTTCGACACTGAAAAGGGGCTGTGGCTGCCGCCGCATCGGCGGAGGCTGGGCTATGTCTTTCAGGAAGGCCGCCTGTTTCCGCATCTGACCGTGCGCCAGAACCTGAACTATGGTCGCTGGTTCGCCCCGCGCGGCGCGCGGCGTGAAAGCCCCGACCGGGTGATCGAGATGCTGGGCATCGGACACCTGCTGGACCGCCGCCCCGCGATGCTGTCGGGCGGTGAGAAGCAACGCGTTGCCATTGGCCGTGCCCTGCTGGCCAGCCCGCGCCTGATATTGGCGGATGAGCCACTGGCGGCGCTGGATGATGCCCGCAAGGCGGAAATCCTGCCTTATTTCGAGCGGCTGCGCGATGAGGTTTCGGTGCCGATCCTGTATGTGACCCATTCGGCGGCCGAGGTCGCGCGGCTGGCGACCTCGGTGGTGGCGCTGCAGGATGGGCGAGTGCTGCGCCATGGTCCGGCCTCCGAGGTGCTGGCCGACCCGTCGGTGGCTCCTGCCGGGGTGCGCGCCGTGGGGGCGGTGTTGCAGGTTCGTGTTGCAGCGCATCACGATGACGGGTTGTCCGAGCTGGTCGCAGGGGATGCGCGCCTGTTCCTGCCGCGTATCCCGCACAAGATCGGAGAGGCGCTGCGTATCCGCATCCCGGCGCAGGAAGTGATCCTGTCGAACAGGCTACCCGAAGGTCTTTCGGCGCTGAACGTATTGTCCGGGCAGGTCGAGGCGATCCGGGCGGGTGAGGGGCCTGGGGCTATCGTATCCGTCAAAACCCCGGCTGGGGTGGTGCTGGCGCGGGTCACCCGACGCTCGGTCGCGGCGCTGGGCTTGCAGGTCGGCAGCCCGTGCCACGCGGTGATCAAAACCGTGGCCCTTGCGCCTGAGGATGTGGGTGGGCGAGTCGAGCTTACCTAGCCGAGCGCCATTGCCTCATGCGCGCGCAGGATGCGCCGGGCGGCTTTGCCAAAACCGGGGGTCCCGCCATCGGTGCGATCGGGGAAGATCTCGGCCAGTTCCTGAAGTGCGTCCGAGGACAGAGTGTGCAGGCTTTCCTCACCCAGAAATAGACTTTCGGCATAGGCGCCTTCGGCGATCAGAATCTCGTGCCGGTCCAGAAGGATATGCAGATATTCGACCGGGGCATCGCTGGTGTCGATCCCGATACCGGGCCATGTGCACAAATGCTTGGCCGCGATCAGGACCTCGGCGGTGCCGAACAGCATTTCGACCCTGGGACCACGGATCAGGATGCGATGCTGCTGTGAGACCAGCAAATCCCGCGCCGGTACGCCGGGGCCAAGGCTGCCCGCAGATACTCGCACCGGACGCATGGCGGGGTTGGCGCGCAAGCGTTCGGGCGAGAGTACGCTGCTTTCGATCCAGCGGATCGGCTGCAAGCCGTGATCGGCGGTGGCCACCTTGTCAACCACGCGCAGGGTCTCAATGGCGCGTTCACCCTCGGCAGTCTCGATCAGGGTTCCGGCGGTGAAGCACACGCCTTCGATGGTGATGTCGATGATCTGGGTTTGTGTGCCGGTGAAGGTGAAGAACCCGTTGTCGAAGGTGGCGGTCACCGTCACCTCGAACGAGTCGGACACGATCTCTCCGTCATCGAGGCTGTCGAAGAACGCGGGATCGACGGTATAGGTCCACTCGCCGGTGGCTGAATCGATCGTCGCTGAGCCGAAATCCGGTGGATCGGAGATGGCCCAGCTGGCCCCAGTGAATGCCCCGAAATCCGAGGTCGCGGTTACGTCGAGATCGCCCTCTGCGATATTGGGCGGAAAGCCCGTAACATCGCCGGTAATATCTCCGGATATGGTCACAACCGATGTCATTGGTTTTCCTGCTCAAGCAGTCGGGCAAACTCGGATTCGCGGTATAGTCGCATATGCACCTGTTGCCGGTCGTCGCGCGTCCACTCGACGATGCGTTTGGTCGACATATCACTGCTGAGACGGTTGGTGCGCACGCGCGGGTGCGGAATGTCGCGCTTCAGCATCTCGACGATTTTGCGTGTCTGGCCGAATGGGGCCACCATATCGACGATCCAGAAGGACGTGCCGCTGGTGAAATCCGCGTCCGTCAGAGGTTGGTCCTCAACCGCATAGCGATACTCGGCCTCGGGGCTGAGGCCCGCAAAGGTCACGAAACCGCGTGGAAAGCCGTTCTGACGAAAGATATGGTACTGGCCCAGCCGCAGGGGTGTTTCAAAGGCGTGAAGGACCTGTGCCAGGCTGCGGCTGCGATGGGTTTTCGTCAACGCCGCCAGATAGAATAACACGCCGAAATCGGCATATTTTTCGGGTGAAAGATCAAACCAGTCTTTGGGGAACGGTTTTTGCACTGACCATCCTGTAATCAAATGATATGCCAATCATAGCGTGCATCATATTCATGGAAAGGATTTTCATGACACATGGTGCGGCCGATATGGAAGTTGTGCCCACGCTCATTATGTTGTCATGGTATGGTATTATTTGAATTCATGCTTTTTGCGACGCAAAGCCTGTGACCGAAAGGGTGTCTGACATGCGATTTCTGAAGCTCACCTGCCTGATAACCGCCATTCTGACACCTGCTGTTGCGCACGCCATCGGATTCGGGATCGGCGTGCGGCCCGCGTTTCGGACCACGGTGACGCCCTTGCAGAACGGTTCGTTCGAGGTGGCGGCCATCGGAACCTCGGCCCCGGTCGCCTATTGGTGCGGGATCGGCGATTACGCGATCCGGACATTGCGGACCTCTGCCACCCAGCGCATCTATATCTCAAAGCCTTATGAGCGAGGCGTTCGCACGGTACAGTTTTCACTGACACCGCCCACAGGGGCCGAGGACGTCACGACCTATTCCGTGACGGTCAAGACCCTCGGGGCCAGCATGACCGCCGCGTCTGCGCAGGGTTACTGCTGGGACAACTTCATCGATATGGGGTTCTGAGCGTCAGACCCATTTTGCCAGTGGCGGAAGGCTCATTAGAACCGCGTCCGGGTCATGCCCGGTTTCCAGCCCGAACTTGGTGCCTCGGTCATAGACCAGATTGTATTCGGCATAGAGCCCGCGATGTACAAGCTGGGTGTCTTTGTCAGCTGCGTTGTAGCCCTGCACTCGGCGCTTTTTGACCAGTGGCAGAAAGGCGGGCAGGAAGGCACGGCCAATGTCCTGCGTCAGGGCGAAATCGGCCTGCCAGTCGCCGGTGCAGTAATCATCCATGAAGATGCCGCCCACACCGCGCGCACGTTTGCGGTGGGGAATATAGAAGTATTCATCGGCCCAGTCCTTGAGGCGCGGATAATGGCCCGCCCCGTGCGGGTCCAGATGCGCCTTTTGGGTGGCGTGGAAATGGGTGGTATCGTCACCATATTCGATGCAGGGGTTCAGGTCGGACCCGCCGCCGAACCACCAGGCATGCGGGGTCCAGAACATCCGGGTGTTCATATGCACCGCTGGTACATGCGGGTTCTGCATATGCGCCACCAGACTGATCCCCGAGGCCCAGAAGCGGGGGTCGTCTTTCATCCCCGGAATGCCCTTGCGTGCCGCCATCGCGTTCTGTGCCCGCGCGCCCAGCGTGCCATAGACGGTTGAGACATTGACGCCCACCTTCTCGAACACCCGCCCGCCGCGCATCACCGACATCAATCCGCCACCCGCGTCCGATCCATCGTCGGACTGGCGGGTGGTTTCCTTCACCTCGAACCTGCCCGGTTCGGCATCTGCGAAGGGGCCGATGTCATGGCTGTCTTCCAGCGCCTCGAATGCGGCGACGATCTCGTCCCGCAACTGACGGAACCAGGCGGATGCGGTGGTCTTTTCAGTGTCAAACATCAGGGTCAGTGGGCCGGGGCTGCGACGGGGTCCAGCAGGGTGCGGCCTCCGTCAATGGTCAGGATTTGCCCGGTCATGAAACCGGCGGCATCCGAGGCGAGGAATTGCGCGGTTTCGACCAGTTCGTTCGGGGCGGCGATACGGGCCAGCGGTGTGTGTTTCTCGATATCGTCGCGGAAATCGCGGTTTTCCTTCAGGGTGGATTGCAGCGATGCGCTCATCACCGATCCCAGCGCGATGGAATTCACGCGGATGCGGTTCGGGGCCAGCGCCACCGCCAGCGAGCGGGTCATCTGGTCCAGCGCCGCGGTCGAGACCGAATAGGCCATCAGATCGGGATGAGTGCGCCGCGCGGCGATTGATGACAGGTTGATGATCGAACCGGCGGGATTTTCCTCGTCCCCATCGGCCTGTTTGATGAACCGCTTGGCAACAACCTGACTGAGCCGCAGGGCGGGCATCAGGTTCTGGTTCAGCAGCGTGCGCACGGAATCGTCGTCGGTGTCCAGCGGGTCAGACGGGATCACCTGCCGCGCGCCGTTGATCAGGATATCGACCTGATCGAACGCGTCCAGCGTCGCCGAAAGCAAGTTGGCAATGGTCAGTTTCTCGCGCAGATCACCTGCGAAATAACGGAAGTTGCTGTCATCGGTCTGTTCGCCCAGCTCTTCGGCCAGGCGCTTTTCGTCCATATCGGCGAACATGACATTGGCACCTGCATCGGCAAAGTGCCGTCCGATGGCCAGACCGATGCCATTGGCGCCGCCGGTGACGATTGCGGTCTTGCCCGCGATGGAAAAGGACATGCGAATCCTCCTGAGTTCTGGCGCAGGTTAGCGGGCCTCAGCCCCGAGGGCGAGAGGCATGGAACACCTTGAACCGGTTGTCTCCGGCAACCTCTTCAACCCGTGCGAAAGCCTCGGCCAGCGTGGCCTCGTAGGGTAGGTGGCGATTGGCGACCATCCACAGGGCGCCGTTGCGTGTCAGATTTCGTGCGGCGCTGGCGATAAAGCCCTGGCCCAAAGCCGGATCGGCACTGCGCGATGTATGAAAGGGCGGGTTCATCACCACCATGTTCAGCGGCTCGGGCGCGGTCCAGGTGGTGGCGTCGGCCCAATGAAACTGCGCGCGCGGGTCCGGCACGTTGGTGCGGGCGCAGGAAAGGGCGGTGTGATCGGCCTCGACCAGATGCAGGCTATGCAGGGCGTCATGGGTCAGGTTGGCCGACAGAAAGCCCCAGCCCGCCCCCAGATCGGCGATGCGCGCGCCGCGTTTCGCGGGCATAGACTTCAGCAGCAGTGCCGAGGCCGGATCGATGCCATCGGCGGAAAACACCCCGGGCGCGGTCTGGTAGCCATCGACCATCTGGCCCTCGGGCGCGGCCCAGTCGGTGAACGCGTCCGCATCCGATTGAAACCAGAAAATCTTGCCATGCGCTTTCGAGATCGGCCCTTCGACCGCAACCCGCTTGCGGATGTCTTTCAGCAGGCTGTCGACGCCATCGGTTTTGGCCCCATCAATCACGATGGTCCCGCTGGCGCGGCTGCAGGCCTGATGGACCAGCGCCCGGGCCAGTGCCTTGGCGCGCGGCAGAAAGACGATGGCATCCTGACAGGGCGCATCACTTTCCGGTGTCGCCGCAAATCCCTGCGCGGCAAAGTGATCGTGGAACGGTTTGAATGGTTGCACCACCTGCGTCTGCGGCGCCAGATCCGACAGATCGTGATCCGTGGTCGGGGCCAGAACGGTCAGCGGTTGCGACAGGCTGAGCCCGCTGGTCAGAGCTAGATCAAGGCGAGGGGACATGGGCAAACCCGGCTGCGGAGGCGCGTTATTCTTCGCGTTCCATGGTGCATTGCAGCGGGTGCTGGTGCCGGCGGGCGAAATCCATCACCTGACCCACTTTGGTTTCGGCAATCTCGTGGCTGAAGACGCCGACAACCGCGACGCCTTTCTTGTGCACGGTCAGCATGATCTCGAACGCCTGCGCGTGGGTCATGCCGAAGAACCGCTCCAGCACATGCACGACGAACTCCATCGGGGTGTAGTCGTCGTTCAGCAACAGCACCTTATACAGCGGCGGCCGCTTGGTCTTGGGGCGCGTCTGTACCAGGATCGACGTGTCGTCGTCCTCGTTGTCCTTGTCAGACATGATCCACTGGTCTTCGCGCATTGCTGTAAGAGAATCCGATTCAGGCTTCGGTTGTTTCAGGGCTTATATAACGTCACCATCGTCAGAGAAAAGAGCCATGAGTCGGAATCGCGATGCAGAACAAACTGACCACAATCGGGTTCGATGCCGATGACACGCTGTGGCACAACGAGCGGTTTTTTCAGCTGACGCAGGCCTATTTCGCCGAGTTGCTGGCCGATCATGCCGAGCGCGACCACCTGATGGAGCGGCTTCTGGCCGCTGAAAGGCGCAACATCCGGCACTATGGTTATGGCATCAAGGGATTCATCCTGTCGATGATCGAAACCGCCATCGAAGTGACCGAGGGCCGGGTCCCGGCGCAGGTGATCCGGCGATTGATCGAAGCCGGGCAAGAGATGCTGGCCCATCCCATCGAATTGCTGCCCCATGCCCGCGAGGCAATCGAGGCCGTGTCTGGCACGCACCGGGTCGTGCTGATCACCAAGGGCGACCTCATTGATCAGGAGCGCAAGCTGGCGCAATCCGGACTGGGTGAGCTGTTCGATGGGGTCGAGATCGTATCCGAGAAAACGGCGGCAACCTATGCGTCGATCTTTGCGCAACACGGCGACGGAGCCGAGGCGTCGATGATGGTGGGGAACTCGATGCGCTCCGATGTGGTGGCCCCGATCGAGGCCGGATGCTGGGGGGTTTATGTCCCGCACGGGCTGGTCTGGGAAATTGAGCGGGCCGAGGTGCCCGCTGCCAGCCCTCGATTCTGCGAGCTGCGCGATCTGGGCGATCTTGCGGCGTTGGTGGAGCGGATTTCCTGATCTGTTGCCGTTTCGCCGCAGTTGTCGGAAATTCGAATCAATGCTTTGCCTGATTTCTGGCATAATCGCCGGTTTCGTGGGTGGGGCCGCATTCGCCACAAGATATGGCAACGCGACATCCAGGATTGTGATCGCTGCGGCCTGACCTTTTGGTTTCATTAAACCGATCTCTGTGCTAACCTGAGGAATATTAAGAAAAGAAATCCGACCGGGAAAACCCGGCGGAACGAGGCAGACAGAGGCAAAGATCGTGCAGATTCGGCGGACAGTTCCGGCCCGAATGGGCTTATTCCTTATAGCATTTCTGTGGTTGCTTTCTTTTGCGCCACTGCAAGGCATGGCGGCGCCCTACGCGGCCATGGTCATCGACGCGCGCACAGGCGAGGTATTGCACGCACGCAATGCCGACAGCCGCCTGCATCCGGCGTCGCTGACCAAGATGATGACACTCTATATCGCGTTCGAGGCGATCCGGAATGGTGAGATCACGCTGGATACTCCGGTGCGCATCACCAAGGCCGCCGCGGCCGAGCCGCCCTCGAAGCTGGGCTTGCGGAGCGGGCAGACCATTCAGTTCCGCTTTCTGATCCGGGCGGCGGCGGTGAAATCGGCCAACGACGCGGCAACAGCTATCGGTATCGCGATCAGCGGGTCCGAGGCGGCCTTTGCTCGCCGCATGACGCGCACCGCCAAGGCGATGGGGATGAGCCGGACAACCTTCAAGAACGCCCATGGCCTGACCGAAGCAGGGCATTTGTCGACCGCGCGCGACATGACCACGCTGGGCCGTCATCTGCTGTATGACTATCCGCAGTATTATAACCTGTTCTCGCGCCAATCGACTCATGCCGGGATCAAGACTGTTCCCAACACGAACCGGCGTCTGCTGGCTGCGTATCGGGGCGCGGATGGTATCAAGACCGGCTATACCCGCGCGGCGGGTTTCAACCTGGTCGCTTCGGCCAAGCGTAAGGATGAACGCATCATTGCAACTGTCTTTGGTGGCAAATCCGGCGCCTCGCGGAACGCGCGCGTGGCCGAACTGCTGGATATGGGTTTCCGCCGTGCCCCCTCACGCGCGCCGATCCGTAAGCCTGCACGGCCTGCGTATGCCGGGAACACCGGTATCGGTGGCACGGTTCAGGTCGCACAAGCCGGCCCGCCAAAGACCAGCCTTCGCCCAGTGCTGCGCCCTGTAGCCGCCGTTCAGGTGGCAGGTTCGGTAGCAGAAACAGCCGCCAAGAACGGCGCGCGCATTCAGGACGGCATCGCCGCAGCCATCGCATCGGCGGATATCGCGCCCTCTGGCAGCACAAAGCGCCCCGAGGCGCGGCCGGAGAACGTGGTTCTGGCCTCGGCTGAGCCTGTCAGACAGCCCGAGCCGGAGCCGGAGGTAGTCACCCGCCTGTCCACATCCGGCGGGCATCTGTGGGGCGTGAATGTTGGCCGCTATACCACGCGGTATGAGGCCGAGAAGGTCCTGCTGAAAACCGCCCTGTCAGAAATGACCACGCTGGAAGGTACGCTGCGCAAGGTGAACCAAAGCTCGCGCGGCTTTGACGCGACATTTCAGGGCATGACCCGCGAACAGGCCGATCTGGCCTGCCGCCGGCTGCAGGCACGCAATGTTACATGTTTCATGATCGGGCCGTCATAAGACCCGACATATTCTCTCCTGGATGGGTCTGGGCTGCGATACTCTCGCAGCCCTTTTTTATGTCTGATCAGTCAAAGACGTGACCATGCTGGTATTGCTCGTCCTGCCCGGCGGCGGCGGTCAGGGCGGCCACGTTATCCTTGGTGAAAAAGCCGTCATAGTGATGGCAGCGTTCGATATATTCGGTAATCAGCAACGTGTGTTTCGAGTGTTTCGAGAAGATCTGTTTCAGGTTCGGATCATCTTTGCACTCACCCACCACATGGGCCAGAAACGGCACGCCCTTGTCTTTCAGCGTGTTGACCACGAAGTCGACATTCTTTTCTCCCGCGCCATGGTCGCCGTCCTGAACCTCGACCGCCATATGGTGCAGGCGACGCCCGAAGTTGCGCACGAAATCTTCGGTCGGCATGGGCAGCTTAGCGAAGGAGTTCACGAAGGACGGGGTGTTGTTGGCCGTGAAAACCTTGGCGGGGGATTCCTTGTCGTCATCCACATTCGCATTGCGGTTCACATTGGTCGACGAATTCATGTCGAAGATGTTGTAAGCACCCCAGAAATAATAAGGGACCATGGTCAGAAACTCGAGGATTGCGTCCTCACGCTCACCGGCCAAAACGCGGGTGGCTAAATGGTCGATCCCCAGCATCAACGGCGCGATCTTGCTGTCGGCACCGAAGGCCGCGGCCTGATCGAGTCGCGCTTGTTCCGCGTCGCTCAGCAGCACCCGGTCGCCCAGTCCCAGACTGTCGGTATCGTTGAAATCCATCGTGGAATAGCCGACACGATTGCAGGTGAAATCCGACGGCGTGGTAAAACGGAAGCCGTCCAGCGTGTAGAAAGGGTTCTCGGTGTCGCCCGGGTATTCAAAGCGAATATTCTGATCCTCCAACGTCCCGGTCAGCGCTTTCAGATCGGTGGCACTGTAAATCTCACCCACATATCGCGTCTGCGGCGTGCCGCGCGCCAGCGGGTACATGCGATTGATGCGCGGGATGAAGTCTTCGAACACAGGGCTGAGCGGCGCCATCACGATCAGTGCCGGGTAATCGGAATGCGAGTGCATCACCGAGAACTTGTGCGTCGGACCCAGATAGCTGGCCGTATGGCGATAGGGGGTCATCACGTAAAGCTCGACCAGTGTGTCGAACAATGCGTCGGGCTCGACCTGAATGACAATGGCCCGCATGGCGCCGACCTGATCGGCAATGCCCGAGCTGATGCGGCGTTCGTAAATCTTCGGCAGGTATTCGGTGAAGAAGTCCGAGTTTTTCTTGTCGCCCCGGGGTTCATAGGACATCAGATCGAATGACATTGGTTCACCTCCTTGCGGCGCATTGCTTGGATTTGTGGCAGTCAGATCATGCACTTGCCATTCATGCTAGGCGCTTCGACCTGTCCGGGCAACAGACTGCATATGGGATGCGAACCTGACGCAACGATGACTAAGACATGAATTTCTTAACCTCGACGCCGCCTTCGATCAGGTTTTCACGCACCGATCGTGCGATCTGAACCGCTGTCGGACCGTCGCCGTGCAAGCAGATCGTGTCGATTGAGGTTTCAAGCCGATTGCCGGATTCGGTGATGATCGCGCCTTCTTTCACCATGTTGACGATGCGTGGTCCGGCCAGTTCGGGGTCATGAATCACCGCCCCCGGCAGAGACCTGTCCACCAGCGTACCGTCGTCGTTATAGGCGCGGTCGGCAAAGATCTCGCCCACCCATTTGCAGCCCAGTTCGCGCACGGCCTGTTCCTGTTTGGTGACGGCCAGCACCATGATGATGATGTCCGGGTCTACGTCCAATGCGCCCTGATAGCAGGCCCGCGCCATGTCGATATCGACCGAGCACATGTTGGCCAGCGCCCCGTGCAGCTTCAGGTGCCGCACTTCAGTGCCCACTGCCTTGGCCATTCCGATCGCCGATCCCAGTTGATAGCGCACCAGATTGCGCAAGCTGTCATGGGGTACCTTCATGTTCCGCCGGCCGAACCCCTGCAGGTCGGGAAAGCCTGGATGCGCGCCGATGCCCACGCCGTTCTTGGCCGCAAGCACCATCGTACTGGCCATCACATCCGGGTCGCCCGCATGAAAGCCGCAGGCGATATTGGCCGAGGTAATGATCTTCAGCAGGCTTTCATCATCGCCCATCTTCCAAGGGCCAAAGCTTTCGCCCATATCGGCATTCAGATCGACGCTCGGCATCGCGATAACTCCTTATTCGGTGGCGGAGATCATTCCGCTGATCAATTGGTAGGACAGAAGGTCGGGGATGTCATGCAGATCGCGAACCAGAGGTTCGACGCGACCCGGCAGGCGGGCAAGGTCGGCGTCAAAGGCGACTTGCAGTGCGGTGGCCTGTTCCAGCGACACGAACTCGAACCGAACGGAACTGCCCGCCGGGGCCTGCGCCGCACGGGGCAGGTCGCAGGGCAGAACGGTCGCGATGCGGGGATAGCCTCCGGTCGTCTGACATTCGGGCAGCAGGATAAACGGTGCGCCGGTGCCGGTCATCTGGATGTCGCCGGGGGTTATGACCTCGGACAGAATGTTCAGCTGTCCTCTGGCCGCGAACCCGTCACCGTCGCTGTCCAGTTGCATGCCCATGCGGTTGGCCCGCGCGCCGCGGTGGAAAGTCGTCTGCGTAAACCGCGCCAGTGTTTCGTCATCGAACAATGCGGTCTGAAAGCTGGCCATCACCCGCAACGCCCCGCCCGAGAACCGGTCATCTGCGCGCAGTTTCAGACTCGTCTTGCCGGTTCCCGTTGCAGGCAGGTGATCGCCCGCTTGAACAGCGCGCCCGATTCTGGCGGTCAGATGGGCGGCGCGAGAGCCCAGCGTCACCTCAGCCCCGATTCCGCCACCCAGATGCAGATACCCATAACTGCCCTGCAGCACCGATCCGATCACCAACCGCTGTCCGGCCTCCATCTGGTGCGAAGCATTCCACAGGACCGGGCTGCCATCGATACTGGCCTGCATCGGCGCACCGGTCAGGGCGATGGCGGTCAGCTCGGTTGCCTCGAACTCACCACCCATGCCCGCCATTTCAAGGGCTGCGCAGGTCGGGCTCTGCCCCAGCAACGCCGCACCTTCGTGTAAGGCGAGAACATCTGCCGCGCCCGACCGCGACAGGCCCTGAGCCAGATATCCGGTGCGCCCCAGATCCTGGATGGTGCAGGCCGGACCAATGCGACGGACGATCAGACTCATGCCGTGATCTCCTCGCAGCGCGCGCCGCCAGACCCATCGGTGCAGGTCGCCCGGATCTCTTCCAGTTCATTGCGTGAGACCGATACGAATTGCATCTCGTCCCCGGGGTTGAGGGCAAAGCTCTGCTCCATATCGGGGCGAAAGCATCGAAACGCGGTCTGTCCGACATGGCGCCATCCGGTCGGCGTTGGCCCCGAGAACAACACGAATTGCGATATTGCCAGGACCAGTGCGCCTTCGGGCACCATTGGCGTCAGCTCTTTCAGGCGGGGTATATTGAACTCCGGTCCCAGCGGGCCGAGATAGGGCTGCCCCGGCGCAAATCCGATGGTCAGAACCCGCACGCGGGTCTGGCTGAGACGGTCGATGGTGTCGGACGGGGACAGCCCCGCCGCTGCAGCCGCGTCCTCCAGCTGCGGCGCAAGATTGGTGCCGTAAACCGTGGGCACCGACCAGAATCGTCGCCCGGCGGGCAGGGGCGCACCGTACCAGTCACGGCTGTCCAACAGCGCGCGCATCTGCGCTTCGATGTCGGGATGGGACACTTGCGACGGATTGAACCGAACATAGGCCGAGGCCAGCGAGGCCGACGTCTCAAGCACACCATCAATCTGTTGCTCCTCGATCGCCCCGCGAAACGCCAGCGCCGCGCGGTTCGATGGTTCGGACATGGCCTGCGCAAATGTCACCAGCAGGCCGTCAAATCCAACGGTACGCATCAGGGGAAACAGGGTGTCTGCTGTCATGTCAGGTCCGCGAGTCCAAACGTTGTGTTTTGAAGAGACCTGAGCGCATCCGCGATAAATGTGCAAGGTACCGTTGCTATGAAGCTGTGTTGCGCCTGGCCGAGTCGGCTTCGGGCCTGATTTCATCCCAAATTTGAATCGGTTGATCCTGAACGAGTCGCATCGGTCTTGTGGGCAGTTTGGAAACGCTCACTATATATAGGGGTGGCTCCGACGGGCTTCGTAAGTCGGATGGGATGACTGTTGGACTGAGAGGTCGATTTCGGCAGAGTTTGGCGGGGATACCTGCAGTTAACCAACTGATATTTATACGTTAAACGTGTTTTTGCAGTTTTTTACGAATTTCTTGAATTTTCCACTTGCGCGCTGAATGCGTAAGGCATAGAACGCCCTTCACCGGCGCTGCTGAGGCGGTGCTGACGGGTCGGAGAGACGGCCTGACGGACTGGAAAGACGGTTGAGACGCATCGGAG
>NZ_JBQFMH010000023.1:0-28144 GCF_056531745.1 Ruegeria sp. L12
CGGTACAATATGAAAATTGAGAGCACAAACCACAATTGATTTTGCAGGACAATTTCAAGCAAGATTCTGATTAATTAGGGTACAGTGACAGGAACACTCATCCATCTGATTTTTCCATCCCACCCGCTCTTGATCCTTTACCATCTCCAGATCAGCGGCACGGGGGCGGTGATCGGGCATATCGGGTTTGACAAGATCGAGCTTGGTGACGACGCGGCGATGAATACCCACGCCTACGCGCATTACCTGCACCACAAGTATTTCGAAGTGAATTATGCCGACGGCGCCCTGCCGTTCGATAAGTGGATGGGGACGTGGCATGATGGCACACCTGAAGGCGACAGACGCATGAAAGAGCGTCTCAGGAAGATGATCCAAGCCGCAAAGAACCAATCGTAGGAGTAAGAAAACTCCATACTAGCGAACCGCGTCAAAGCGCACCAGCAATGGATCTGTCGTAAGTTCTGGCGTTCATTGAAGCTATCGCTTTGCAGGCATCAAGGTGTTCCACCATATAGCCGATCATCTCTAAATTGCTGTCCGCCGAGACCGTCGGGAAGGCGATCAGGTCTTTCAGGATACGCTTGGCCTCGTCCAGTATAAGTTAGCCTTTCACAAAAAGCTTGCGATCGACACGGCACATTGGCTCGGCCGCGCCGTTTTCGCGGATCAAAATGGTCTCGGTTGTCTCAAGCCCCCAGTTGTCCATCCAGAGCGCGGGCATAAAGTGGAAGACCATTCCGGGTTCAAGAATCGTTTCATCCTCGGTCCGGATTGAGGCGGTACGTTCCCCCCAATCCGGCGGATAGCTGAGACCGACGGGATAGCCCATGCGGCCCGACCGTTCGATCCCGTGTTTGGCAAGGACATCCATGAAGGCATTGGCGATGTCACAGGTGCGATTGCCCGCACGCGCCGCGTTCAACCCGGCGTCGATGCCATCCAATTGGGCTTGTTCCGCGCGCAACATCTCGTCCGAGGGCTGGCCAAGGAATATAGTCCGGCAGAGTGGCGCGTGATAGCGGCGATAACAGCCCGACAGTTCGAAAAAGGTCGCTTCGCCTTCGCGCATCGGTTCGCCGTTCCATGTCAGGTGAGCGGCGGTGGCATCCAGGCCCGACGGGGTCAGAGGGACGATAGCCGGGTAATCCCCCCAATCGTCGCCGACCCCGGTGATGCCTGCATGCATGATATCGGCTACAAGATCGTTCTTGCGCACGCCCGGTGCTGCGCGGTCAATCGCGGTCTGGATCACCTTGTCGGAAATACTTGCCGCCTTGCGAATAAAGGCGATTTCGTCTTTTGATTTGACCTGCCGTTGCCAGTTGGTCAAGGCCGTCGCGTCCACAAGCGTGGCCTCAGGCATTTCTTCGGTCAGAACCGCATGGGCCTTGGCAGAGTAATAGTAATTCTCCATCTCGACGCCGATACGGACCTTGCTGAGCCCGCGTGCCTTGAGATGCGCGGCGAGGTCCTGCATCGGATGCATCACCGTCGACTGAACGAACTGATCGCCATAGCCAAGGATGTTTTTGTGATCCATCCAACAGGTTCGGCGCCCGCCCATCATGTCCATGTAGCGTCCCCACCAAATCGGCTCGCCCTCCATGGTCAGGATCACGCCCTGATGAACATAGAAGGACCAGCCGTCGTAGCCAGTCAGCCAGGCTTGGTTCGACGGGTCGGTGACAAAGATCACGTCCAGTCCAGCCTTCGCCATTGCAGAGCGGGTAAGGGCGATTCGGCGGTCGTATTCTGCTTGGGTGAAGGGTGCGTTGCTGTGTGTCATTGATGTCTCCTTAGCCCAATACCGCGTGAACAGCCCACGCGGTGGCGGCCACGATCTGATCTGCTTCCTCTTTTGTCAGGCAGAACGGCGGGGCAAATCCCAAGATATCGCCTTGCGGCATGGCACGGGCGATGATGTTGTCTTGTTCCAGCAGTTGGGCCGCGACCTGCAGACCAATTTTGTCATGGGCATCAAAGAAGCTGCGACTGTCCTTGTCGGCCACGAACTCGACCGCGCAGAGCATCCCCTCGCCGCGCACTTCGCCGACATGGGCGTGCTGTCCCAGCGCGTCCTGCAGGGCCGCTTTCAGATAGGCTCCGACCGAACCTGCATTCGTGACCAGATCCAGATCGTCAATAAGCATTAGGTTCGCGACCCCTGCAGCTGCGCCGATGGGGTGAGCCGAGTAAGTCCAGCCGTGACCAATGGGACCATTTTCATCCGTCCCCTGTTCCAGAACCTTCCACATTTTGTCCGAGACAATGGTCCCCGACAGCGGCGCATAAGCTGACGTCAGGCCCTTGGCAATGGTGATCAGGTCCGGGCGAAGGCCATAATGCTCCGACCCGAACATCGTCCCCAAGCGACCAAATCCGGTGACAACTTCGTCTGCAACCAGCAGAATGTCATGTTTCTCAAGCACCACCTGGATCGCGTCCCAATAGCCAGTAGGGGGTGGCACGATCCCCCCTGTGCCCAGCACCGGTTCGCCGATAAATGCGGCGATGGTGTCGGCCCCTTCGCGTTCGATCAGCGTTTCAAGTTCAGCCACGCAATGGGCCACGAATGCGGACTCGCTTTGGGTCGGGTCAGGGCGGCGGAAATAATCGGGGGCCTCGGTGTGGATCACTTGCGTCAGGGGCAGATCAAACTGGTTGTGAAACAGCTCAAGCCCAGTCAGCGATCCCGTCATCAGCCCGGACCCGTGATATCCCCGCCAGCGCGAGATGATCTTCTTTTTCTTTGGCCGGCCAAGGATGTTGTTGTAGTACCAGATCAGCTTGATGTTGGTCTCATTTGCATCCGATCCGGACAGACCGAAATAGACCTTCGACATATGGCCCGGCGCCCGGTCGAGGATCATCTTGGACAGGGTGATCGACGCCTCGGTCCCGTGCCCGACATAGGAATGATAATAGGCCAGCTCACGCGCCTGATTTGCGATGGCTTCGGCGATCTCGGGGCGGCCATAGCCCACATTCACACAGTAAAGACCGGCAAAAGCATCCAGCAGGCGGTTTCCGTCACGGTCTTCGATATGGCAACCCGTACCGCCAGTGATGACACGATGGGGGACGTTTCCTCGCGCAAACTCGGCCAGATGCGTTGATGGGTGGAAGAAGTTTTCGCGATCCCAGTGTTCAAGTTGATCGTTGTGAAGCATCGAGTGCCCTTCAGGTTCGGGCGGCGCGCCGCCGGTTGTCATGAAAAGAGCTGAGTGCACGCATTAAACTGAATGAGTTCAACCTAAGCAGACGGGCTCAGCTCACCCCGACAGCAGCGCGCTATGCCTTTATTGTCTGGGCGCCCCAATAGATGCATATTGGTACTGGCTTCAGCAATGAAAATTACAGCGTGGTGACGATAAAGCGTAAAAGGTTGCCTTCATCCGTGTCGGATCGGGTTTGATGCCGGTGAACAGCTCGAACGCGCACACCGCCTGGAACACGGCCATGCCCGCGCCGGACATGGTCCGGCAGCCACGCGCACGAGCGCCGGTTAACAGGTCGGTATCCAGCGGGAAATAGACGACATCTGCCACCCAGTGATCGGTGCACAGGGCATTCAGGTCAAAAGGCGTGCCCGGGTGGGATACCATGCCCATGGGGCTGGCGTTCACGGCACCTTGCGCTACCGCAAGCGCCTGTTCCGCTGTGTTGGCAACCCGCGCCCGGCCTTCGCCAATATTCGCAGCCAGAGCATGGGCCGCATCTATATTCACGTCGTATATCCAAAGCGTCTCGACATTGTTTTTCAGCAGGGCGTGGGCAACCGCCCCTCCCGCGCCACCAGCGCCAAGCAACAACACGTCCTTGTGGTCTGTGTCTGACAGAGTCTCCTGGAAAGCTAGGGAAAACCCCCAGAAATCCGTGTTGTGTCCCATGCGGCGGCCATTTTCAAAAACAACAGTGTTCACAGCGCCAACGGCCTGCGCCGTGTCCGACAGGACATCCAGAAAAGGCAGCGCGGCTTGTTTGAACGGATGGGTGACGTTCACACCCCGAAAACCCTCCGCCTCGGCCCGGTCAAGCAACGTGTCGATGGTGTCCGATGATTCCGAGGTGTCAACAAGTGAATAGCGGAAGTCCAGCCCGTGCGCCGCTCCTTCTTCGATGTGCATGCGTGGTGTTCGGGACGAATAGATGCCATGGCCGATCAGGCCAACTTGCACAGGCGCTGCTACAATGTGACCGCTCGCCAAAGTGCGGTTGACTGTCATAGCCACTCCTCCACATACATCTATGTACCGTTTGGTACAAATTCTCTGTACGATCTCTTTTGTGCGCGCACCTGTCAACAGCTTTGTACTGGACAGTTAAAACTATGTGGTCGTAAAGTAACCCAAGAGAGCATTAAGGGCGAGGATGATAGGTTTGCCAAAAGATGTTGAAAAACAATCAGCTAAAGGCAAACGTGACCCTGATGGAGTACGCCGCAACATCCTACGCGTCGCCACGAAGGAGTTTGCCCAAAAAGGCTTGTTCGGTTCCCGAATTGAAGAAATTACGGCCCGCACCAAGACCTCGAAACGAATGATCTATTACTATTTTGGCGACAAGGAAGGTTTGTACAAAGCCTGCCTTGAAAAGGCCTATGCGGATGTGCGCGAAGGTGAAAGCGCGTTGAGCCTAGATGGGCTGTCGCCCAAAGAAGCACTCGCCCGCCTAGTTGCCTTTTCTTTCGATCATCACCGGCGAAATCCCGATTTTATTCGCTTAGTGATGATCGAAAACATCCACAATGCCGCTTATTTGAAAACGTCGTCCATCATTCGCGAGATGAACGGCCCCGCGATCCGGAACTTGGCGGATATCATCACCCGTGGTCAAGCTATGGGCCTCTTCCGGCAGGATCTTGATGCAACCGAGCTGCACTGGCAAATCTCGGCACTAAGCGCTTTCAACGTATCGAACCGGGCAACTTTTGCAGAGCTCTATGGTGACGCAATCTTTGCGTCCGATGCACAAGATACTCTTCGCAATCATGTAGTGCAGATGATTGCTGGTTTCGTTCAACGCATAGAAGAAGATCCAAAATGAATAGCCATCAGAAACCTGAAAGCCGATGGCATCAAAATACTAAGACACGCTAAGACCCTTTCGAAAGCAAATTTACACCCACTGCCTATCTTTCTTCATTTACAAATTAAAGAATTCATTTTATTGATTGTGAATGGGTGGAGATGTATTTTCTCGACGTGCTTTCTTGCACAACGCCACGTGTCTCGCGGCACTTGGTGTAAAGTCCAAAACCGCTTGGGCAGAGTTACCACTCGGTTCTTCGGCTCGCATAACAACCATGTCAGACGGGTACCTGTCATTGCCTCCGGAAATGGTCTTCGGCGCCATGCCGAAGGAAGAACTCAGGCAGCTTTTAGACAACTACAAGGTGGACGCGACCAAGTACGAGCCAGAGTGCAATGTTGCGCTCTATCAAGATGATGAGAACACGGTGCTCTTCGACGTTGGTTCTGGGCCAGATTTCATGCCCACTTCTGGTAAGCTTCTGGAGACTCTTGAAACAACCGACCTGTCGCCCGAAGACATCTCGCACGTAATCTTCACCCATGCACACCCGGATCACATTTGGGGCGTTTTGGATGATTTCGACGACCTTCTGTTCCCCAACGCCACGCATCACTTTGGCCGTAATGAGTGGGATTATTGGTGGAACCCCTTAACGGTGGATACAATTGGAGAAGATCGCGCTGCGTTCGCAGTAGGCGCGAAACGGCGTATGGAAGAAATTGAGGATCAGGTTGCGTTGTTTGACGACGGGCAAGAGATCCTTCCCGGTATTGCCGCGCGCGCAAGCTTTGGACACACGCCCGGTCACATGGCGTTTGAAATTCGCAGCGGCAGTGAGTCCGTGATGATTGTCGGCGACGCGTTGGGAAATCCACACGTAGCTTTTGAACGCCCCGACTGGCACAGCGGCACGGATCAGGATCCACAGGCGGCCGCAGCAGCTCGGAACTCACTGCTGGATCAGATTTCCCACGAGCAAATGAAAATAATTGGTTTCCACTTGCCAAATGGTGGGATCGGCCGGGTCGCGAAGACTGGCTCTGCTTATAAGTTCATTGGAGAACCATAATGATGCGATCGCTGGCGATTATCTTGGCCCTGGCCACACCAGCTTGGGCAAGCGAGGATATTGCAGACCAATACCCGCAAAGTGTTCTTTATTCCAAACCGGTCGAGTACATCCCCGGGGTCTATTCCGCCATTGGCGCAACCGCCCCGCCGACCTACGAAAACTCTGGTCACAACAATAACCTTAGCTTCATAGTTACCGGAGATGGCGTGGTCGTAATAAACGGCGGCGCGGCTTATGTACTTGCCGAAGCGCTGCACCAGGAAATTCAGGCGATCACGGATCAGCCGGTTAAGCTTGTCTTCAACGAGAATGGCCAGGGGCACGCGATGCTTGGCAACGCCTACTGGTCAGAGCTCGGCGTTCCAATTATCGCCCATTCGGATGCTGCGGCTGAATTCGAGGAATACGGCCCTCAGATCCTTGAAGGGATGCAACGGTACAATCAGGACAAGGCAGAAAGAACTTTTTTGGCGGGCCCAACCGAGACATTCGAGGATGAATACGTTGTTGAAATGGGTGATTTCCGGATTGAGGCCAAATATCTCGGGCCGGCCCATAGTCCGGGCGATATCTCGATTTGGCTGCCGAACCAAAGCCTTGTCATCGCGGGTGACATGGCGTTTCACGAGCGAATGCTACCGATCTTCCAAGAGACTTATACAGCTGATTGGCTTGAAACGTGGGACAACGAGTTCGAAGCTTTGGGAGCCACATACGTCATCCCCGGACATGGTCATCCGACGAACATGGATCAGGTGCGCCGTTACACACGCGACTACCTGCGTTATCTGCGCGGCAAGATCCAAGAGCACATGGATGCCGGCGGCGATCTGGCAGAGGCTTACTATGTCAATCAGTCACCATATGCGCATTTGGACACGTTTGAGGAACTGGCGACAAAAAATGCCGGGCGCGTATTTGAGCAAATGGAATTCGAATGACTCAGGACGTTTGAGGAATAGGTATTCGCCTCAATAACCTATGCGCGCTGATCGCTCCGACCCACATGAAGAAAACGGCAAGCCACGCCGTCAATGACAGGGCGGACCCTCCCGAAAGCCCTGCACCTACAGCGCAACCTCCGGCCAGCATGGCTCCAAACCCCATGAGGACAGCTCCAACAAGGTAGCGCTCCATCGGAGTATCCGGGCCAAACCGTTCGATCTTCCACTCCCCTGTAGCTAGGGCTGAGCCCGCGGCACCGATTGCTACGCCGGGAACAAGGCCGATACCGAAAGACAAAACGACGTTCCTCTCAGCAACCAACGCCATTAGTGTATCCGTGGCCGGTCCGGTAAATGTGATTGACGACACGGGCACTACGTCAAAAGATGCTTGCGCGATCGCATATGTCATCAACCAGCCAAGCGCCACAGCCACACCAACGCCTGCGGCTGTTACGATCCTGACAGGCGCGACCCTCCGGTGAAATGCAAAGGCAATTGCCGACACCAATCCCAACGCTGCAACGGCTGTGTAAGCCACTGGCGAAAATCCAAGTATTTCTGAAAGGTCTCTCGAGGCGCCTCCTGAGACAGTCCAGATCACGGAAAGCAATTCTCGGACAGGACTAAGAACGCCCGTGTAAGCAGCCTGAGCCACTAAGGTTAAAACCAATCCTGTAATCAGGGCGCGCAGATTACCACAGGATGCCAATACCAACAGGCGAGATGCACACCCACGCGCCAAAACCATGCCAACGCCGAACATCGCCCCGCCAATTATTGCGCCGCTAAGGCTGCCCCTCGACGCGATCGCGCGTGTCTCGGAAAGGTCTAAAAACTCAAACGAGACAAGCGCCTGTACTAAGGTGAGCGCCGCAGCGAAGGCGATCAGCCAAACCGCCAGGCGGGGACCAAGCTCGCCTTCGGCAACTTCGATGGTCGATGCCCGCAAACAAAAATGAGACTTCTGCGCCGTTACGCCGAACAAGATACCTACAAGCACGCCGACAAATGCCAATGCGCCCGGGTCCCCAAACAGATCGATGAGCCTCTCCATGAACAGAAACTCTCACTTCGTTGCGTGTGCGTCCTTGTCTTCGGTCAAGCTGTCATTGTGCGGCCATTGGCCTGCGCGCCAGTTGGCATTGCGTCCATAACTCACCCAAGGCAGATACCAGTCGATCCACGTCTTCTGTAGAATGCACAGGGGAAGGCGTAATCCGCAGACGTTCCGTTCCCTTGGGGACGGTTGGATAGTTGATCGGCTGGATGTAAATCCCATAGTCACGCATCAGCACGTCAGAGATGAAGCGACACTTGACCGGATCGCCGACCATGACCGGAATGATGTGACTTGGGTTTGGTGTATGCGGAATGCCCAAATCGTCCAGCCTGTCCCGAACCTCGCGCACGCGCTGCTGGTGCAAATGTCGTTCCGAATTGCTTTGCTTCAGGTGCCGAACCGAAGCGGCAGCTCCTGCGGCCACGGCAGGAGGCAATGCAGTGGTAAAGATAAACCCACTGGCAAAGGATCGGACAAAATCGACAAGCTCTGTCGACGCGGCGATGTATCCGCCAACTACACCGAATGCTTTGCCCAACGTCCCCTCGATGACGGTTAGCCGATCCATCAGGCCTTCGCGCTCAGCTATGCCTCCGCCGCGTGGTCCGTAAAGCCCCACGGCGTGAACCTCATCCAAATAGGTCATCGCACCATAGCGATCCGCCAGATCGCAGATCTCGGCAATTGGTGCGATGTCGCCATCCATGGAATAGACGCTTTCGAACGCTACAAGCTTAGGTGCATTGGCGGGCAGTTCAGCAAGGTGCTTTTCAAGGTCCGCGAGGTCGTTGTGTTTCCAGATCCGCTTTTGACAGCGACTGTGGCGAATACCCTCGATCATTGAGGCATGGTTCAATTCATCAGACAGAACGGTGATGCCGGGAATGCGGGACGCCAAAGTACCCAGCGCGGCCCAGTTTGACACATAGCCTGACGTAAACAGCAAGGCCGCATCTTTGCCGTGCAGGTCTGCAAGCTCTTGCTCCAGCAATACATGCTCGTGGGTTGTCCCCGAGATATTCCGAGTACCGCCGGCACCTGCCCCGGATTTATCAATCGCCTGGTGCATGGCTGCGAGCACCTTGGGATGCTGACCCATTCCGAGATAGTCGTTGGAGCACCAGACCGTGACTTTTTCAGGATTTCCATCTGAATAACTGCGCGCCGATGGGAAAGCTCCGCACTGCCGTTCAAGTTCGGCAAAGACCCTGTAGTTTCCCTCTTCGCGCAGCTGCTCCAACTGATCTCGGAAAAAATGCTGATAGTTCATTTCAGTTCCCAACGGCTTCTTCTACGATCCCGGACAACAGGGTCTGAACCTTTTGCATTGGTCCATCAGGATAGCTTCGGTATCCAACCATCACGCCGTCGTCGTCTTCGGCTACAAAAACCCCATAGGGGCAGAAGCCAATATTCATCGGGTCTGCTTCCATCACTTCACGCGAGATTTTTGCCGAGCAGAAGATGAAGATGTCTGCGGCTGCAAATATCTGTTTGTCGCTGCCGACATCAGCGCCTGTTCGATTCAACATGTCGCCGACGTGGCTTACATAGTCGATGACCAGTCCCTGTCCCACAATCGCGGACTCGACTGCGAATGTTGCATCATCAAAACTGCCGTCGAAGGGTATAGTGATGATCTCTTCTGCCAGCCCTTGGCTCGCCAGAACAGTGGAAAACGCGGCTACGGCAATAAAGTGTTTCATGGTTTTAGTCCTCCTCCTGAACCGCATTTTCTCAGATTGATCATCGGAGTCTTTGACACCGGTCAAAGCCCCCGAATGCCTCAACCGAACATGTCTGACGTGATACCGGCGTACCAACCCAGTGACTCTTCGTAAGTTGCTTTTCTCAAATCGGCATCTTCACCGGTCTGGCTGATAAATCCGTCGACTTTCGCGATCTTTTCAGGCGTCGCCTCATAAGTCGCGCCAACCTTAACGCCATCATCGGTATCGATCAGCGACCAGCATGTGTTCGAGAACTTGGCCGGGAATACTTTAGACCCGGTCAACGCACCTCGTACGGCGTTCGCGCATACTTTCGCCTGACTGTTTGCCGAAAACCCGGATTTCGGCATGTCGCCCTGCTGGCTGGCATCACCAAGAACATATATGTCCGGATCGGCTTTGGAGGACATGTCCGCAGCGTTTACTGGTGCCCAGTTGCCGTCAGTTACTCCCGCCATTTCCGCAATGCGGCCGGCTTTCATCGCTGGGATTACATTGCAGACATCGACCTTTGTCTCTTCACCGTCGATAGTCACCGTCATTGCATCCGGATTCACAGATACATTGCCGCCGCCGAAATCTTCGCCGATCCAGTCGACCATACCTTCGTAGTGGTTTCCCCAGCCTTCTTGGAACAACGCCATTTTTGAGAATTTTGGCTTCGGGTCGGCCACAATGATCTTTGCTGTCGGATTATTCTTCTTCAAAACATGCGCAACCATCGAAATCCGCTCATATGGCCCAGGCGGGCAACGGAAGGGGTTAGGAGGAGCGACCATCGCGAAGGTGCCACCTTCAGGCATTGCCATGATTTGCGCTTTCAAGAGCTCTGTCTGAGAACCAGCTTTGTAAGCATGCGGCATCTTATTCTGGGCCGACAGATCCCAGCCCTCGACCGCGCCATCAACAAAGTCGATACCCGGGCTGAGGATCAGTTTGTCATAAGGAACTGACCCACCACCTGCCAAGGACACCGTCTTTGCGTCGCGGTCGACCCCAGTGGCCCAATCATGCACGACGTTGATACCGTAGTTCGCGGCAAGCGTGCCGTAGCTGTGGGCGATGTCCGATAGCTCCTGAAAACCTCCCAAATAAAGGTTTGAGAAGAAACAGGTGTAGTAGGTCCGAGACGGCTCAATCAGCGTCACGTCAATCTCACCTTTACTGTCCTTTGCAATGTACCGCGCGGCAGTTGCACCGCCTGCACCGCCACCAACAACCACTACACTGGGCTTGCCTTGAGCCAGCACCATCGGAGCGGATAGCCCGGCGGCCACTACCCCGGCGGCTCCAAGAAATACTCGTCTATTGAGTGTCATCGCGTTTCCTCCCCTTGGGCACTTTCATTCTGGATTATTGAAGTAGGCGGCCAATGCCGCGATCTCGTCATTGCTCAGCCGTCCAGCGATCATTTGCATGACCGGATGTGGCCGCTGTTTGTCCTTGTAAGCGTGCATGGCGACCACGAAGTCTTCGTCAGGCCAGTACACAATCGAAGGAATGCCCTCATCGCCCCCTTCGATCTGGTGACACGTTGTGCATTCGCTGCTGAGATATGCGCCGTACTCAGGATCTCCTTGTATCGCCAGGATCGCGGGATCGACCGAATGATCCGTGCCTTTCGCCGTTGGGTCCGCTTCTGGGATGTCCTGAGGATTATCCGAAAATGCCCGCAAATAGGCGATCACGTTGGCTCGGTCTTCCGGGTCTTTCAAACCGGGAAAACTCATCCGCGTGCCTGACGCAAATGCGCGTGGGTTTTCGATGTAGGCGGACAGAGTATCAGCGTGCCATTCCAGACCCGAGTTGCCCGCACGCTCTAGGCTCTTTGAGTAATTGAAACCATCCAGACCAGCAGCCTTGCGCCCAAAGACACCATTCAAATGCGGCCCGATTTTGTTTTTGGCTCCATCTCCAACCTGATGACAGCCTTTGCATTTGGCGAACACTTTTTTACCAGCTTCGGCGTCGCCGAGGCCTTCGGTGGCGTGGGTCGATGGGGCAACAGCAACTAAGGCCGCTGCGCACTTCAAAATGTTCGACCAGCGCATGATCAGCTTCCGAACGACTTGAGGTAAACGATCACGGCTTCAATATCGTCTGGTTTCTTGAGCCCAGCAAAGGACATGCGTGTACCCTTCATGTAGTCCTTGGGTTTTGCCAGGAAGGCCGCCATTTCTTCTTCGGTCCAAACAAGACCAGCCTCGGCAGCCGTTTTCATAGCTTTGGAGTATTTGAACCCTTCAACCGACCCTGCGTTGGCCCCTATAACCCCGTTCAGCGCCGGACCCGTACTGTCCTTTGCACCGTCACCAACCTGATGGCAGGCTTTACATTTCTTGAAGACCTTCTCACCGGCTGCGAACAGTTCCGTAGTCTGATCAGCCTCGTCGGTTTCCTGAACAGCCGGTGTTGCGGCGGCTTCTTCCTCAGGCTTTGGCGCTGCGGCCGGAATGAACGAGGGTCCTTCCACCGTAAACGTCGGCAACTCGTCCGCGCTGGCTTCGTTCATGACCGAATTCGAACCGCCTTCTGGTGGCGTCTCAACCAGAAATACAGAGCGCATAGTAACAGAGGCTTCTGTTTTGCAATTCTCCATACAGGGCTCTTTTTGCCATTCTGCGTACTCAGTCTCAGGTCGCGTATCGACGACAAACCCATCCTTGTTGTGCATCTCGAATTCGGCGAAGTTTTCATTGCTGAGAACGAAATCGTCATCCACCAGGTCATTGGAATAAAGGATATAGGCGACGATTGCGTATGTCTCGTCCGCTGTCAGCGTGCCCGCTTCACCAAACGGCATCGACCGAGAAATGTAATCCCAGGCGGTGGACAAATGCGGCCAATAGGACCCAACGGTTTTTACAGGATCTTCGTCGGCAAGCGTGTCGAATCCACCGGCCAGAACAGGCCAATTGTCGGCGCCTTCGGCAAACTCGCCGTGACAGGACGCACACCGGTCGACAAACACTTCTTCTCCAGTCCAGACATCGCCTGATCCAACCGGCAAGCCACGCCCGTCGGGCAAGATGTCAACGTCCCAGGCAGCGATCTCTTCCTCCAATGCAGGACGTCCAAGCCCAATAGTACCGTCGCGACTGGGCGCCGGTGCAGTTAGGTTCGCACCATTTGCAACCCGTTCCGCGGCGGCCGCTTGGATTTCTTCGACTTTAGTCTCGAGTTCAGCTGCTCGGCTGGCCTCCGCTTGCGCATTTTCTTGGGCTGCGGCTGCATGCGCCTCAACCTGACCTATCCGGGTTTCCAAACTGTCTATCTTCGACTGGCCGTAGTTCCGATTGGCAAATACCAACGCTGCCGCAAGCACCAAGGCTGTGCCACCAAATACGGGCAGGAAAACATGACTAAGAGACTTCGACATTCTCAGCGATCCCTTCTGCGCTCACGTACCAAGTCTGGATACAGTTGTTGTGGTAGACCGAGTTCTCTCCGCGCTTTTCGCGCAGTTGGTCTTTGGTCGGCTGCACATAGCCAGTCTCGTCTATCGCCCGGGCCTGCAAAAGCATTGGAGCTCCGTCCCAGTTCGTATCGAGATAGAAGCGCGTCAAAGCCTTGCTGTCGCCCTGCTTGCCAAGACGCGCAGTCTCCCAGGTGATCCCACCGTCCTTGGACACATCGACCCGCGTAATTTGCCCGTGGCCTGACCAGGCAAGTCCGGAAATGACCAAAGGTCCCGGTCCATGTTTGATGGGCATTTGAGGGCTGGGTGAAGTAATGACGGACTTAGCATCCATGACCCACGTCCATTTCTGGGCCGTGCCATCGGCGTAAACATCAGTGTATTTTGATGTTTCTTCGCGGCTTTCGACCGCCATATCGACGACTTCGATCCGGCGCAGCCACTTGACCCACATGTTGCCTTCCCACCCGGGAACAACCAGTCGCACGGGGTAACCATGTTCCATGCGCAGTGCTTCACCATTTGCCTTGAAAGCCACCAACACGTCATCCAGTGCTTTTTCCATCGGGATGGAGCGGCCATTGGATGACGCATCTGCGCCCTCAACATAGACCCATTTGTCGGGTGAGATATCGGCGCCTGCTTCCTGCAACAGCGTACGCAGCGGAACACCGGTGTATTCCATGTTGTGAATCATGCCGTGCGTAAATTGGACGCCGTTGAGTTGCGCACCCGCCCACTCCATACCGGTATTTGCCGCACATTCGCAGAAATACACATGGTTTTCGCGCGGGAACCGCTCAATGTCTTCATAAGTAAACACAAGCGGGCGATCGACCAGCCCGTTGATCATCAGGCGATAGTCCTCTTTGCGCAACTCGATCGCGCCCGAGTGATGGCGCTCAAATGCGCAACCTTGCGGAGTGATCGTGCCATCAAGCGCGTGGATCGGCGTGAAGTTGATCGACGAAATCGGAGAGGCGGTCAGCCATTCCACATTGCGGCGCACAACATGGGATTCAAAACTGATCGGCATGCCATAAGGTGACTCATCAACACCGGCACCCGTGTAAGACGCCCAATCCTGAAGCTCTGTTATCAGTGGGTCGGGCGTGTCTGCCGCTGCCGCACCCGCAACGGACCCTGCGGCGACCGCAGCACTGCCTTTCAGGAAGGCCCGGCGGGACGGTTTGAACGCGTCATCCATATCTCTTAGGTCTCCATCTGTTTCTTAAGCGCCGACAACATCGACACTGGTGTTCTCTTGCACCGTGACGGTGCCAAGGTTGCGAATGTGGTTTTCGACGACATCCCAGATCGGCGGACCCTCAGTGCCTTCGTTGACACTGGCCCAACCAGCCACGACGTAGGTTTTCGACGGATCAATCGCTTCACCGGTTTTGAGCAGAGTCATTTCGCTGATCCGTTGCCCTTGTGGTTTGGTCACATCGATGCGGTAGCCAAGCCCACCGACGCGGACCATATCGCCGCCTTGCTGGTAATAAGGGTCGGGGTTGAACAGGTTGTCGCCGACATCCTCGAGGATCACATGGATGAATTCGCCTGTCATTTCTGTGCGATAGGCATTGGGATACGACATCGATGTGACGTTCCAGATGTCCTCGCGCGTGATATCTTGTCCCGGCAGGATTGAGGGTCCCCAACGGACGCCAGGCGACATCGCGATGTCTGCCTCACGCTCATTGATCAGGGCATCGCAAATCAGGTCATCCCAGGTGCCGTTAAAGTTGCCGCGGCGGTAGAGCAACGAATCCGTTTTGCCAATCACCTCACTCAGCGCAGCCTCGTACGGCGCGCGCTGACCATCTATCAGAGCGGTGAACTTAGGATCAGGAGCGATGACGTCAGAGAAGATCGGGATCAGCTTGTGCTGCAGCCCCATCATCTGCCCGTCCCTCACGTCGAGATCGACGCGGCTGACGAACTTTCCGTTCGAACCAGACGCGATGATATGCGTTTTTCCGACCAGAACCGGCTCCGGCAGCGCGTCATGAGTGTGGCCGCTAAGGATCACGTCGATCCCTTGCACCCGACCTGCCATCTTCTTGTCCACGTCAAAGCCGTTGTGGCTGAGGACGACAACGACATCAGCGCCGGCATCGCGAACCTCGTCGACCATGGCCTGCATGTTTTCATCCCGGATACCGAACGAATATTCTGGGAACATCCAGCCTGGGTTCGCGATTGGCATGTAAGGAAACGCTTGCCCGATAACAGCAACCTTTGCGCCGCCCCGATCAAAGAACTTATAAGGCTGGAACAATTCCGCAGGTTCGTCCCACTCGGCATCAAAGATGTTTTGACCTAAGGCCGCAAAGGGCAAACCTTCGACGATTTCGTTAACCCTGTCGCTGCCCAACGTGAACTCCCAATGGAAGGTCATAGCATCGGGATTCAGAGCGTTCATGACATTGACCATGTCCTGACCCGCTGTCTGGTAACAGGTGTAAGAGCCATGCCAGGTATCGCCACCATCCAGAAGCAGGGCATCAGGACGGTCAGCACGAATGGCGTTGATGACAGTTGAGACCCGGTCCAATCCACCAACCCGACCGTAGGTCTTGGCCAGCGAAGAGAAATCATTGTAGGTCAGGGCATAGGCCGACGGGCTTCCATCTTCGATCCCGTAGGCCTTGCGGAAAGCCGCCCCTGTGACATGCGGCATCTGACCTCGCGCATCGCCAATACCAAGGTTTATCTCAGGTTCGCGGAAATAGATCGGCTTGAGTTGCGCGTGGATGTCGGTGACATGGATCAAGCTGATATTGCCGAAGGTCTCGAACTCCAGCAATTGATCCTGCGTTAGGCTTTGCTGAGCGGCAAGCTTGGCCCATTTGCCAAACCCGGATGCCCCGTAGAGAGCCGAGGCTGCCATTGAAACCTGCAAGAAGTCACGTCGAGAAATCATCTATCAGCCTTCCTGTAACACATATAAATGTGTGAATGTTATATGCATGAAAAACCCGCGCAGGACAATGCCCGCGCGGCTCGTTCCTTATTGGCGTACTGCAGGAGTTTCGACTGAAAGCCCGTTGCCACGTGAGGCCACATAGAGCTCAAGCGCACGAAACTCGTCCGATCCTTCGGCAAATGTTTCCGCCCGCGTATCGCGAATACAGCCGCGGAAACGATTGTGACGCGAGATCAGCTTGGCCTGTTTCAGACGATATGTCGGGAACCCGTTGATCATACCCTGGCTCAGGTGGTCGGCACGGATCATGTTGCCCCAGTTGTCTTCATGACAATTGGCGCAGCTCAACTCCAACTGACCATAGCGGGTATAATACATCTCCTTGCCCTGCTCCCAGTACGGGGCGGCATCGCCATCAATCGCGACGTTCATAGGCAACCCACGTGATTGCAGACCGATCAAAGCGACCATGCCTTGCATATCGCCCCCGGACCATTTCCAGGCATCCGCTTCCATGCGGTCCGTACGACACTTGTTGATCAGATCTTCCATGACGACCAGCTTGCCGGTTTCAGCATCCACCTTCGGCATGGACGCTTGCAATCCCTTGAAGCTTTCCACCCCATCGTGGCATGAGGCACAGCTCTCGCCAGCGGCACCATCAACGGTCTCGAAAAGATCGGCGGCCTGATCGACGAAGATCATTGCAGGATTGTCGAAGTCATCTATTTGAAGCGCTTGCGTTTCGTCCGTGCGGAAATGCCAACCCGAATAGATCGTGTCCAGGTTTTCCAGATGCGCCGGAGCTTCAGTGACCGAGGTCATGTCCAGTTCATCATTGATCGTGAGATTGTCTTCGTCCGGTCCAGCCATCGCTGCAGCCGGGAAAACCAGAATTGCCGCGATCGCCGTAATTGCCTTGGTATTCATTGCGTTCCTCCCTTGGTGGATCAGCGCCAATTCCTCGGACCGGCGCTGATCTGCCTTAGTCGTCGAGCCGTCAGGCGATCTCGATCGTTTTCTTCTCATCGTAGACAGAGCCGTCGTCGTCGTACCAAGTGAAGACAAACTCACCGGCCTCGGGCACAGTTGCTTCGAACTGGAAGTACGGGTTTGTCGAAATCGCCGGCTCCATCGTCACATCAACTACCATTTCTCCATTAAACTCGCAGGTGAAACGGTTGATGATCGAGCGCGGGATGACGTTGCCTTCTTTGTCTTTACGCTGGCCGCTTTCCATCTTGTGGCTGATCAGTGTCTTGATCGTTATGGTTTCACCAGCAGCGGCTGTCTTTGGAACCTTGACGCGGGGTTTTACACCGGATGCCATTGGTTAATCTCCTGTTCTTCAGGGCGCGTGGCGATCAGCCGCCGCAGCCGCCGATTGTCACTTTTACGGTCGCGGACGCTTTGGCAAAGCTGCCATCTGCCATCTTCGCCACGGCAACGACGTCCTGCGTTCCGGCAAGACGGATGCGGGTTGATGCGGCTTGTTCAGCCGCCAATGGACCGAAATTGAATGTCGCGACGCCCGGTTCGGGGTTGCCTGCAGCCACGATCAGAATTGCAGCGGCACCCGGAGCACTCACTTCGATAGGTACAGTATTTCCGTTTTCTGCGATTTCCGGTGCAGTCAACGTAACACCGCCATCAGCCATATCTGCCCCGCCTGTAAATGCCGCGATGGCATCTTCAGCAGCTGCATTTGCCCGAAGCGGCATAATTGTCAGGAACGCGGCGCCCAGCCCAAGGGCCAGTGTCTCGCGGCGAGAGAGTTCCATTTTCAATCTCCTTTGATTCTTCGAAAACCCGCGCCTGGAAGCGCATCTATTCTTCTTTCAGGGTCGCGAGAAACGCGACCACGTCCTCGATTTCCTGTGCTGTAAGGATCGACGTCAAAGGCGCGGTTGGGGCTTTGCCGGTATAGGCGTCGCCCGGGCGGATATAGCCGTCATCCTTGTAGAAAGCTGGCATCACCGTGCCTTCAAATGTCATCTTTGCGTTTGCGACCAACCCTCGAAGCTCTGCTTCGGTCCAACGATCACCGGCACCATCCAGCATCGGGCCGACTTCACCGTGGAACGGGATGTCTGCCAAAACCGTGACCGCGTGGCACGCGACGCAGTTGCCTTTTGACTTGTCGCCAACGATGAGTGCGCCATTAGCCGCATCACCAGCAGTGCCGGACAGAGAAACCTCGATCGCACCATAGTCGTCATAGGTTACGTCTTTCGGATCTGTATCTGCCGCAAATGCGGCAACGCCTGTCATTGCGCAGACCAATGTTAAGAGTCTCAGCTTCATGATCCCTCCCATTTGCTAACGCGCCGACGGCGCCTTGCGACCCAAAGCCTTTGTGTACCGTAGTCGACGAGTACCGCTTGTCGCAACATTAAATTCATTATGGTGAATTTTTTTATTTATAACGGTAACGCTTAATCTTGAGAAACATTGTTTCGCTCCTGAATGCGACGGGCATGATATCGTTGAAAATCTTCACCATTATCAAGTTCATACCGTTTTTCATCGACCCAGGTGAACAGATCCAAGGTTGTTCCTTTAGAGAACGCCCCCGGCATTACAGCAACCGCGGCATCGATGGCTGAGGCGTCCTCGGGCACCTCTTCCGGCAGAAAAACAAGCGTTGGGGTAAACAGAATCCCCCATTTGCGCATCAGCGCTCTTTGCTCGTTTTCTTCCCCGTCAAAGTCAGTGGCCGTGGTACTGCCATGCAAATCCAGTTGGACGACAAAGAAGTTTTCTTCGATAAATGCCGCCAGATCAGGCTGGGGGAACACCTCTTCATGCATCTTTTTGCAATAGATACAGCCCTGCTGTTCAATGAATAACACCAGCCGTTTGTCCTCGCTCGAGGCCTCTTCAAGATCCTCGCGGAGGTCCTTGAACGTGTCGCGCATCCAAGGTGTTTTATGCAAACCGTCGTCGCCCAGTTCAGCAGCGGAAACTGCCCCGCCGATCAGACACGCGATCAATACTGACAAAACTCGTTTCATGTCTTCCTCCCGAATTAACCTATGGCTGCGAGCCAGGGCATGTGGTCGAGCATCCATTGTGCGATGTGATTGATGGAGTTGGTTGCAATCAGGACACCGAAAAGAATCAGCAAACTTCCCATTGCCTTTTCGATCAATGGCAAATGCTTTCTGAACCGCGCCATCCATTGCATGAAGGGGCGGACCAAAAAGGCCGCCAGCACAAACGGAGCGGTCATTCCAACCCCATAGACGAATAACAGAAGCGCTCCACGCCAAGCCGTATCGGTTCCGGCCGCCGTAAACAGGATCGCAGCGAGCACCGGCCCGACGCAGGGTGTCCAGCCAAAAGCAAACGCCAATCCCAGAACATAAGCCCCAAGCAGGCTTACATTTGATGTCTCACCGACGTCCGCACGAAACTGGCGATACAGGAACCCAACACGAATAACCCCCAGGAAATGCAGGCCCATGGCAATAATGATGGCTGCTGCGATCCAACGCAGAATGTCGAAATACTCTCGAACCAACTGTCCGAATATCGAAGCCGTCGCACCCAGCGCCATGAAGATCGTTACGATCCCCGCTGCAAATGCAATTGCCGAAAGCGTTGCCTTACGACGAACGTCGCCGGATAATGTAGACCCCGCGGCTATTTGCTCCATCCCGACCCCTGCCAGATAGCTAAGGTAAAACGGCACAATGGGTAAGACGCAGGGCGACAGGAAAGACAACAGTCCTGCGACCAAAGCCCCTGCATATGTAATGTCGAGCATGGTCAAACCCGTCCTGACGCGCTATCATTCACACATTCAAAATAATAAGAATATATCACTGCGGTCAATCGGAGCGTGAGATGCGCCACCTACTTCTGCCTTTGTTTGCGATCACGTTGCTTGTTTCTCCCGTGGCTTCCCGGGCAGAGATGACACTATTGATGGCAGAAGAAGACGGCTGTATGTGGTGCGCGCGTTGGGACTCGGAAATCTCGGAGATCTACCCCAAGACACCCGAAGGACAAGCCGCTCCACTTAAGCGCATCGATATCCACAAAGTCATACCTGATGGCATCGCATTGGATCGGCCCCTCTACTACACGCCAACCTTTGTTCTGCTGGAGAATGGCGAAGAGGTCGGTCGGATCGAAGGCTATCCCGGTGAAGATTTTTTCTGGGGGGTGCTGGGCGTTTTGCTGCGTGACGCTGGTGTATCGATTGAGACCTCTGGATAAACTGTGGCGCATTCCATAAACTGTTATGAATGCGTGAAGCTATGAAAGCGAGGCGATCTTGTTGGACAAATCTTCGAAACTGCCTGTGTTCTCCCCGGACATGTGCGCCGAAGACCTGGACAGAATGATGGAGAATGCTCAGACGGCGTCGAGTTTCCTTAAGGCGATCAGCCATGAAGGGCGCTTGATGATCTTGTGCTATCTGTCCTCGGGGGAAAAATCTGTCACGCAAATGGAGGAAATGCTCTCGGCACGTCAGGCTGCGGTGTCTCAACAACTGTCCCGCTTGCGCTTTGAGGGCTTGGTGAAAACACGGCGCGAGGGGAAAACGATCTACTACAGACTGGCGGATGATCGATCGACACAGATTCTGGAAGTCGTCTACGATCTATTCTGCAGGGAGAAGTAGAAGTCGCCAAAAGTAACCGCCAGCTTTGGGAGGAGACTGGCAATGTTCGAAGCATTGGGAGACGCCAACACCGTTGCCCTGATCGGTTTGATCGGCGGCATTGTGTTGGGCTTGGCCGCACGCATTGGCCGTTTCTGCACGTTGGGTGCAATCGAAGATTACCTTTACGCAGATGATGACCGGCGGCTGCGCATGTGGGCAATTGCGATCGGCGTAGCAATTGTCGGCAGCCACACAGCTATGGCTTTAGGGTGGCTGGACCCTGTTGGAACAAGGTATTTTGCACAGACCTGGAACCCACTTGGGTCGATCGTAGGTGGTCTCATGTTTGGTTACGGAATGGCCATCAGCGGAAACTGCGGCTATGGCGCGCTGGCAAGGCTTGGGGGCGGCGACCTTCGATCCTTCGTCATCGTATTGATTATGGGGCTATCTGCTTACGTTGTCATGTCCGGGCCCCTTGCGTATTTGCGCGTTTGGGTCTTCCCCGAGGAAATGGGTCTTAATGGCCCGCAGAGCATGAGCTTCCTGGCCGAACAACTGACCTCTATCCCAGCTTGGCTCATTGGCTCTGTCATCGGCGTTGCGTTGGTGATTTTCGCCTTGGCAAACCAGCGCTTCCGCCGCACTCCCGCACAGGTGTTCTGGGGATCTATAGTTGGACTGGCGATCGTATCAGGTTGGCTCGGCACGAATTGGGTTGCGACGCACGGTTTCGATGGTGAGCCAGTTCAAACCCATACCTTCGCGGCACCTCTTGGCGACACAATATTCTACCTTATGACAGCCTCCGGAAACACTTTGTCCTTTGCGGTCGGATCAGTCTCCGGCGTTCTCATTGGTGCATTTTTGGGGTCCTGGTCCAAAGGTCATTTCCGATGGGAAGCATGCGAGGATCCACGTGAACTCAAGCGTCAAATGCTCGGCGCGGCGATTATGGGGCCAGGCGCGATCATCGCGGTTGGTTGCAGCGTCGGACAAGGTATATCTGCCTTCTCACTATTGACCTACAGCGCGCCTGTAACATTCGCTGCCATCTTCGCCGGTGCGGCGCTTGGCTTGAAACAACTCGTGTCTGGGCTGTCCTTCATAACTGAACGCTGACTTGACAGTTCAAACAAGAATTCACCTGTGAAGGACGGTTTCGACGGTTCTCCTTTATTCAGAAAGCGATTGCCTTTGATGGCACATATGGGCACGAGGCGTTCATTCAACAAATACGCTCATAGGTTCGCTATGCGGACCAAAGCGCTCGTTCAGATCACGTGAACAAACCAATCTGATCTTTGTCACTCGCTCGCTTCTGCTATGAGCGTTGTCCACGCATCGTGCTGGGACAAGAAAACCCTGCCGTTCAGACCGTCGACAAGATGAGACCGTTTGAGTCTGTCCATAACAGGACCCTTAACTTCGGACAGATGTAGGCCAACACCAAGCTCTCTAAGGCGGTGATTGATCGCCTCGAGAGTTTCCAGCGCTGAGTAGTCCACTTCGTTAACGGCGGAGAACATCAAAACAACATGTTTGACCATTGTCCGCTCGGCAAGGCGACTGAAGATCAGTTCTTCCAGAAAGCCGGCGTTTACAAAATAAAGGCTCTCGTCGATGCGCAGCGTCAACACCGTAGGTGCGGTTTCGACATCGTGGCGCAGGACATTTCGAAAGTGCTCTGTCCCGGGCACACGGCCCACTTCCGCAACATGCGGTCGAGACGTCTTGTATAGATGCAGAAGAACTGAAATCGCCACTCCAGACGCGACGCCGACTTCGACACCCAAACCGAGCGTCAGAAAAACCGTTGCAGATACCGCGATGAAGTCCGCTCGGGAATAGTCCCATGTTCTGCGCAATATTGAAAAATCTACGAGGCTCAGAACCGCCACAATGATTGTGGCGGCCAACGTAGCGTTTGGCAAGAAGTACACCAATGGCGTCAACGCCAAGGCGGCGATCGCGAGGCCAAGCGCCGTGTAGGCGCCCGCAGCAGGAGTTTCGGCGCCGGCATCGAAATTGACGACTGATCGCGCAAATCCCCCCGTGACTGGATAGCCTCCGGTGAACGCTGCGCCTATATTGGCTGCGCCCAGCCCAATGAGTTCCTGGTCCGGATCAATCCGTTGACGTTTCTTGGCAGCCAATGTTTGCGCGACTGAGACGGATTCGACAAAGCCAATCACTGAAATCAGGACCGCCGGAACCAACAGCGCCGCAAGCAAGTCGAGCGCAAATACTGGCAATGTGAGCGGCGGCAGGCTTTGCGGGACTTCCCCAACGATTTCCACACCCATTTCGACAAGATCTAATGCCCAAACCGCAACCGTAGTAGCAACTACGGCGGCAACAGGTCCCGCCTTCGTCAGAATGTCAGCAAGCGCCGCCGGGGCGCCTAGCCTCAATAATCCGGGTTTTAACCAACGGCGGGCCCAAAAAAGGAAGGCCGTCGCACCGAGGCCGATAACGAGCGTAACCCAATTCACCTCATGCAAGTGCGCAGCAATCGATGCGAGGATCTCGAGCAATGTATGTCCGTGAGCATTCACACCGAAAATGTGCTTGAGTTGGCTGGCGGCGATCAAGATCCCAGATGCTGTGATAAACCCCGCAATCACCGGGTGGCTCAAAAAATTAGCCAGGAAGCCTAGCCGCAAGAACCCCAAAAGCAACAGGAAACCGCCAGAAAGAAATGCGAGGGTTAGTGCCGCAACCGCGTAACCTGCCGTGCCTTGTTCAGCAACCTGACCGACCGCTGACGCAGTTAACAGTGAGACAACGGCAACCGGGCCAACCGCTAAGGCGCGACTGGTTCCAAATATTGCGTAAAGAAGAATTGGCGCGATGGATGCATACAGCCCCGCTTCTGGAGGCAATCCAGCCAGGAGCGCGTAGGCCAAGGATTGGGGTATCAGCATGATGGTGACGATCACCGCTGCCATCAGATCGTTAGAAAGCTCTGCCCGTCCATAGCTGCGAGCCCAACTCAGAACCGGCAGATATTGCGCCACCCGCATCCTTACCTCCCGCTACGCCGCAGTATGTCGTCGTGCGTGCCACAGCATTGCAGCGCGCTGACCGCTTCGGCAGTAGCCAAGGACAGGCTCGGGCAGCTCTGCCAACGCCTTAGAAAATGCAATGTGGTTCGCTTCTGTTGCGCCGGAGGGTTTGACCGGCACATAACGAGCTTGAAGACCTTGCGCATTGGCGCAGTCTTGGATCTTGCCAAAAGTAGGCTGATCCTTTTGTTCGCCGTCTGGGCGCACACAGATTAGCGAGCGAAATCCATGCGTTTTGACTTCCGACAAGTCATCGGTCTCCAATTGACCGCAAGTACTGAAGTCGTCGGAAATTTGGGTGATTTCCATCGCTCTCATCCTTTCAAAATCAGAGTTTGTTGACCGGAACCTTGAGCATCGGGTTGCCGTCCATGTCCGTTGGCACCTCACCCGCACGCATATTCACCTGAAGTGATGGGATGATCAGCTTCGGCACTGCCAGCTGAGCATCTCGTTCTGTGCGAAACTTAACGAACTCTTCTTTTGATTTGCCACCACCAACGTGGATATTGTGGGCTTTCTCATCGCCGACAGTTGTTTCCCAGGCGATGTCCCGCCCGTTTGGTCCGTAGTCATGACACATGAAAAGTCGTGTTTCGTCCGGCAAGCTCAGGACTTTTTGAATGCTATCGTAAAGCGTTGCTGCATCGCCGCCGGGAAAATCTGCGCGCGCCGATCCCCCATCCGGCATGAACAAAGTATCGCCCACAAAAGCCGCATCCCCTGCGACATGTACCATGCAAGCCGGCGTATGGCCGGGGGTGTACATTGTGAACACCTTCATATTGCCAACCATGTACGTATCGCCGTCTTCGAAAAGCTGATCGAACTGGCTGCCATCACGCTGGAACTCGGTACCTTCGTTGAAGACCTTTCCAAACGTGTCCTGCACGATCATGATTTTTGAACCAATGCCGATTTTTCCCCCAAGCTTTTCTTGGATATACGGCGCCGCACTCAAATGATCGGCGTGAACATGGGTCTCAATGATCCATTCCAAATTCAGATCTTGGCTTACGATCTGGTGGACGAGCTCGTCTGCGTGATCGTAAGTGATGCGCCCCGCCGCGTAGTCAATGTCCATTACACTATCGACAATGGCACATGAGTTCGAGGTTGGATCCTTCACAATATAGCTGATGGTGTTCGTCGCCTCATCGAAGAAGGGCTGAACGTCCGGCTTGATGTTCATGTTTACGGGATACGTCATCTGATTGTACTCTTGGGAGGTTGAGGGAAGTCGGAGACTACGCCGCCGACCGAACAGGACGCGGGAAAAGGAGCCTGCGCAGTACAAACCCTGCAAGAACGGCAACCAGAAAGAGAGCGACTTCCCAACGCCCGGTGCCAAGTGCCGGTATAGCAGCGCCAGGGCAGAAGCCTGCAATTCCCCAACCGACGCCAAACAGAGCCGAACCACCAACCAGTCGCTTGTCTACGGCCGTCGCGCTTGGAATCTGAAAACGCCCGCCAAAGAGCGGCGTTGTTTGCCGCCAGGCAAGTCTGTAGCCGAAGAAAGTGACCAGGAGCGCACCACCCATAACAAAGGCGAGGCTAGGATCCCACGTCCCGGCAATATCGAAGAAATTCAGAACTTTGGCCGGGTCCATCATGCCCGACACAGCGATGCCAATGCCAAAGATCAGGCCAGTAAACAAAGCAAAAACAAGCTTCATTGCATTATACTCCAAAGACATGACGGATCAGGAAGACTGTGATTGCAGCTGTGACCATGAAGGTCGGCACTGCCACCAAGGAGCGAAAAGACAGCCGAGATAGTCCGCAAACACCATGCCCTGAAGTGCAGCCAGACCCGAGGCTGGCGCCCAGGCCTACGATCACGCCGCCGATCACGATCATAGTTGGGCTGACAGGTACCGTAAGTTCAGGCATCGCACCGGTTGCAGCATAGATCAGGCCCGGTGCGAGGATCATTCCCACAACCAAAGCTGTTCGCCAGGCGAATTCCTCACGGTTTTCTGGGAATGCCAAGCCGGACAATATGCCCGTTGCACCCATGATGCGTCCGAGTCCGAGCATCAAAAGCACGGATCCAAGTCCAATTGCGAGTCCGCCTCCAAATGAGGCGATCGGTGTAAACGCTGTTTCCATCAGGCGTCTCCGGTTGTTCATGCTGCAACTTGATTACCGGCCGGCACCTTACTCTTCAGTGACAATGTCACTTAACGCAAAGAATTCATGCGCTGTCGGCCAAACGCTCCAATTGAGGTTTGTTCTGGAGAGTAATCCGCCCTCTCGTCTGAAGGATAAGTCCGCGCTTTTGAAAATCGTTCAGGATGCGTGAAACGACCTCACGCGCTGTCCCTAATTCGTTGGCCAAAGCCTGATGCGTCGCCTGGATTTCGGAATGGCCTTCTCCCAGCACCAAAAGGCGCTCTGCCAGTCGAACGTCCATTCTGCCAAAGGCGACATCATCGACCACACGCAAAAGATCAATTAACCGACGAGAATAAGCCGAGAAAACGAAGCCGCGAAAACTGTCTTCTTCAGCAGCCAGTCTATCAAAAGAGATTTTTGGCAATGTGATTGCCGTAACGTCGGTCTCGGCAATACCCTCAGCATTATAAGCTTCCTCGGACAGCATGCAGGCGGTGGTCAGCACACAGCTCTCTCCAGCTTCAACACGATACAGCACGATTTCTCGCCCGGCATCAGAGCTTTGGGAAACGCGTATGCGGCCGGCATGCAAAAACATCAGACTGTCCGGGATGTTGTCGGGTCCAAAAACTTGCTGGCCCTGCTTGTATGAAACCACGCGTGCTTCATGTAGAAGCTTATCCCTGACCTGGCGAGGTAGGTTTCTCGTGCCAAGAAAGCTTTCGGTCCAATCTCCGACAGTTGTCTTCAATTTTTGTCCTATGCCCTGTGCGTTCGGTTCACTGGTTCCCTACAAAGATGCGGTGGCACGCGATCTGGATCAATGGCTCTCTTCGATTTTCAGACGAGCAAGATCCGAGCATCGCCCTACATTGGTCAGCCCGACTGGCTATTAATGCACGGCTCAGCTCTTTGGCCGCTTCAGGGCTCGCAGCCGTCATCCGACAGTTTTGGTCAGACTTGTTCATCCGACGGATGCGTTTCAACGTCGGCAGGGCCGGCAACCCAGACATTCGACTGACATCACCCAATGTCTGGGTCAGGGTAGCTGGCGTCACTCGCGCCCAGACGTGTCCCACCAATGTGGTTGCATGAACTGCGGGATTGCCTTCGTCTTGCCGCTTAGTTTCCCGACCGCTCCAGCCGTCAGCTCAAGGGCCATCCACGCTTCATGTGCTCTCAGCAAATCCGGATACGGCGTCTGTTTGTCAGTCGGGACAAAACCATATCGAGGATAGAAGGTCGGGACGCCCAATACGAACACTGCGTCCGTTCCAATGGACCTTAAGTGTTCGATGCTGGTTTCCATCAGTTCCTTTCCAACACCACGGCCTTGATACTCCGGCGACACGCCACAAGGCGCAAGCAGGTAGCATTTTGTGTCTAGGTGAACCTCGAAGACAAATGGGGTGAACAGCACGTTGCCTACGATCCGCCCGTCACGGCTGACACTGATCGAAATCGTTTCTGGGTGATCGAGGAAGTCTTTGGCAAGTTGAGCGGTTTCTTCGCCTTCTGCTTCGCCAAACGCAAGTCTGTGGACTTCCAAAATGGCGTCTAATTCTGATTGTTTCATAGTTCATTCCTAGCTTTGATGAATTTGTTCGCGCACCAAATGACCCCATAGTCGTGGGCTCATGTTCCAGTGCGCGAAGCAGAGTTGCGTTTTCTGGTTTTCAGAACTCGGCTCTAAACTTGCTCGCTTGGATGACCCCACATGAGCGGCGCAGCATATGGGCCGGTCACGCTGGACGTGCTTTCTCCGATGCCATCCAAAGCACCCGGTGTCAGTTCGCGGGCAAACCAACACTCAAGCGGAGCCTGCGTGCTTACAGGCGGCAGGACTTTGTGGGGGGTGTTGTATCGATTCCGATAGTGGAAAGGTTCCCCCATCACGAAGATCACATCTGCATCAAGTTGCCGTTCCGCCTCTTCCATCAGGCGCGTTGCATAGCCCTTCCTTTGAAACTCGGGCAGCACAGCCAATGGAGCGAGCACAAAGCACTTCAAGTGCGGTGCCGTGTCGATTGTGAGCGGGGTATAGCAAGCATGTGCAACCCCCTCATAAACGATGGAAAAGCTGCCGTCTGCGATCAGGTCATCCGCAAAATCGGCATACAGTTTCGCATGTCGTTCATCGTATAAGC
>NZ_JBQFMH010000024.1:0-27731 GCF_056531745.1 Ruegeria sp. L12
GCGCGTGAGTGTGCCTATCAATGTTGGTGCTCCTGAATTTGTGTCGCCAGGAACGGGCGTTAGCCCCGATTCTCTTTCATAAAATCTCCATGACAAGAGGCGATCTGCCTCTAGCGTGCGACGCACTTAGTCTTCGATCCAAGAATCGTCAATACTTGTGTGCCAAAATTAGTACACGAAAAATGTGGCTGAACCGACATTCGTCCGAGTTCCAGCATTCGACATATTGGGCTCTGTGCTGCCATTCTCTGCGACAAGCTCGGACTGAGAACGGCGGTGAGAAAGTCGGCCACGGTAGGGCCGTTTCGACATCGCGGGCGGAGGAACTAGTCAATGAAATAGCCAACGCTCGCATGGAAAAAAGCGCCGAATGCGGTCCCCAAAAAGGCGCACATCGAGTGGCAACGGTCCGAGCCGCGGTCCTGGATGGAAGGCTTGGAGCAGGACAGCTACACACCGCTTGATCCCCGGAGTCTTTCCACTCTCTAGTAACAGGCATAACGATCGGGCTTGTGATTAGTGTTGCACCGCTGAACAAGCGGCCAAGCAGTTGCTGCATTCGTTCCGGTGGTTGAAACTGGTCACGTTATTCCGACAGAAACCGGCGCTGCACTTCGGCTTCCTGCTGGCGCATTAGGGTCCAGGCAATCTCCATATGGCCGGCCATAATGGACCGCGCCAGCTCTGATTCGCCGTCCCGCAACGCTGCGACAAGCCGCTGCTGATGATCACGGCCCTGCTTCCAAAGTTCGGTATTCGGCGGCGAATAAAGTCGGCGATAAACCGTCAGGTCCGCCAAAAGATTGACCATGAAATCAATGATGAAACCAAGCAGTGGATTTTGCGCTTGTTCTGCCAAAATGGCGTGAAATCGAAGTGACGCAACATGTTGTTCACGTTCCTCATCAGCGCTGGTTGCCGGTTCGCGATACTCCGCGATGTTGTCTTCAAGCTGGCGCAAGACGTCCTCAGACAAATTTCCTGCAAGCGTTGCTGCAAGCTCTGGCTCCAAGGTCAAACGCAACTGGTAAATGTCGCCGATCGTGAGATCCTTGAAGTAGAAATAATTCCCCAACAAGGCCTTGGCACGCTGTTGGCTGACTTCGTGCACAAAGCTGCCACCGCCCGGTCCGGTGCGGGTCTTGATCAGGCCCTGCGCCTCCAGCACCCGCATCGCTTCGCGGATCGTGCCTTTGGCCATTCCGAAACGTTCGATCAGATCTGCCTCGCCGGGCAATCGATCACCGGCTTGCAGCCCCTGCTCTACCACCCAGTCCTTAATCGCCTCAGCGACCTGGACCGGTCTGCTGAGCCTGGGTTCAGTCTTGGATCGGATGGTGGCAGGCGGCAAGTTGGTCTTCTCCCACAGGTTCAAGTTCTGGATCCTGCGTCCGGCACAGATCGGTCGCATTCGGACACCGTCCCGCAAAGGCGCAGCCCGGTGGTGGATTCAGCGGGTCCGGAAGCTCAGTTCCCTTTTGCTCGGGTGCGGTGAGCGGACGGCCAACAACTGGCGCGCTTTCAGCCAGCAGTTTTGTATAGGGATGACGAGGATTTGCAAAGATGCGCCTGGCATCTCCGATCTCGACCACCGAACCAAAATACAGCACCATGATCCGGTCACTAACCGCCTCAACCACAGCAAGGTCATGTGTTATGAAAAGGTAGGTCAGACCAAACTCTGTTTTGAGGTCAGCCAGCAGATTCAAAACCTGCGCCTGCACCGAAACATCCAGCGCCGAAACCGGTTCATCCAGCACGATGATCCGGGGATTGGCGGCCAATGCCCGCGCAATTCCGATCCTCTGCGCCTGCCCGCCCGAAAACTCATGCGGGTAACGGTCAAGGAATTCTTCGCGCAAGTTGACCGAGGCGAAAATCTGCGAAATCCGTGTATCGCGCTCGGCCCTCGGCATCCCGTGAAGCCGCTTGAGCGGCGCTTCCATCACCTGACGAATGGTTTTTCGCGGGTTGAGGCTGCTGTTCGGGTCCTGAAACACATATTGTATCAGCCTGCCGAACTTGGCCGGGTCGGCGGTATCAAGCGCCTTGCCTTCGATTTCGATTGTCCCTTCGCTGGCGTCCAGAAGCCCGACCAGCATCCGCGCCAATGTGGATTTACCACACCCGGATTCCCCGACAACACCCAGTGTTTCCCCGGTTTCGACCTGAAACGACATCGGTCGCACCGCGCGCACTCCTGCCGGCGCAGCGCCAAATAGCGGTTTTTTCAACGCAAAGGTCTTTGCCAGATTGTCCACTTTGAGCGCGGGCATCAGATCGCCTCCTCGGGATAGTGGCAACGGACCGCGCGGGAGGCATCACCTTTCAACATCACTTCGCTCGTTCTGCACGCGTCTTGCGCCTTTTCGCACCGCGGGGCAAAGGCGCAGCCCGGCGGAAGGTCGTCGACAAGTGGGGGCAATCCGGGGATAGCTGCCAATGCGCGCTGTCCACCACCCAATTCCGGAACGCAGGCGATCAGACGCTTGGTATAGGGGTGGGCTGGCGCGTCCAATACAAATGGCGTCGGACCCTCCTCAACGATACGTCCGGCATACATGACAGCAATTCGATCGCAAAGCTGTGCGACGACGCCAAAGTCATGCGTGATGAAGATGATCGCCAACCCACGCTCGCGCCGCAAATCGTCAAGGAGAGAGAGGATTTGAGCCTGAACGGTAACGTCAAGGGCGGTCGTTGGTTCATCGGCGATAATGACATCCGGTTCATTCGCCAGCGCCATCGCAATGCCAACGCGCTGTCGCATTCCGCCCGATAATTCGTGCGGGTAATTGTCCACCCGCGCCTCGGCGTTCGGTATGCGCACATCCCTGAGAAGCTGTACGGCCCGAGCCCGCGCTTCGGCCTTTGGGATATCGTGATGCGACTGAATGGCCTCGGCCAGTTGTCGTCCGATGCGATAGAGTGGATGCAAGGTGGATAGCGGATCCTGAAAAATATATGCTACGCGATCACCGCGCTTCTGACGCAGGCTCTCATAAGAAGCGCCAATCAGATCCTCGCCCTGAAACCGCACCGCGCCGCCGGTAATCACGCCGGGTGGGGACGCCACCAGCCCCATCACGCTTAGAGCCGTGACCGATTTTCCCGATCCACTCTCCCCGATGACACCCAGGCATTCCCCCGCTTTGACGGATAAAGAGACACCACCGACGGCTCGATACACGCGGTCGCCAACGTGAAACTGGGTCTGCAAATCCTGAATTGCGAGTAGATCGTCGGTTGGTGCCGGGACTTCCCCCTTGCGCTCAACCAACGTCATGGCACGTGGACGGGACAGTGCCCCAGACCGCAGGCGCGGGTCGAGTGCATCGCGCACTCCGTCGCCGAGCAGGTTTATCGACATAACAATCAGAAAGATCATTATCCCCGGAACGACCGAGGTATGCGGGTGTGAAATAAGGGCAGACCGCGCCTCGCCCAGCATTGATCCCAGGTCGGCTTGCGGTGGCTGGCTGCCAAGGCCGAGAAAGCTGAGACCGGCGGTTTCCAGGATCATCCAGCCGACAGTCGTCGACATGGCAATGATTATGACCGGTAGCACGTTGGGCAGAAGTTCCGTCAGGATGATACGAATGTGCCCCATTCCTGCAAGCCGCGCAGCATCAATGAATTCACGCCCGGCCAGCCCGACCGTGATCCCGCGAATGTTTCTGGCAAAGAACGGAACGTTCACAGCCGCTACCGCAATCAGCGCATTCATGAGGCCCGGGCCCAAGGCAGCAACAATTGCCAGCGCGAGCAAGATATACGGAAAGGCCATCAACATATCGACACCGCGCATGATGATGTTGTCGGCACGACCGCCAAAATACCCGGCGACAATGCCAATGGCCGAACCGATCGTGGCCGCAATCAGGGCTGCGGCGATACCAACCGCAAGGCTTAGGCGCGTGCCATGTAAAAGGCGGCTGAGCAAGTCCCGTCCCAAATGGTCGGTACCAAGCAGATGGCCTTCAGTGAACGGCTTTTGAAATCGATCCGCCGTCGCTGTGATATCCGGGTTTTGTAACGGCAGGACCGGCGTCAGCAACACCAGGATCAGGATCACGCCCAGGACAACCGCGCCCAACGCCGCCAACCGGTTGCGAAACAACAACTTGAGAAAAGCCGTCATGTCTTGATCCTTGGATCCAGCAGGCTCTGCGCAACATCGACCGCGATGTTAAACAGCACATAACAGGCGGCCACAAACACCACGCCGCCCTGTACCAGCAGAAGGTCGCGCTTGAGGATCGCGTCGACCAGCATTCGACCAACTCCGGGCCACTGAAAGACGATCTCGATGTAAACGGCGCCAGATAGAACGAACCCTGCCTGAATGCCCAGTACTGGGATGATCGACACCATGGCCGCGTGCAATGCGTGGCCCATGATGACGCGACGCTCGGGAACTCCCTTGGCGCGAGCCGTTCGTATGAAATCCTGACGCAAAACCTCCAACATAGCCGAGCGCGAGAGGCGCGCAATAACTCCGGTTGCCACAGCGGCCAACGCCAGCGCAGGCATGATCAGATGACGCAGCAGGTCAGGCAGATCACCACCGCCATAGATGGCATACATGCCCGACACAGGCAGCCAGCGCAAGTTCACCGCAAACAGCAGGATCATCATCATGCCGAGGAAAAATGAAGGCACCGAAATGCCGATCAAAACTACAAATGTAATGATCTTGTCTGCGGCGCCGTACTGGCGAGCAGCGGAGACCACCCCTGCGAGAATGCCCAGCACCGAACACAGAACAAAGGCCGTGCCCGCCAGTATCAGCGTCGCGTTGAACCGTTCCAGCACTTCGTCGATAACAGGCCGGTTCAGCGAATAGGAACGGCCGAAATCACCAGTCAGCATGTTGGTGATCCAGATGAAGTATCTTGTGATTACGGGCTTGTCCAAGCCAAGGTCGCGGTTCAGTTTTTCCACGTTCTCTGGCGTCGCATAGGAGCCAAGGATAGCCGTGGCCGGATCGCCGGGAATCAGGGACATGATCAGGAAAACGATGATCGTGATCCCCAAAAGGACAGGGACAGCCGATATCAGACGTTTGACGATGTAACCGCCCATTCTGCCCTCATTCGCAGACGCAGGGGCCGGAAAACTCCAGCCCCTGGCTTTAAGGTTTAGTTCTTCACAACACCTTGCAGATGCAACAGGAATGACGGCTCCAGACCAAAATTCTCAACCCGGTCATTGGTAACGGCATTCTGCTTCCAGTTGGCAACAAAGACCCATGGGGCATCGTCCTGCACAATGGCCTGCATTTCGCGGTACAGTCTGGCACGCTCATCCTGATCGGTGGCGGTACGCGCAGCCTCCAGCAATTCGTCAACCTTTTCGTTGGCGTAATAACCCGAGTTGAACCCCCCCTTGTCAGGCCAGGCTTCTGAGCGCAGCGCCAGATATGGCAGCGTATCCGGATCGTTAGTCATCCACGCCATTTCGGCCATGTCCGCTTTGCCTTCGAGGCCGGGATTCACCTCGCCCAGGAATGTATTCCATTCATAGGTCTCGATATTGACGTCGAAACCCACCGCTTCCAGATCAGCCTGAATGGCGGTTCCCATTGGAACCGGATCCAACATGCCCGATCCACCTTCGGTGACATAGAAGGTCAATTCTGCTCCATCCGCACCGGCTTCGGCGATCAGGGCCTTGGCCTTTTCGGGATCATATGCGTAGGGGTCCAGTTCTTCGTTGTATGCCCAGGCAAATGCCGGAGGAGTTGGACCAGCTGCAACCGTAGCTGTACCTTCCAGCACGTCATTGACGATCGCTTCCTTGTTGATCGCGTAGTTTGCAGCCTGACGCACGCGTTTATCCGCGAATGGACCTTCCTTCGCGTTCAGGATCAGGAACCAGACATGTGGTCCGGCCTGTTCAGCCACCGAAAACGCGTCACCTTCGAATTGGCCCAATGATGTGGGCGGAACTTCGACCATCAGGTCGATGCCCCCTGCCAGCATTTCGGCCACGCGTGTATTGGCATCGGTGATCGGGCGGAAGACGACAGCCTCGGTTCCCGCGGGCTCGCCCCAGTAACCATCGTTACGCTCAACAACAACTGCCTCGTTCGAACGCCATTCCGCAAACTTGAACGGACCAGTGCCGACAGGGTTGCGGCCAAACTCTTTACCGTTCGCCTCAACCGCAGCAGGCGATACGATCAATCCGGTCGGATAAGCAAGGTTCGACAGGAAGGGCGCATAAGGCGCGTTCAGTGTGAACTTCACCGTCATGTCATCTACGACCTCGGTCGACTCCACGGCTCCAAAGAAAAAGCTCAGCGGGAAGGGACCGGTGTCATGATAGGGATGGTTCTCATCCAGCATCCGGTCGAAATTGAATTTCACAGCCTCGGCGTTGAACGGTGTCCCATCGTGGAATGTAATACCGTCGCGCAGAGTAAAGGTGTATTCTGTACCATCTTCGCTGATGTCCCATTCCGTTGCCAGCGCCGGCTCTACTTCGAGCGTTCCGGATTTGTAACGGGTCAGTCCTTCGTAAACGTTCACCAAAATCCGGAAATCGTTCACTGCAGTCACTGCAGCAGGATCAAGCGATTTCGGCTCTGCAATCTGACCGACGATCAGAACATTTGGTGGCGTTTGCGCAATTGCGGGGGACGTGACAGCGCCGACAACCAACGCCGTACTTGCGGCAGCGGCCATCAGACCCCGTCGGGTCCAGGTCTTGAACAACATTATCATTCTCCCAGTTGGCATGGCACAACATATTTATCATGATAAATTGCATCGGTCAATTTTTCATGATAAATTGCAGAAGTTGTAAAGACTGGAGCGATATGACTTTTTCGATTCTTGCACGTGATCCTGTGTCTGGCGCCATTGGTGGTGCAGCTGCAACCGGCTCGTTGTGTGTTGGCGGCTGGGTTCTGCGAGGCAACGTTTCAGCTGGAATGTCAGCCAGCCAAGGTGCCGCGCCGTCAACAATCTGGGGTGAAGAGGTTCTGGCAGCAATGCACGACGGGGCCTGCGCCGCGGACGCTGTGAAACAAATCACCGATGCGGATGACGGCAGAGCATATCGTCAACTAACTGCACTCGATCTGTTTGGACAGACAGGCGAATTCACCGGGGCTTCCAACGAGCCAGAGAAAGGCAGCCTTGCTTTTCACCAGGGAGTTGTTGCCGGGAACCTACTGGCCAGCACTGATGTTTTGGACGCGATGGTCGATCGGTTTGCTGAAACCCGGGGGGGACTCAGCGACAAGCTTCTCGCGTCCTTGAGAGCGGCCACTCAAATGGGCGGCGACAGCCGGGGACTTTTTTCCGCGGCGTTATTGGTACTGCACCCCGACAAGCCGCCTCTGTCATTGCGGATTGACTATGACCCTTCCAACCCGATTGCAGCGCTTGAAGACTTGTATGGGAAAGCAACAACAGGCGCGTATTCCAGATGGACAGAACAAGTACCAACCCCCAACGACCGCGAGCGCATCCTTGATTGATTGGGGTGCACGCGCCGAAGCTTTGCTGAACGAACTTGCGGCTTGTTCGGAGCCTGGCCCCGGGGTGACCCGCCTGCCTTTTACCGCCGAGCATGATGCGGCTCTCGAATTACTGAAGGCTGAAATGTTCAAGACCGGTTTGACTGTACGCCTCGACGACGCGGGCACACTGGTGGGACGGCAAGACGGGCCACCTGGCTGCAAGACATTGCTGCTGGGATCTCATCAGGATTCAGTTCGAGAAGGTGGCGCATATGATGGGATCATGGGCGTTGTCCTGCCAATCCTCGCCCTACAAAAACTTCAAAGCGAATGCACCGAACTGCCATTCGGCGTAGAGGTTCTTGCCTTTGCAGATGAAGAAGGGGTGCGGTTTCCGACCGCCCTCATCGGATCACGCGCGCTGTCCGGAACCTTTGACCCGTCAACTCTGGAAATGCGCGACCTGCAAGGCACTACACTGATGCAGGCAATGCGTTCGTTTGAATTGAACCCCGAGAAGATCAACGCACTCGCCCGAGATCCAGAAGACATCATTGGATTTCTCGAAACGCATATTGAGCAGGGTCCAGTTCTGGAACGCGAAGATGAGGCTGTTGGTGTCGTCACAGCTATTTGCGGCATCGAACGGCATCAGATCATCCTGACCGGAGAAACCGGACACGCGGGTACCCTGCCAATGCAGGGACGGAAGGATGCCCTTGTCGGCGCAGCAGAGATCGTTTCAGAGGTGAACAGAATGGGGCGCGAAACGGCTGATCTGCGGGCCACTGTCGGTTCACTCGCGGTGGAACCAAATGTCGTCAATGCGGTACCACGGATTGTACGGCTGACGGTCGAAATTCGCTCTCCACTGGACGGAAACCGCCTGCAAGCAGGTCAGGACTTGCATCAATTCGCTCAATCCATAGCTGCGAGTATGGGTTTGGCCATCGAGTGCTCGGTAACATATTCCCAGCAAGCCCAGCCCTGCGATGCCAGATTGTCATGTGTCTTGACTAATGCAGTCAGATCCAAGGGCGCCAAGGGGTTGTCATTGCCTTCGGGCGCTACGCATGATGCTTCGGCAATGGCGGATCTGTGCCCTGTCGCGATGCTGTTCGTCCGCTGTCGTGATGGTGTGAGCCACAGGCCCGAGGAGTTTGCATCCGCAGCAGATATGGGCGTCGCAATCGACGTTCTTGCCGAGTTTCTCAGGTCTGTTCACTAACAACGGTTAGCGCGCTGCCACGGTCAAAAACCGAGCCGAAGAACTGCTGCTACAGGAAATCCTGACTGCTATTGAGGCAACGCCAATGGACATGCGCACTTACCGCTGAGCACCGCACTCAACCGTGTTGCCGCAGCCGCGCCACTGTTTCTTTCGGATGGGCATCCAGCAGCGCGAGAAGCTTGAACGCAGGCCCTCCGGGGCGGCGGGTGCCTTTCTCCCACAATTCGTAACCGAGCTCGCTCATCCCGATAAGGTTGGCCATTTCCGCCACGGTCAAACCAGCCTTTTCGCGGACCTCAAGCGGTGTAGCGACGGGCTCGGAATTGGTGTCCGAACGGATGCCTTGCGCCGGATCAACGGGCACAAGGCTGGAATCCGGTCCTGCCATCATCTGCTCCTTTTTATTGTTGTTTGAGGCGTGGTCATAGATCATGCCCGAAGTTCGCAATCGCGCAGGCGTCAAAGTCTGGCGCGCAGGCGCTTTTCAACAGTGCTCAGCTTACGAGTCGCCTCAGTGATATCCATCCGGAGGCTCCGGATTTCATCAAGGATACCTTGAATGTCCTCCAATCCAGAAGGGGTATCGCTCGGCTCAGGCACACCTTCACCCTCGCCGCTAAGAAGCCAAACCAGTGAGACCCCAAGAATGCCGGACATCATCTGCGCCTTGTTTGCACGCGGCTCGGTACGATCCTCTTCCCATCCCTGCACGGTCTTCAGTTTGACGCCCAGGCGGCTCGCAAGCTTCTTTTGCGAATATCCAACGGCTTCGCGCGCGGCGGCGATCCGATCACCCAGAGTTGCCGCTTCATCACCGTAATATGAGGTGTCGTTCGATATAGTCGTGGCTACGTTCATTCTGCTCTCTCACTTTGATTGAAAATTGTCATGGTGTGATCAGGCCGCGAGTTTGATGCGATCCTTAAGACGGATCGTGACAAGATTGCTGTTTTCATGGCGGCGATATGGGGTCAGCGCCTGCGTGATGAAGGGCTGGATATCCATGCGGGACCGCTGCCACTGCGCAAACCGGCGGAACAACGCCCAAGTGCACTCGTCGTTGGACGTAATCACAGTCTGAACACGGGTGACATCGGTGCAGACTTCCCGACGCATCACCTGGCCCAGCATCAGGGACGCAAGACCCTTGTCCGCTTCACGCTCTGAAACGCCGACTTGCCAGATGAACAGGGTTTCCGGGTCATATGGCAGTACATAAGCCAGCATCGCGCCAACCAGATCTCCATCCAGTTCCGCAATGATCGAGAATTCTTTGTAGTCATCAAACGCCGCCAGTTCGCCAAGAAGGTCGCCCATAGCTTCCTGACCTTCGGTTTTGGCCAGCGAAGACACCGCTGTACCGTCTTCCGGCAAAGGGGGACGCAAAACCGGAATAGGTTGTTCCAACAACTCCAAAGAATGCTGCATGTACCGCTCCAACAATAAACTTTGATTAGCTAAGTACCACAGGAAGACCAAAACTTCAAAACTCTAAGGTTAGTTTTGCTAAAACGTCATAAACTCATCTCTTTTAACAATATTTTAATTTGTAAGACTAATTATTCATTTTCGGTTAACGCTTGAGCAATCAATGCAATTTTGACAATCTCACTCCAATCGAATGCGGAGTAGAGACATGGATCGTATCGACAGCAGCCTTGTCGCCCTGCGCCGAATCCTTCGCGCGACCGAGATGTCCGGCCGGGAACTGGCGCAAGCCGCGGGGCTGACCGCGGTCCAACTTCGTGTATTGCAGGTGGTTGGCGAAACCGGGCAAACCACCGCCAAGGCAATTTCAATGCGCATGCATGTCAGCCAGGCCACGGTCACTGCACTTGTGGACAAGCTGGTCTCGGGCGGCATGGTCGTGCGTGAGAAATCCATGACCGACCGACGGCAGACCAATATACTGATCACGGATCGCGGGCGGCAAACCCTGGCGGACGCCCCAGATCCGCTGCAACAGCTCTATGTGCAGCGGTTCAAGCAAATGGAGGACTGGGAGCAAGCGATGCTTGTTGCCGCGCTCGAAAGGGTTGCGACGATGCTCGACGCCGAAGACCTTCAGGCCGGCGCGATCCTGACAACCGGCGATTTGAACAAGGCGGAGTAACCCAGATTGCCTGTCGCCAAGACGATGAATTAGCACATTAACCTAAATCACTGCCGCTCAGCTTTGTCTCTATTGTTTTTCTTGTCCGCCAACGCAATCGCAGCTTCTATCTCTTCGCAAACCTGCTCAATTTCGCTGTCAAGCATGCCGCTGCTCTTTGTTTCATCCGCAATGGCTGTAAGTTCGAAGGTGATAGCATCCAAATCATCGTCGGGAGCCGCGTTGGCCATGCGTGTCAGCGCCCTGATGATTGCCTCAGTTACCAGCCCATTGCCTCGGGCTGCACGCCTCAGCGGTGGAAACGAGTCTCGAAACAAAGACCTTGCCGTGATGTACGGATAGACAAGCCGAACAGCACCAGCGTCATCTCTGTAAACACCGGTGCACAGGTCAGACGACCAGGCGCGTGCCAAAGAAGCTGACAACCTGTCAATACAAACAATAGCGGTAAAAGTGTCGTTGACGCCGGGCGACAAAGCCCGAAGTGCAATTTCGACAAGCAGGTGTACAGAAAACCGAATGTCACCATTTGGATCCCGTGCGGCCGCGAGTGGAGCCGCCGCCAGCACCAGATCGGAGATTTCTTCGCCGGCGTCACCGTGGACAGTCGCCAGAGTATCGGTCGGCACCAGAAAGTCGCCGGGCTGGACCTCGAAAACAACAACAGAGTTTGCGCCCTGGGCTGCTTTCACCAATCCAGTTGCATTTATGAAGTCTACGTAACCCGTGCCAGACGACGAAATTTGATATGACGCTCCCTCCCAGGGGACAACGTTGGATGCGTGCAAATCCGCGCTGTCTTTAAGTGCTTCATCGATTTGGAGGTCCAGAGCCTTTGATATCCTGGCGGCCTCCTGATCAATCGTCACCCGTGTGGAAACTGTATGAACAAACAGCAGCAGCATCAAAACTGAAACGATTGCGTAAAGAAGACCAACACTGGCGGCCAAATTGACCAAAGTGTCGTCGCGCATCAACCACAGCATCAGAATACTGTACAGAAACGTGGCTCCAAGTGAGCCGACTGCAGTTTGGTTCACACGATCTTCACTGAAACGCTGCAAGAGCCTTGGCCCGATGGATCCAGCCGCCAAAGTATAGACCAACAGCACAATGGAATAGACCATGACCAAGGCTGACATTGAAGCGGTGGCAATTACCCCTAGAACGTTGTTTGCGGTATTTTGAGGAACGGCAAACAAGGACGGTACAACCCATCCCCAGCGAACGAGCGCCTGCTCAAGGAGAAAAACAACCCACGCCACCGCAAGCCCTGAAAGACTTATGACGGCGGGGATTGTCAGAAACCCGCGAAAATACTTCAAGATTTCTCCAGATGTCCGCATGGTGACCTCCGCTTTTTTGTACTTTCGCTGGAATTTGAGGCAAACATATTTTGCGATCCTCGCACCGCACAACAAAGCAACTCAATCGTCACAGGCCGTTGTTCTCGAGCAGGTGGTCGCCTTATTCCGAAGAGAAAAATTCATCGACTTCTCGCCGGACCTCTTCGTTTGATTTTCCGTACTTCTCCTGAAGTATGCCTTCCAGTTTTTCCCGGTCACCTTTGACCTTTTCCAGATCGTCGTCGGTGAGTTCAGCCCATTTAGCTTGAACATTACCTTTTAGTTGTTTCCATTGACCTCTGATTTGGTCCCAGTTCATTTCAATTCTCCAAATCGTTCTTTGAACAAGTGCATCGTTTATGAAACCAATCGCCTTCGTCGAGCTGCCGTATCTTGCCCTCCAAGATTGAGAAAGCTGGCACTGTCATCTTCGGCGCTCGGTAGACCAGCGGCGCATTCGGTAGATACCAAAAACTACGAAAAACGGCTGGCCGCTTTCTTCAGCGCAGATTGCATGTCGTCCCATGCTTTTTCGTAGCCGTCACGCACATCCTCCCAGGCCTCATCGCTGGTTGTTCTTAGCTCCTCCAGCTTGGCTTCTGCTTCACCTTTTGCTGAGTAAAGCGCATTAAGGTGATCCTGATACTCTTTCTTTGCATCCACTTCCGCCACTTCCAGCTTTGCCTTCAGCACGTCAATTTGGGCGTTCCAGGCATCCAGTTGCAATTTTGCTTTTTTCTCATAACCCACTCGCGTCATATCGATTCCTTTCCTTCTTTCCGATCAACCTGACTTTTGGCGACGAGCGGTCAGGTCGCTACAATGGCTTTGAGCATCCAAACAGCCTCTTCGTGTTTCGCCATTCTCGTGTTCATCAGATCTTCGGTTGCTCCGTCACCGTGGCGCGATGCGAGCGTTGCCGTTTCGCGCAGTTTGCGTGCAACGGTTTCGTTGTCGGTGATCAATTGGTTGATCATCCCGTGAGCGTCCTTAACGGTCTCTTCTTCGGTCAATTTGGCCTGGCTGATCATGTCAGTGAAGGAGATTGGCGCTACATGCCCCAGTGCACGGATACGTTCCGCCAAAGTATCAATTGCTTCGAACAGGTCGCGATACAGCCGTTCAGTTAACTCGTGGATCGGCAGAAAAAGGGGGCCAACAACGTTCCAGTGGCACCCTTGTGTCTTCACCATCAACAACATGCTGTCGGACAGGATTTCCGTCACTTCATTTGCGATCCAGGCATTCTTGTCGATACCTGTGTCATGCGTTTCATCTTGCGCTTCGGGTCTCAGGACTTGCTGTGTCATATTTCACCTCTTCCGCTTTTCTCTTGATACAAAGATAGGCGGTATACGGATTATAGCAAATAAAAACATATACTTAACATACGCAAAAGACCTTCCCCGTGGTTCTTCCATCGCTTGATTGACCGACGCTCCCAACAGTGCCTGCAATGTTTGCTGTAGACATGGAAGTGCATTGGCTTACATCATCGGAGTAAGTGACGTAAGTTAAGGCTCAAGAAATTGACTGACCAACCCCGACCTCCGAAGCGGACCGAAAAGCTCCAATTGATGCTTGATCAGGAAGAACTAAAGGCAATCGACGATTGGCGGTTCGAAAACCGCCTGCCATCGAGAGCTGCTGCCATTCGCGAACTCATTCGCAGAGGTCTGAACTCAGACGAATTCGGAGAACCTCCAACAGATGCCGCCTCAGGTGAATTCCGCGTGACCGACGAATGATATTGGTGTTGTCACGCTAATTTACGCCCGTGCGCGCGCTATATTGACAGCTTTTCGCCGTGCTCCCATACTACTCAGTAGTACATACGAGGCCCGATATGAGTGTCAAAGCATCAATATCCCTAACCGAGTCACAAGATGCCTACGCGCGAAATCTTGTCGACCAGGGCCACTATGCTAGCCTGTCCGCCGTCCTTCAACATGGGCTTGAACTGATGCGTGAGCAATCGCGAAACACTGATGCACTGCGAGAGCTGCTGGATCAACGTCGTAACGGAACCTTCGTTACTCTCAAAGAGGGCAAAAAGCGCACCGAAGACATGATCGCACGCAAGCGGGCCGCGCGTGGTCTATAAGGTCGTTCGCGCCGAAGAAGTCACCGCAGATCTTGATCTCATATTTGACTATCTTGTCGAAACCGCTGAGCACTTTGGCGACGATCTGGAGAGTGCTTTTCTGCGCGCTGAGAAGCGCGTAATGGAGATTCAGGAGAGCCTCGAAAGCCTGGTGAACGTTCCACACCAGGGCACCTTACGACCGCATCTCGGCAACAGCGTTCGGAATGTAACCAAGAACAAGGCGATCATCTATTTTGAAGTCGACGATGACGAACAGGTCGTTCAAGTGCTCGCCGTCTTCTACAGTGGCCAAAACCACGATGCACATATTCTTCTGCGCCTTTTGTCGTAACCCCAACGCGCCCATTGGGCGTGCAATAAGATCGCACGTTAGGCCTAGAGTATTCACGAGTTGGTCATCAATGAAGAGGGTCGAACTGTGCGGAGTTTTGATAACTTCCACATGGTTCTAGTCCAGGACTTGGCCAATAACATCATTCTGGGTGCCAACAAGATCCTGAAGGAAGTTGGGCGCGCCGGGGGCTAATGCCTATGGATCAGGCATCTCCGAACTCGGCTAATGTTCCCCGCTCCGTCTTCTAAATTGCGCGGAGGCGCATGTTTCACATATTCGCTGTTAAGGAAGGTTGGATAGGCTTTCCTCGACGCGGAAATGTTGGGATACCAAAAAAGAAGGGGGCCAAAGCCCCCTTCTCCATCTACTTGGCTTACATCATGCCGCCCACGTCGGGCATGCCGCCTGCAGGTGCTGCGCCTTCTTTGGCAGGCTTGTCGGCAACCATAGCTTCGGTAGTGACCAGCAGGCCAGCAACCGATGCCGCGTCTTCCAGAGCGGTACGAACAACTTTGGCCGGGTCGATCACGCCGAACGAGAACATGTCGCCATATTCTTCGGTCTGAGCGTTGAAGCCGAATGCAGCGTCTTCGTTTTCACGAACCTTGCCAGCAACAACCGCACCGTCGACACCCGCGTTCTCGGCGATCTGGCGCAGCAGCGCTTCGGCACGGGCGGGTCTCGCAGGTATCCTTCGGGTTATGAACGCGATGGGCATGGTCGCCAAGCGTGGCATCGCCACCGTGCGTGAGGCGCCGGTTCACGCAAGGACAAGTTCCTGGGTACGCGCTCCGGTCGGTGGTTTGTTGAGAACGTTCAAGGCAGCGGGCGAATATGTGAAGGTTGGCGACTTGCTCGGCCGGATCTCGGACCCGTTTGGTGAAATTAGAATGGATGTTCTTGGAGAGTCTGACGGCATCATTGTGGGCCGCACCAACTTGCCATTTGTGCACGAGGGCGACGCCTTGTTTCATATCGCCAAAACGACGAGCGCAGATGTTGAAATGCGGGTCGACATGATCGCCAATCAGCTCGACGGCGATCCAATGTTCGATGAAGACGAGATCATTTAGATAGTCTGAATGTAAAAACGCGGGGCAGTTGCCCGCCCCGCGCCAGTTTACGAGACCGCTCGCAATCCGCGGCTCACCATTACCTCCCATACGGCGAGCGCGATCAGCGCCGATCCCGTTAGCCAAGCATTGGCCGTTGCCACAATGTGGCCCGTGAAGTTCAGCGCTGCAGGTGCGGCGATCAGAGAAAACCCAAGTGCCGATACCGGAGCCACCCGTGCGAGAAGGTGGCTCCGGCCGTCAGCGCCGGACATGACCAGGGCACCAATGCCAACGGCCATGAAGGCGAGAGCTTCAAGTTCAGCCATGCCCTGCAACAGAGTTTCCTCACGAAACAGGACAAACGGGGACAGAACCAACCAGATACCCATCGCGGCAAGCAGCCATTTATGGGGTGGGATGGGCTTCCTCATAACCGTGGCGACCTTTGCTTACTGATCCCCTGCGGGACCGGGGAGAAGCTCTGCATCAACGGCGGCAACCAATTCGTCGTCATTGATGAAACCATCTGCATTTGCGTCGATCTCGAGGAAAAGATCATCTGAGACTTCAGGATACTTGGTCTGAAGCTCCGCCAGCGACGCCAGGCCATCACCGTCCATGTCATGATCAGCGGGCATGGCGAATGCCGGAACAGCAAACAACGAAGAGAGCAGAGCAACAAAGGAAACTCGACTCATTTTTGTTCTCCATAAGAAAATGGGCGGCTCGCCCATAGTGGGGTTGGTGTAGCGCTCCGGTGTCGGTGGCAATTCAACTGGTTTCATATTGCAACGGCTCCTCAGGTCGGGATCTCCACTACAAAATGAGAACTGATGATTAGCGTTCCGATCTGGTGGGGGCACTTTCGCGCTACAATCGGAATATGGCACAAAGGTATCGTGTTGAATAACGAATTTTTCTCGCAGATAATATCGGAAATTCCAATAGGTAACCCATGGACATTGAACTTGCCCGAACTTTTCTGGCCGTTGTTGAAACCGGTACCTTCTTCGATGCTGCGAACAAGGTTCATGTCACGCAATCGACAGTGAGCATGCGGATTCGTACGCTTGAGCAGCAACTTGGCCAGTCTGTGTTCGAACGAGGAAAATCCGGCGCGACCCTGACACCAGCAGGGCGGCATTTTCTAAAACATGCACAAGTTCTTGTGCGCACCTGGACACAGGCAAAGTTGGACGCGAGCCTTCCAACCTCAATGACGGCCGCGCTGGAAATCGGCGCGGCTCCAAGCCTTTGGGACGGGTACCTGACCAACGCGTTACCGGGGCTAATGACATCGCTGCCAGATGTCGCATTCAGGGCGTCAGCCGCTTCTTCCGAGGCCCTGACTCGTGAGATTGAGGAGGGAAACCTCGATATTGCAGTCTTGTACCGGCCGCGAAGCGTGTCGGGCTTATCTGCGCTACAACTCTTTGAAGATGAGTTTGTCCTGGTCACCAGCGGCCCTGACGCCCTTCCAACTGTTCAGGATGACAGTTACGTTTTGATTGATTGGGGCCCTGAATTCCGGGCCGACCATCTATTGAACTTTCCAGAGCTCGACACGCCGCGCCTTCAGCTTGGTATCGGAACCCTGGGTCTTCAGTACCTGAAGTCAGTTCCCGCAGCCGGGTACTTTCCCAAGCGCGTGATCAAACGAGAGCTTGAGGAAGGGTGGCTCGCTTTGGCCGAGGCTGCGCCCCGTTTTGCATATGCCGCCTATGCGGTGTTCGATGAGAGCGAGGCAGACGGGTTACCAGGCCAGGCCGCGCAACAGCTTCGTAGTCTCGCGGAATCCTTTAGTTGAATGCTCGCTAGACTAAATCCGCGGCAAAAACGCAGCTCATAGGATTAGCTGGGCCAAAACCGCAAGCCACCTTAATCACATCGCCGAACCTTGAAGTCTAACACCACCGAGATATGATTGAGTACGTTGAGCGGGGTTTTGGAAGGATATGAGTAAGAGTAAGTGCAACTTTCAGAAAACTGTGGATTTGCCCGATCTCAAAGCCGCTCTCGCAAATGGGTTCTGTGATCACTGCGGCGCCACCGTATCGGAACTGATCCAACGCGGAGAGATTCTCGAACTCTGTGGACAGGAACATTGCTTTGACTACGAGACCGGCGAGAGCATTGAGATCGCGATTGCGCTTTGCCCTACCTGCCACCAAGCCAATCATCTAGATGCACAGCGACAGCATAACCCTTGCCACGTTTCCGCACGGCGAAGCCGGGATCATCACGACTAATTTCCCAGGCCCTAGCGCGGAAGAGTTTTTCTTTAGAGGAAAGTCGTACACTCAAAATAGGCATCGTGTTTTACGGCAGGCATCAGGCTTCAAGCCAGTTGTCGCGGGTAGACAACCTTCACACTGTCCGCATTAAACTGATCGAAGCTTTTTTGCCATCTCCTGCCTGGCCAGAGGAGTTCGGCGGACAGATTATGGGGGTGATAAGCTGCGGTGTACAGCGTTCCAAAACCTCGATCAAAGGCAGACGAGTAAAGTGGCGGTTTGAGAAAGGCCCGGACGAAAAGCTCTTTCGTCTCAGGATGCAAAGTCAGGCGGTGCAGAAGGTATCGTTCTCGCTCGACCGTCGCTGTGAGACGCGCGTGGCTCTTCCATTCCACGCGCTCTTGGTGGTTGGTTGAAACAGCTGCGCGGGTAATGAGTGTCGGTCGGTCCGGAGCAAGATAGGCTGTGAAAAAGTTCCGCTCCCGGTCCAGAACCGTGACGTTGTAACTCATATGGCACGGGACGCGAAATAGAACACTCTTTGCCTCATCTACTGTCGAACAGGTCTGCAATAGGTACCGTAGGATCAGGGGAACCCCAAAGCCTTCGCCAACCTCACGGCGACCGCCGAATGTCAGGGAGACAGTAAGCCCTGCATCATTCATGCCGTCCAGCAATCCAAATAGCCCATCCGACGTGCCCATTACCTGGCGACCGGACCAAGCGGTCGTCAGGAAAATCCCGTCAAAGGCAGCCAAATCGTAGTCATAGTTCCGCACCATCAGCGGTTCTGATCCCTGCCAGATCGCTTGGCTGCACCCGGCCAGATAGCGCGGCGGGCAATAGAAACTCAGAAACCGTGCCTCCAAGTCGCCTGCGCCAAAGGCAGCGCAGAGCATGTCGTACGGTTCGAGCATTTCCGGCATGTATGTTTTCACCGCATGGCGGCATTCAGAGTATGTTGGACGCGACGATAATCCTTCGCTTGCCCACCATTGAATGTAGGCATTTCGATATTCCGAAAAAATTGCCGACAGCTTCTGCCCGGGTTTTTTTCTTCCACGGCACGAAAAGTAAGTTTCATTCGGCCTACATAATCTTAAACGCCGGATCCTCAAATGCCTGAGCCGAGGGCAGCGGACGGGCCGAAAATGCGTTCTTGATGCCTGCGATCCAGTTCTTCGACTTGGCTTTGAGCTGGAACCCCTTGGTCATCGATCTACCCCTGGTGACAAGGATGCCCAGATCTGCCCCTTCATAGCGGTAATCGCCGACATTCGAAATGCGTAAGAAGAAAGCTTCGTCTTCGCTTTCGACCGCGCGGCGATGATACGCGCCTGCGTCCCCGGCCGAATGCAGCGCAAGACGCCCGTCAAATACGACAAACGCCGATACAAGCGGCGAAACCGCATAGAGATCATGTTTGGCAGGCTCAAGGATTGGAGGCGCGTGGCAACACGCTACGACCGTTGCCCCAAGGTCTTCCTATCAGCCATCGCACTCGCGGCAACCGTCATATACTGGTTATGAATCCTGACCCTAGGCGGCCCGGTGCTTGTAGTAGGTGTCTTTGCGGACGATCAGGCCGTCGCGGTAGGTCAGGATGTCGACGCTGTGGTAATCCTCAGTGGAGCCGTCTTTGTGAGTTACCCGCTTGCGGTATTCGCAATAGGCCTTATCGCCCGCGATGCGGCAGTCCAGCGTTTCCCAATGCACATTCTCGACCTTCTCGAACAGGCCGGCAAACAGACCGCGCAGGGTCTCCGCCCCTTCGAACCGGCTGCCAAATACCTCCGGCCCGGTGGCGTGATCGAACACAGCGTCCGGGGCAAAGTACTTCATTACGGCATCGATGTCGTTTGCGTTAAATGCATCGCCAACGGCATCCACGAGGTCACGGGTAAGTTCAGTCATGTTTCACTCTTTCTGTTGAGGCCAAGCATGGCACAGGTTTTCTTGAAGAATTCGCTAGATGGATCCGTCAGCACATTCAGCTCGTCAAAGTGGTCCACACCGGGGACCACGTAAAAACCGATTGACCGGCTTCCGGTCTGATACTTTTCGACATACATCCGGCCCTGCCGGTGGAACTCATCCGTCTCCTTGCCCCCCACCACAACAAGTTGCGGCGCGTCGGTGACGGGCGGATGATTTGTCATCGGGCTTTCGCGCTCGGCCTCGGCGGCATCCATGCGGATACCGGAGTTCAACGCTTCGGTCAGGCGCACGGGCTCCAGATAACTGAGCGGCGATACCGGGATGCCTGCTTTGATCAGATCCGCAGGCAAGTCTTCGGCATAGGCGGGCCAGTCCGTCGCCATCATCATCTGGGTGATATGCCCGCCGGCCGAATGCCCCATGAAAGTGATCCGGTCGCGGCTGATGCCGAGATCCGGTGCGTTGCGCCAGAGATAGGCCATCGCTTCACGCGCCTCCTCCGAAATCCGCGTGATCGAGACTGTGGGGCAGAGGTCGTACCCCAGCAGGACGACATTCGGATCTGTTGCAAACTTTTGACTGTTGCCTCTCACTAGTGCTTCGAGTGAATGGAAATCGAAATATTGAAGTCGAAAGTTTGTTTATGATCTCTTTCAAAGGCGCACAGTATCCGAAAGATGTGATCCTCTTCGCAGTGTTCTTCTATGTCCGATACGGTGTGTCATATCGCGATCTGGAAGAGATCATGCATGAACGAGGCGTTGCAGTGGATCACACTACACTGAACCGCTGGGTGACGCGGTATGCAGGCGCAATCGCTGAAGCGGCGCGTCGTCGAAAGGGACCGTGCGACCGCTCCTGGAGAATGGACGAGACTTACATCAAGGTGAGAGGCAACTGGGTCTATCTCTATCGAGCTGTCGACAAGCACGGGAAAACGCTTGATTTTATGCTTTCGCAGCGTCGAAACAAACCCGCGGCCACCAAATTCTTCGCCCGAATGCTGGAATGCAACGGACTTCCACGAAAGATTGTCATCGACAAGAGCGGTGCGAATACCGCTGGTATCAAAGCAATCAACAAGATGCTTAAAGGCTTTGGTTGTCCGATCCCAATCGAGATGGTCAGACGGAAATACCTGAACAACATCGTGGAACAGGATCATCGTTTCATTAAGAAACGCACTCGGCCAATGCTGGGGTTCAAGGCATTCTCTTCAGCGGCGGCAACGCTCGATGGGATCGAAGTGGCTCACATGATCCGCAAAGGCCAAATTACACCCGGACTCTCTCCATTTCGCCAGTTCGCGCAACTCGCCTCTTAAACCCATTGCCACAGCGCGTTCTTGTCATCCAACCAAAACTTCGCAACAGAACCCAGGAGCAGGCCGTGACGATCTCATTTAAGGGTGCGCATTTTCCGAAAGACGTGATCTTGCACGCGGTTTCAGGGTCGTAGTTTTTGATATCGATGAATTGTTGGATCGTTAAGTAGCATTCGTGAATGACAAGATAAGCTTCTTTAGCGTTTTCCACGAACCACTTGTTCGGGTTGGTGTCACCAGAATAGACGAACAAAACGCCCCCACAGTGCTCTGGGCTATCGCCCGCCAGCGCCCGAAACCATCATCCTGATGGATTACAGGCCGATCATGCACTAACAATCAACTTGGACCAGTCAGATGAGGCTGCTCACCTTTTGCCAATACCTAACAGGCTCACGTCAACAACTTGGCAATACCGGTGCAAGCAACAAAATGGCCAAGAGAGCGAGGATCATCGATCCTTTGCACAAACGGAGGGGAAGGGAATTCTGTTCGGGTTCTTTGAACATGCTGCAATTCATCTCGTGATGATCCGTGGAGGCTTCGCTCAAACCGCCTCTGGCGATTGGATGAGGTGAACGTCGCGTTGCGGGAACGGGATAGAGATGCCTTCTGCATCGAAGCGATCCTTGGCCTGACCGGTCAGGTCCCAGTAGACGTCCCAATAATCCTCCGACTTGACCCAAGGTCGGCAAAAGATGTTGACCGAGCTTTCGCCTAATTCACCAACGAAGATTTCCGGCGGTGGATCGGCAAGACAAGCCTGGTGGCTCTCTACGAGCATTTGCAATACTTCGATGGCTCGTGCTGCGGAATCGGAATAGCCGATCCCGAATACTAGATCGACGCGCCGCTCCTCTGCAGCGCTCACATTGGTTATGGTGTCGCCCCATATCTTATTGTTGGGCACGATGATGATTTGGTTGTCGAATGTTCGGATCTTGGTCGAAACAACGGACATTTCATCCACCGTACCGGATGCTCCGCCCACTTGGATGTAGTTGCCGGTGTCAAAAGGTTTCAGAACCATGATCATCAGGCCACTGGCAAGGTTGCCCAGCGTTTCCTGAAGCGCGAAGCCGAGGATGAAGGAAAGACCGCCGAAAACCGCAAAAAGCGGGGTGACATTCACGCCAAACAGTCCGAGCACGACCAGCACACCCAGAACCAGCGTCGCCCAATAAACCAAACCGATGACGAAGGATTTCAGCAGACGGGACATGGTCGGCACGCGATCAAGACCACGGTGTGCCATGTTGCGCACGATGCGAGACACTATCATCATGACCCAGATTGCCGCGACAACGCCCAGTATTCCGAACACCACACCCAGACCGCCATCGCTGGACGTCAACCAGCCCCACGCCTTCGCCAAAAGGGTCTTTATGTCCGTCGTCTTCAGGGTGCCAGCGATCACAGCTGTAACATAGCTACGATGCGCCGCGACATCCTCATCGGCGCCACCCTTGGCCGACCAGGCGTCCAGAACCATCTGATACTTTTCCATGGTGACTGTGATTGCTTCGCTTTCCTCGGCAAAACGCGCGCGAAGCGCTTTTTCCTGGGCGCCTGTTGCCTGCCTGAGGGCAAGGTTTGTCGCAGACAAACCTTCGAGTAAGTTTCTTGTATGACTTTGCCAGGTTTCAGCGACAAGGGCGAGATCGGCGCCGGTTAACGGTAAGAGGAAAATGCTTAGGTCATCCGCGGGCACGGAAGCATTTTGAGCTGCTTCTAAAGATCCAGTCGAAGTGATCGGTGCGTCAGCGGTCTGGGCGTTTGCCGGATTGCCAATTGCCAGGAACGCCAGAATTGAAAGAATGAGGCCGATGCGACCAAACCACGTTTTTTGCATCATGTCACGCTCCAGTCGCGCCATTTGAAATGAAGGGAGAGCGGCATACTCGAGGGCAGCAACCGCTCTCCGATACTCTTGAAACAGTCACTCGCTATTTTGTATGGCTCATTGGGAGCGGAACCGGACGAGAGATCAACTCTGGTCAGAGATGTCGCCATTGTTCTCTTTGGTTCACTTGAGAAGGTTTCCAACAACTCCGACAGCATCCACAACGGTTGAAAGATCTTGAGTGACCTCGAGGATTTCGTCACCAACCCGAATGAACCGCTTCTCCATTTCCAGATCGGGCAGGCGCCGGGAACAGCATAATTGAGCAAAATTCCAGCCACCGCAGTGAACCCGGTTGGCCGGTTCATCAGGACGGTTCTGTGCGCTCGCAGAGTGGCGGCGATTGTATCGGGCCTCCATTGCAACGCCCGGGCTCCTCATTCGGAACCCAGATGCTCTTCGAAAAACTCGGCGACACGACGGACAGCTTCGGCGGCTTCTGGTGTACCCCAGTGACCGTGGAAGCAGTGTTGCATCGCGTCGTGGGCATCGAGGACCGCCTCGTGTCCGGCGCTGCGCAGAACGCCATACATGCGGATACCATCGCTCATCTGAATTTCTTTGGTACCCACCTGGACCATTGTCGGAGGGAAGTCCCGCCCATCAAAGTTGTCGTAGACGGTCGAGTATCGTGGATCTTGTGCCTTTTCCTCGGTGATCCCGAGCATTGGCCAGACTGCATCAATGAGGTTGTCCACCAGTGTCCGAGGATCGTGGTAGCGCAGCGTCCAGGTCGAGTCGCTGTTAAAGGAAAAATCGGTCTGCGGGCTCTGCATGACAGCGGCGCCAGGAAGCGGTCCGCCACGATGTGACATCTCGTTGGTGGACATAGCGACCAGCCCGCCACCAGCAGAACAGCCATAAATCCCCACATCCTCCGGAGCGTAGTCACCACCTTCGCCGGTAAGAGCATCGAAGACAGCAATCACCTGATCGCGCTGGTCCAGAATGTCCCAGTCAGGCGCGGGCATCAGTTTGTAGTCGACGGAAACAATATCGATGCCCATGTGATCGGCAAGCGGAGCTGTCCGGTCGAAGGTTGTCTCCGGGGTGTTTCCGTAAAAGGCGCCGCCGTGGACATGGATCAACGCCTTACCCGGGTGGCGGTTCTCGCTTGGGCTGACCGTAACGGTCCTAACGCCACCGATTTCCCGTTCCTCGGTTGTGAGGTTCATTGTCGTGAGAAGCTTCTTCCCGGCTTCCATCATCGGGTCGATCTGAGCGTCATGCAGCGATTGCCACGCGCCATAGTCGTCTGGCTCCGGATAACCCTCCCACGTCGCGCCCAGCCAGCCTGGTGTCCAATTCACCATGATTTCGCGCATCTCGGGGCTAACAAAATCCGGGATGTGTGACGGGAAACTGTCGTTACGGTTCGGATCTTCAGGGTCGGCCATGAATTGTGAAATCGACATCAGACGGCGAACATCTTCGTGGCACGAAGCGCGCTCAAAATGTACATTCAGCGTGTCACACTTGGCCTTCAGTTCGGACAACGCCTGATCCAGCTGCGCCAACTTTCCAACAGTGTCGCCCTCGCCGCCAAGGATTGCGTCGACGCTGGCATAGGCGTCAGAAACCAGCGCCCAACGCGAGTCAAATTCGTCAGCGTTGGCCGAAACCGTGCCAGACAGGATCACAGTTGCCGTAAGTGCGGTGAGGCTGAAGGGTGGAATTTTCATTTTTTCGCGTTTCCTTTCTCTAAGATAGTGTTTTGGCCTGGCGTACCGGAAGCAGGTTATTGGTCAGTCGACACATGGGCCCGCAGCCGCGTCCAAGTGGATCATTTTTGCTTGGCTTCGGCTTCCTTGACTTCTGAGACACGAGAAAGGGCCTCGGCCATGTCGGCGGAGCTCATGAGTTCGATCATCTGATAGCCATTGAGAAGCCCGTCACCGAGGCGCGTGAGATAGAACGCCTGGATGAAAGTTGGATCATCCGGCAACTCGACGAGGATGTAATTCTTTCCATTGCCGAGCCCCCAGAAATACGCGAGCAAGTCACCGCCAAGGGCTTCGATAGGTCCTCGAACGCTTGCCTCTCGATCGCCGGGGGCATCGATCATGGATTTCCAAGCGGCAGCATTTGGAGTGCCTACAAACAGGAAGTGCCGTGTTTGGCTATGACTGTCCGCGAAGACGGGTGAGGCCAGGAGGGCGGCCGACACAACCGGGTAAAACCACTTCATTTTTTTCTCCTTGAAACTGCAGAGAAGGTCATTGGCCTGCTTTTTCGAAGGAAGTCACCCGGACCTTCATTCCGGGACGCAACAGGAGTTCGGGATTTGGGAATTCGGCGATGCTGTAGCCAATCCCTGTCTCCGGATCGAACTCGAACGGCGTTGATATCAGGCGTCCCTGGTGTGGGAACTCACCACCTTCCGGCAGTTCCAACACTAGTGTCAGGCTGCGCATTACACTCTCGTGGCTTTCGCCCGCTAGGATGCGTTCCTGATGCTTTTCGTACGTGCCCGCCACGCGAACGTGGATCGGATCAAGTTGATACAGCGTTCCGATTTCGGGCGAGTCGGCGACGACGTTTGCATTATCTCGAAAACGCGGCGCGCTCATCTGGCCGTCGAACGGTGCGTGGATGAGCTGGAGATCTGAGATAGCCTTGGCCTTTTCCGCATTGAGCCTCTTTGTCTCAACGGTTGCTTCGGCGATTTCGACGCGCGCTTCAGCTTGTGCAATCTCAACTTCAGAAACTGAATTGGCGCCCAACTGCTTCTTTCTGGACAAGTCAGCCTGGGCCAGCTCCAGTTCAGCCACGGCCTGCTGGTGAGCCAACTCGGCTATTTTGGCATCCCATTGCTTGAAGACCTGATCGAAGGTTACCAGCAGATCACCTTCCTTAACGAATTGGCCCTCAATAAAGTGGACAGTGTCGATCTGGTTTTCGGCGGCTGCCGATACATCCCAGCTTTTTGCCGGGACCACAATGCCAGCGCCGGTTGCACTTTCCGCACCGAGGGCATGGGAAGCTTCATCAGCGGACAGCGACAATGTGCTCGCCGCAAGCAGAAACATTCCCAATGCGGCGGATGCTAAGGTTAGAGTGTTTTGCTTGGTCATGTGAACTCTTTATTTGGATGAGCGTTGCGGGAAATTGGACGCTCAGGCTGCGGTTGAAATCGGTGACTTAGTACGTGCGTTTCCCGTTCATCCAAGTCTCGAGCACCTCAATCTCACCAATCTGATCGAGACCCACGGTCCTTGGATCATCAGCCAAGACCACAAGGTCCGCCAGTTTGCCAACCTCAATGCTTCCGATCTCGTCCTCCGAAAGCAACTGGAACGCCGGAACGCTGGTCACGGCGCGGAGGGCCATGTCAATCGAAGCTCGCTCTTCTTCGCCCAGAACGTAGTCAGGATCAGTGAAGAGTGTCCGGTTAACTGCTACTTCAACCATCTCCAGAGGCGTGAGTGTGGAAACAGAGTAATCCGTGTGCAGTGAGTAGGGTATTCCCGCCCGCTCGAAGCTGCCTGTACGGTCGAGCTTCTCAGCTTTGGCTTCGCCGAACACAACATCGCGGAAAGCCTCCCCCCAGAAGAGCACGTGAGCGATCAGAAAAGAGCACGAGATGTCGAGTTCCTTTAGTCTTGCGATCTGATCGTCTTCTGTAATCGAGCAATGTTCGATCCTCGGGCGCACCATGTCGATCCCGTCGGAACGTGCCTTTTCGACAGCCGCGATAATGTTATCGATGGACGCGTTTCCGTTGCCATGCATAGCCATCTGTCCACCGCGGACGGTTCCGTCGGCTACTGCGAAATTGATGTCGTTCTGAATCATGTAGGCTAGGCCCAGATTATCGGAGTTCAGGTACGGTTCTCGCTGTAACCCGGTAAATGCCTGGTTCGATCCGTCAGCGGAGATTTTCCATCCGATCACGCGAGCCTTGGCATTGCCATCGCCCGGCGCGACCCCGGCAGCGTCCCAAGCATCCAGTTCAGCCCATTGAAGGTAACTGCGTGTCCGAATGGGAAAGTCATCGTCGGACGCCAGTAACTCGAATGTACTCCAGTCGTCGGGATTTGCCACACCCGCGACACCGACCGCCGTGACCCCACTGGATGCCCAACCCTGCGCTATGGTCTTTGTGCCGTTTACGCGGTCATAGTTCTGGTAGGGTTCAATCTCCGCGAGGGCGGCAAACAACAATGCGCCGCCAGACAAGTTCCCGTCCGGGCGGCCGCCTTCCATCCGGCCATACTGCGCCCCGTCCGGGTCAGGAGTATTATCGCTTACACTCATAAGTTCGAGCATCTTGGAGTTAACAGTCATTTTATGACCACCCGCGTGCCAACCGACGTGCGCGTGATCCAGGTTTTGCTCGGTCACGCCAAGCTCAGCACCACCGCGCAATACACCCATGTGGCGACCAAGCTGATCCGCGACACCGACAGCCCCTACGAGCTGCTGGCGCAGCTGCAGGGCCGAAGGGCGGAGTGACCGGCACGGGCGTTGCCGCGCCCGAAGCTGGAGGTTGCTGACATCTTTCGAACACATGGTCCTGCCTATCGGCAGGCGCATGCGGTCAGCCTGAGCCAGCACAGAGTGATGTCAGCGATTGAGGCCTGCTGTCACTGTACCCTAATTAATCAGAATTTGCGGATTCACGGCGTTCCGGGGCGTTTTTGTACCCTTAATTGCAATATATCCACAGGTTCCG
>NZ_JBQFMH010000025.1:0-25804 GCF_056531745.1 Ruegeria sp. L12
GACGTGATCGAGAGACAAGACACGCCGACCGCTGATTGCCCTGCGGCGACACTATCGATCATGTCACCGAAGCTCATCAGCGTAACTTCATAGTCGAGCCTGAGTTCCCGAGCCACGCGATCCCACAAGAAAATGGCCAGACCATCCAGCTTATCCGCCTCTCCAATCACAAATGGAGGACAGAACGAGGCAGCCACGGGCACAGGTGCAGTACGCTCTTGCGCCCACGACGTTACGGGCGCAAGAATTCCGAGGATCGTCAGGACCGCGATTATGATGAGGATGGGGCTACGCTTCATATCCTTTGCATTTCAGAGATCAGAAACTCACCGATAGGAACACGGATGCGTCGGTGGCATCCAGATTGTCTTCAAACAGGCTGAGATAGCCAAAGGACGCTTCGGCAAACACTGCCTCGCCCATTCGTGCGCGCACTCCCAGGCGAGTCGACCAGAGCAGATCGTCCTGATCCTGGCCCACCGAAGGCGCCACCAACCCCAGTTGGTCGTTGTCGATCCAATAGGTTGCCCCGAACGTTGCAAAGGGTGCGACCACACCATTCGACGTCAAGAATGGGCGGCTGACTTCGACCTCTGGTGTCAGAGTGCTGTATTGCGCGCTGTCCAGTTCGACAATGATATCGCGCTGTATTCCAAGCAGTGTTCCGGACAGGTCAAAATCTTTGCTTTCATAGCGATAATAATCAAAAGCCAAGGACGGGCGGATCAGGAAATTTCCGGCTTCATATTCGCCGGTCGCCTGTAGATTGGCCCGCCAGCGCGTCCGATCAAAGTCACCCGTCAGCCCCAAAAGCGAAACATCCGACGAAAGTTGCCCAAAAGTGGCCAGACCATTCAGGGTCCAGTTCTCGGCCATCCGCCACGCAAAATAGGGTCCAACTGCCCAGCCATTTGTATCCTGTTCGAACAAGCCGCCGTAAGCGTTGGCATCCGTGTTGTCGAACTCTGCCTGTACTCCCAGAACAAGCGTCGGTGTCACAAGACGATCGATGCCTGCCGCGAAATAGCGATCGTTCACGTCCAAATCCCGAACGCCGCGTGTGTCTTCGACTTGCGTAAAGGTGAAGTCTGCCCAGACATTCCACGGGGTCGGCGGGGCAAAATCGCGCCCTTCGGTCAGCGGCGGCGTCACTAAAGGGTAACACACGGCCGGATCCAGTTTTCCGTTGGGATCTGTTGTGCACGGTCTTTGTTCCTCGACCACGGCAGAGCGATCAAACCGCGTGTCACCTGCCGTTGGCAAGACACCCACAAATCCACCTTCCGGCACACTGCCTCCGGGTCGTCCTCCAGTTCCACCACCGCCGGGTCCACCTCGGCCTCCGCCACCACCCGGTCCACCAGGATTTCCTCCGCCTCCACCGCCGCCCGGTGGCCGGCCCGGAAGCGACCAGTTTCTTCTTTGGTTTTGTGTCTCGACAAGACAGTCCCGACCATTGGGCGCAGCACCACTTTCAAACAGCCGGTGTACGCCGCCAGATCCGTTGGAAACAAACGGCGAAAAGGACAGATGAGGGCCGCTGCGGTTTTGGCTCCAGGTGTCGACGGTTGTGTTTCCCTGCGCCGCTTCCAGCCGAAAATCACCCCGTGCGGTTGTGGACAGCCAGACCGAGGATGTCTCGCCACGCGTCCGTCCGATATAGATCAGATCGCCGGACGAGCCGCATTGTTGGGCAGCAGCCTCGGATCCCAGCGCGCCGAAAATGGACAGCGCTGTAATTGATCCCAACACAGGTGCCATTGTCGTGCAGACAGCTGCTATCAATTTGGCTTTCATTTGTTTTCCTTGAAAATCAGGGATATCTTGCTGCGAAGGTATCGCAGATATTGGGGTTTCCGGATTTGTAGCCGCGGTAAAACCAGTTTTGCCGTTGTTCACTGGTGCCATGCGTAAAACTGTCAGGCACCACAACACCTTGTTGGGCGCGTTGCAGAGCGTCGTCTCCGATGGCGGCGGCCGTGTTGAGCGCCTCTTCGATGTCGCCCGGTTCCAGCACCCCAAACCGTTGATCCATGGCTCGCGCCCAGACGCCGGAGTAGCAGTCGGCCTGAAGTTCCACGCGCACCGAAAGGGCATTTGCCTGGGATTGGCTGGACTGTTGTTTGGCGCGGTTCACCTGCTCCAACAGTCCCAGGCTATGCTGAACGTGATGGGCCACTTCGTGTGCAATGACATAGGCCTTGGCAAAATCACCACGCGCGCCCAGACGTTGCTCCATCACCTGAAAGAAGGACGTATCAAGATAGACACGTTGATCGACCGGGCAATAGAATGGACCGGTCGCGGACATGGCACGCCCGCAGGCAGATTGGGTTCTTCCTGCAAAAAGAACCAGGACCGGTGGCATGTATTGAATTCCTGAGTCATTGAATATCTCACCCCAGATCGCTTCGGTATCCGCAAGAATGACAGCCACAAACTCTTCGGTTTCGTCGTCAATTTGAACCGGCGCATTTGCTTGCGGAGGAGCAACCTGACCACCGCCGCCCAAAAACGGCGTGACATCGACACCAAAAAGTAGGCCGATCACGAGGATCACAATCAATCCGGCACCGCCTATACCGGCGCGAGATACGCCGCGGGGCCCATGGCGTCGGTCGTCGATGTTTTTGCTTGTACGTCGTCCTTTCCAGCGCATGTGGCCTCCGATCCATCCGAGCGTCTCAAAACCAATTTCTGACGGTTCCCCGATCTACGAGGTTTGAACGGGGAACCGATCCGGACTTTCAAAACCTGAGGCAGTGACAACCGTAACTAATGGACGATATCGGGTGTCACTTCGCCACCAATCAAATTGCGCTCAGTGTTTTGGGGCATCCGAATTCCTCAGCCGTCGACACCTGCGGTATCACGAGCGGTCTCAGCCGGTGTGCATCGGTTGGTACTGACGCCGATCGTCGCCTGCTGGACTTGTCTTTTGGCCGCCTTTTCCGGCGTGCAGTCCGGGTCTGCGATATCGCAGCCTGCAAGTATGAATGCAGTAAGCAACATCACCCCTCCACATGTTTTGATCATTGTCCCTTCTCCTTCCTTCTTTTGTTCAAAATCCGGCCAACCGTTCGGCCAGCCAAAACGCGGCAATGCATCCGATGGGATATCCAAGCATCTGGCGCGACGGCCCATGTGCCATTGACCAGCCCCAGACAACCTCCAGTGTCTTTTTCAGCGTCAGGAACACACCCAGCACGGAAAAGATGAAGGTGAGCTGTCCCGCCTCGACCCCAAGGTTGAACGCCAGCAAGGCCGCGGAGATGTCCTGTTCTGGCAGGCCAATCTCGGACAGTGCCCCGGCAAAGCCCAGACCATGCAGCAGGCCAAATCCAAATGAGATCACCCAGGGAAAACGACTGGCGAGCGTCTTTGGTTTGTCAACCGGCCGCAGAACCTCAGTCGCGAGAAAGACAATCGACAGGGCAATAACGGCCTCAACCGGCGGGCCCGGGACGTTCAGCACGCCGAAAGTGGCCAACCCCAACGTGATCGAATGCGCGACGGTAAAGGCAGTTACTGCCCAGATCAACTGGCGCAGGTTGCGGATCAGAATCAGCAAGGCAAAGACAAACAGCAGGTGATCCCAGCCTTCGAGGATATGTTCAAACCCCAACACGCCATATTGCCATTGCGTCTGGATAAGCCCCTGTTGCGCGGGCAGCATCACAGCAGGTGCGTCGGGGGTCAGGCGGAAGGTCGCCATATTCACCGTGTCCAGATATCCCACTCGAAGCAAAACATCTGTTCTTTGCGCCTCAAGCCCGTCGATCCGGATCGTGTTGCCCCGCAGGTCTTCGGTGCAGGTCATGCGCCAGATCTGCGTCCAGGCGCGACCGTCAAAGACTGGTGCATCAAAGGTGGGCGCGGTACAGATCTCCGGAAGCGCAATGTCGATATCCATTGGAGCGCCCCGAACATCGGGCTTGCGCCAGAACACGTACCAGTCGCTTTCGGTTTCCTGCGAGATTTCCAGATAGCCTGGTTCCAGCGCATGCGCATGAGCAACGGCGGGTGCAAGAAGACTCGCCAGCAGCGCAATCAAAGCCAGAAGACACCTCATGATTCACCCGCAGAGAGGTCAGCTTCTCCAAGATCTTCGATCACATAGGTGGATCGCAGATTTTCTATGAACACCTCCGTCGCGCGCTCGGCCTGCTTCTCGCGCCAATCGGCCAAAACACGATCACGGATTGCGCCCAACGGCGGCAGAGTGTCGTCCCATCTGTTATCAAGCCGAACCAAGTGAAGCCCGAAAGACGATTGAACAGGTCCGCTCCACTCCCCCAATGGCAAGGGCTGCAGTTGATCAAAAAAACCCGTTCCAAAGTTGCCATCGACCGAAGTACGGGCGCTCAGGTCAAACCCTGTCGGAAGCAGGGAGGCATGACCCAACTGGCGGTGATCTTCCCCTGCCGCCAAACGCGCTCGCGTCTGACCGACAAACGTATCGCTGGGATTTTGACCCAGGTAAACAAGACTGACCGCAAGCCTTGCAGGGGTCGTGAACGCCTCGGCATTGTCCGTCAGGTGGGTCTGCAGCACTTCATCCTCGGGGCGGGCCGCGCCTGCCTCGGAGGTCAGAAGAAAGTTCACCTTCTGCACCAGCCTGTTGCGGATGATCTCATCATTGCCATCCAGACCCAGCGCCAGCGCTTCGCGGTACAGAACTTCGCGGTTCAGCCAATCCTCTTTCAGATTGGCCAGCTCTTCCGCCGTCGGAGGGCGCCGCCACGTGTCTTCGAACTGACCGGCCAGAACATCGATCTGCCGCTGATCGATGGTGATAACCCGTGGATTTGTATCCGCAGACCATTCGCCCGGTTGCGCAAGTTTGAACCAGCCAAAGATTGCAAGGCTGAGAAGCGCAAAATGAACAAAAGGTTCCGTCACAATCCGCCGGATCAGGCTCTGCTTGTGTATCGATAGCAGAGCCGCAGATGAAGGGTTCGTTGTTTGCCAGCTCACATTCATCAGATCATTACCCATCTCTTCAGACGCCCTTGGGCACCAGCAGTTTCAACGTAAAGCTCACAGTGTCGGCGGCCGAGATTGCGTCATCGTCAAAGTTGTGTTCGTAGGACAAGGACCACTGCCAGGGCAGACCTCCGCCTTTGACGAGCTTGGACACCTTGACCCCCAGCGGCAGGCTGCTGAAATCGCCGGCCTCCCAGTCGTAGACAAACACCATCTCGGATGTTCCGGCGGACCAGCCATTGCCAAGATTGTAATTGAACACAGGCTGAATTGTGGACAGGTTGACATCTGGCCGGCCGTCATCCCCGGCGACGGTGAAAAGGTTCTGGTTGAAAAACCCCCAGAGTCCCCATTTTTCCTGTTTCGCAAACCCCGCCGCTGGCCCCAGAGCCCATTTTTCCGCGCTCAATCCATCCTTACCCGTGGGCAACAGAGCCACAGCACCCACTCCGAAACGACCCCATGAGCGATTAAAGGTTATGAGGTCAAACAGGGTGGTGTCGCTCAGCCCGGACTGCCCGGTGGCGCTGTCGGTCACATACGGCAGTGTTAGCCGCGCAATGTGGTTGGTTGACCCCAACGTAAACGGGATCGCGGCGCGGAATTGCATAAGGCTGCTGTTTTCAGGCGAGTTATGCAGATTGAACGAATGAAACCCTTGCAGCTGAAACGACATGATCGACGCAGTCGGGTCGTTGGCTGCCGATTGCAACGACTCCGAATTTTCCTGTGCCTGGACAACACAAGGGACCAGAACTCCTGCAATCACCCATGACAGTGTCGGCTTCATGTTGAAAATCCCGCAGGTCAGAACGCCAATGAAATCACGGCCGTCAGGACATTGCTTTCGAACCGCCGCTTTGCCGCAAACTCATGTGTGTATTTAAGCTTGAGGGAAGCATCGGCGCCCAGCAGGGTACCACCTGAATAGGTGACAAGCGGCCCGATACCGCTGACCTGAGCCCGCAGGCTGCTGGCCCCCAGGGCGATCCGGGTAAGTTCGGCACCTGCGCCACTGTCATCCTCAAGCTGATGGTAGGTATAGCCAGCGAGGCCAACGCCCCAGCCCGAGCGGAAGCGCTGCACCACTGCGCCTTCTAATTGAAACGCAGGGGCCGTCTGGTAGTCGGTCGCATCGTTTTCTTCGCTGAACAAAAGGCTGGCCGCTCCTGAAACCTCAAAACCACGTTCCGGAACGAACCACGTCGCGGCAAAGAAGGGCTGGAACGACCAGACATTCTTGCCTGCATTCAATACTTGAACTGTGCGTTCCTGCAGATTGATGGATGCCGTATTATACTCTCCAGTCGGGGCATAAACGGTCAGCCCCGTGCTATAGTGCAGATTGCCCCGATGCCAACCCACCAGCCCGGTCAGGCTGATGTCACCAAAACTGGACAGCGTATCGTCAACGCTGGCTCCTTGCAACGGAGGCCGTATTGCCGTGAACGTGAGTTCAGCAACAGGAAAAGGAACAGTGAGGTTTATGGCGGGTGTTCCGCCAAAGAGCTGCGCGTCGAACACCTGAGTAACACCCAGTCGCCAGAGATTAAGTTCAAGGTCTGCGTCAGCCGCAATCGGAAGACCCGCAAGCGAAACGCCGTCCACGCTGCCATCAAGATGGTCGAATGTAAGGCTTGTGTAAGTTCCCGGCTCGGGCACGAAACCGGCAAACGTATCTCTGGTTCCCAGAAAATAGGCGCCCAACCCGCCTTCAACCGCAATCGCTGGTTTTACCGGCAGAACTGTTAGGGCAGCAATGATGGCCGCGCCCATCACCGGACGCTTGTCACGCAAAAACATCTTCATTTGTCTCCTCGTTTAAATCACTTCACGCGTTTGCCGCGCTTTTTTCGGGTTTTAGGATCAGGGCGTGTACCAAATGGGTGAGGTATAGGCCCGTTCCTGAATGGTCTCAGGCGCGCCTTCCGGCAGTTCGACACCAAAGAACTTGTGGTCATAGGTAGTCCAGCGCGGGGTTGGGATTTCCAGAACGCGCGCGTAGTAAAAAGCACTTTGATCCGGGTCGAATTCCGGGTCTTCCCAGTAGGCTCCAAAGATCGGTTGGCCTATATCGTTGGTGTAAGTGGCTTCATCGGAATCAACGGAATTCCCGACCGGAGCAGCGCATTGACCGTCGATGACCTTTCGATCACCGCATGCAATGTCAAAGACCTTTTCACTGGTCGTTCCATCCGCATTCAGCCAGCCCTTGATGATCTGAATCCGGTCCAGATTGGCCCCGTCCGGATCACGCAATGCCCGCACCAAAAATTGCGGCGCACGACCTTCACTCGTTCCCAGATCACCCCCCATAGGTACTCCATTGGCGTAACCGTGCGCCGCAAAATCTGACCTAGAGAGGTCAGATGCATCAAAGTCGTACCCTGCGAAAACGCGCACGCGTAGCCGCGTACCCGTTGTTGCATAGACCTCCTTACGCATCATCGCGTCAAAAAGGGCTTCGCGCGTGTTTTCGCGCGCCCAGATGGCAGCCAAACCGGAGGCGCTGGTCTGCCACGCATATTGCGCAACACTTTCGTCACCTCCTATGCCCCCCACCACTTCTTCAAACCGGATCGGGTCTACTGTCGGTTCGAGGGCGACAACCTTCCCGAACATGTTGTTTTCTTGTGAAGTTGAGAGTGAAGTATGTGTGTCGGTCGAGCCGATCATCCCAAACCGGAACGGGTTCACACCAAATTCAGTCTGGTAGGCCAAACCTCGCTTGAGCGCTTCGCGCGCATATTCGTTTGGGATCATCTCGGGCGTCTTGGGATTGGGACCAAGCTGGCCCTTGTCCCATGTCTCAAAATCCGCAAACGGGTCATCAGGTGACAGCATGGGATGGGCTTCACCATCCCCTTTCATTTGAGTCACTTCATAGAGCGGCTCCCAACGGGCGCGGCGTGCTGCATAATCGGCATCAAGCGCCTCGTCGCTGTCAAGCTTGACAGTGTCAAACATTAGTCCGTTTGAAAGGTTTCCATTGTGGGGGATGGCCAGAAGACGGTCGCCCGTATCGGCCTCATACTGCGCCATCCAGTCCCATAGATCTTCTGGATCCACGCTGTCGTAGGCAGAATAGGGTAGTCGCGTGTCGGCATTTTCTTTTCCGCCGCGATAGATCACATTGCGATGCAGATTCGAGCGATTAAAGGTGGAGGTCCATTCAAATCCGATGAATGCAGTGAAAGCCCCGGGCTGGTTGTGACGTTCAGCCGCCGCCGTTATCTCCTGCCAGACGCTGTCATAGACTCCGGGCACGTCTGCCAACGGGTCTACTCCCGACGCTTTGGTCTTTGAAAATATCTCCCACGCTCCGGGGTAGTCTTCCGCATCAATGGCGGCCTGAAGCGACTGCCCGTATTCCGTCTCGAGAAGTCGAGGATCTCTTGCGGCAAGCAACGGTGCTGTTCCGAGATTCTCGGCGTGATCCGCGACGACGAGAAAATCGAGCGGGCGCGACAGACGAGCCGGAAGCCCTGTCGATGATGTCACCGTTTCGCCTTTGGCAAAGCGATAAGCCGCGTCCGGCCCAAGTGTGTTGCCAATCAGACCGGCATCCGCAGAATAGGTCGTATGCACATGGGTGTCCCCAAAGTACACCTGATTTGGGAAATCCTGACTTGGATAGGGCGAGTATTCGTCGGCAGGAGCAACCGGCGGCGTGTCCTGAGCGTGAAGCGCCCCTGCCAGAGCAAGCGTGGATACAGAAAGCGCAGCGAGCTTTTTCATCGCAACGTACTCCTCAATTTGCGGGCGTGTACCAAATGGGTGAGGTATAGGCGCGTTCTTGGATTGATGTTGGGACATCCTCGGGAATTTCTACTCCAAAGAATTTTGCGTCATACGTCGTCCATCGAGGTGTCGGAATTTCCAATACCCTGACATAGTAGAAAGCAGACTGCGCCGGGTCGAACTCGGGATCTTGCCAAAAGCCACCAAGGATCGCCTGGCCAATCTCATTGGTGTAGCTGGCATTCGCGACATCTACGGTGTTGCCGACCGGAGCCGAGCACTTCGCTGAAATAAGAGCACGTCCGCCGCAAGCAATATCGTAGATGCTCTCCGACGTTGTACCATCGGCGTTGTGCCATCCCTTTATGATCTGCACACGGTCTAAGTTGGCACCATCCGGATCCCGCAAAGCACGAACAAGGAAACGCGGCGCACGGTCTTCACTCTTTTCCAAATCACCCCCCATAGGTACGCCATTGGCGTAGCCATGCGCCGCGAAGTCCGACCGAGGGAGATCGGATTCATCAAAATCGTAACCCGCGAAGACACGAACCCGGATACGTGTCCCTGTGGTCGCAAAGACCTCTTTTCGCATCATCGCGTCAAAGATGGCTTCGCGCGTATTCTCACGTGCCCAAACCGCTGCAAGCCCGCCAGCACTGGTGTTTCGCGTAAAGTTCTTTTGCGCGTCGTCCTCTGCAAGGCGCGCTGTAGCAGCCTCATCAAACCTGATCGGGTCGGCAGTTGGTTCCACCGCTGGAAATTTACCGAAGTAATTATTCTCCTCGACAGTGCTAAGCGACGTGTGGCTGTCAGTCGACCCGATCACACCAAACTTAAATGGGTTCGCCCCCAACCTTTCCCCTATTGAAAGACCGCGCATCAAAGCGGTTCGGGCATACTCATTGGGCAGCATTTCGGGCGTTTTGGGCTCGACTCCAAAGCTACCACCGTCCCAGGTCTCGAAGTCGGCAAACTCATCATCGGGAGACAGGAACGGGTGTGCTTCACTATCGCCCTTCATTTGAGTGATCTCGTACAAAGGCTCCCAGCGCATGCGCCGCTCAGCGTAAGAGGCGTCAATCGGTTCACCACGTAACAGACCGGTTTCCGAGAACATAAGCCCGTTCGACAGATTCCCATTGTGCGGGATGGCCAGAAGCTGTCCACCGGTCAGATCCTCGTAAGAAGCCATCCAGTCCCAAAGGTCTTCAGGGTCCGGGGCCTCGTAAACTGAAACCGGAACAATCTGATCTGCTTTCTCCTTGTCATCCTTGAAGACCACGACGCGGTGCAGATTGTTGCCGGAGGGGTCAAGGGTATATTCAAAACCAATGAAGGCGGTGAATGCACCAGGAATATTGTGCCTGTCTGCGGCGTCTGTGACGCGTTGCCACATAGTAATCGACATGTCCTGGTTATCGGCTAGCTCGTTCACGCCGGTCTGCCGCATCGTAGCCCAGAAATTCTGAGCGTCCCGTCTAGCTTCAAACGTCCCGGGTTTCGCTATCTCGTAGATCTGACGCCCCCATTCGGTCGCCAGCAGATCCTCGTTGGCTTCTTCAATCGCTACGGGTAGTCCCAAGTTTTCTGCATGATCAGCAACAACAAGAAAATCAAGGGGGCGGCTTAGTTTCGCATTCTGCCCGGTTGTGGAAACGACTGTCTCCCCTTTCGCAAAACGATAAGCCTCATCCGGGCCCAGCAAATTGCCGTTCAAACCCGAATCCGCTGAAAACGACGTGTGAAGATGTGTATCGCCAAAGAAAACCTGATTGGGGAAATCCTGACTCGGATAGGGCGAATAGTCGCCTGCAGGAGCAACAGCCGGCGTGTCCTGGGCGTGGATCGCCCCCGCGAATGCGAGCAGTGAAACGGAAATAGCGAGTTCCCTGATCATTAAAGTGCACTCCTCAATTTGTGGGCGTGTACCAAATGGGCGATGTGTAGGCGCGATCCTGTGTGGTCATCACAACGCTGTCCGCCATTTGAACATTGAACTTTACAGCGTCATAAGCCGTCCACCGTGGAGTGGGGATTTCGATGACCCGGGCATAATAGAATGCGGGTTCTGCCGGATCGAAATCCGGATCGGTCCAGACGGCACCAAGCTCGGGCGCACCGATGGTGTTTGTCCAGGACGGCACCGACAGGTCGACGGTATTGCCAACCGGCGGCAGTTTTCCGTTCTCATCCGGAGACCGGTCACCCCCCCACGCGACATCATAGACCTTTTCCATGGCCTCGCCGGACTCGGCATCGATCCAACCCTTGATGATCTGCACGCGGTCAAGATTTGCACCCGACGGATCACGCAGAGAATAGACGAGGAAGTCAGGCGCTTCGCCGTCTGCAGGCGTCGCAAGATCACCACCCATGGGGACCCCGCCATAGTAACCGACCTGAGCCAGATCACGACGGTTCATCGCGTCGGCTTCATAATCGCCACCAAAGAACCTTACGGATAGGCGCGATCCGGTCGTCGCGTAGGTTTCGCGCCGTTCCATGGCATCAAAGATCGCACCACGAGTATTTTCCGTAGCCCAGACAGCGGTCAAACCCGCGGCTGAATAGATGGACGAGTCATACGCAACATCACCGTTCGGATATGTCCTTCCGACATGCGCCGCCCGTTCACCGTTGGGTTCATAAGCAGTAAATTTGCCATAAAAGTTGTTTTCCTGCGCCGTGGTCAGGCCGGTATGCGTATCAGTAGCGCCGTCGGCACCAAACTTGTAGGGGTTGGACCCAAGTACAGCGCCCAGTTCCAGCCCACGCAACAAACCAGACCTTGCATATTCACCCGGCAGCATCTCGGGCGTTTTTCGAACTGTCGCGTCGAGATTGCCGTAATCCCAAGTCTCGAAGTTGGCAAACTCATCCTCGGGCGATAGCATGGGATGCGCTTCGCCATCCCCTTTGAATTGGGTCCATTCGTAAAGCCGTTCCCACTTTTGGCGTGCTTCGGCATATGCCGGATCGAGCGGCGCGCCATCGGCAAAATCATCAACGAGCGGGAACATCATGCCGCTTGAAAGGTTGCCGTTATGCGGAATTGCGGTAACGTCGCCACCCGTGACCGTTTCGTAGTTCTCGAGCCAAGCCCAGAGGTCACGCGGATTGCTCGACCCCATAGGTGGTGTTGTGGTGTAGGGCACGACCTGACCTGCGCGTTCGGGCCCATCTCGAAAAATGACGTTGCGGTGCAGATTGTTGCCCGAGACCAATGAGGTCCATTCAAAGGCTATGAAAGTGGTGAATACCCCGGGGTCGTTGAACTCTTCCGCCGCGGCGATGATATCATCCCAGACCCGCTTGTAGGCCGGATTGCCGGGCTGGTAGTTGAGTTCGGACGAAATTGTGCCTTGTGCAAACTGTTTTGTGAGTTCCTGAGCTGCCATACGGGCCGCTTGCCCACCTTCTGCAAAGGCTTCGTGAAATTGTCGCCCTTGTTCATCGGCCATGATGTTGGGCGCACCGGACAAAATGTCGGTAATGGCGCCCATCCCATCGGAATGATCTGTGATCATATAGAAATCCAGGGGACGGGAGAGTTTGACAGGTTGACCAGTGTTAGAAATCACCTGCTCACCACGAGCCAATCGATAGCTGTCGCGTGGCAAAAGTGTTGTTCCACCGCCTCCCGCATCAGCCGACAACGCGGTGTGGACATGCGTGTCGCCGAACAATGGCCGCGTCGGAAACGCGCGGTCGGCATAGGGGGAATAAGGGCGCCCCTTCAAAACACTATCGGACGCTTCGGGCGGAGCTTCTTGTGCAAAAACGCCCGTCGCAAAAAGTGTCGCAGCGAGAGAAGGAATGATTTTTTGCATCAGGTGTTCCTTACTGTGTGGGCAAATTGTTATGGATGATGGATCGGCGCGCTTTCGATTCCGGGCCTGTCAGAACGCCCCAATCAACTCGGTACGGTCCCCCGCAGCCTGCCAATCCGGAACCATGAGTGGTGGCAGATGTTCGCGGACCTAAGCCGGACTGGGGGCATTGAATGCCCCGGTGAAGCTGCCAATACATAGGAGGCCGCCTGAACCAGCCGAGAGAGAAAAACCGTTCCAATGAAGACATCAGTCACCCTAAAGAATCGCAAACCTATGTCTGAAATGTCAGATTCGCCCCTTGACTGTAGCCATTCGAATAAATCTATTTGTCCGAATTCGGACAGAAGGCGGAATTGAATGCACATATCAAGCGCAAATGCGAAAAAATATCTTTCACATCATGGCTGGGCTTCAACCCTATCGGGTGAATTGCTGGACGCGTTCCTGGGCATCACTCACCATGTAACGCTTGATGCCGGGCAGCCGCTTTATTCCATCGACGACCCTGCCAGTGACCTCTTCGGGTTGGCCTCGGGTGCGATTGCTATCGAGTCAGCAGGAACTGAAAACGTGATCGAAAAGAGCTTTCTGATGCACCCTGGGGTGTGGATTGGAGCAGCACGGCTGGCTGGAACAAAAAGACGTAAAATCGGCGCGTATACTACGCGCCCTTCGACCATTTTGGTTGTCAAAAGCAACGAGTTCGTGAGTTTTGCTGAGATTTACCCGGATATTTGGCGTCGACTGTTGTTGAACCAGATCCAAAACCAAGAGCGGGCGATTGGTTTTGCCCATGATCTCATGCGCCGCGGAAGCCATGAACGCCTTGTTGCCGTCCTGGCCAGAATGGCCGGGCTGTATGAACCCAACCCTCCTGTTCCAGCGATCGTCGATGCCACGCACCGAGAGATCGCTACCTTGACCAACCTATCGCGCGGTGTTGTTTCTTCTCGCCTTGCGGAACTGGAGCGCAAAAAACTGATAAGCCTCGGACGCGCCAGCATAACCATAACGGATCCCAAGGGACTGTTGGCGTTGCTGTGAACTGTGTTCACGAGGTGTGAGCGATCCGCGTAAACGCGTGTAGAGGTTTAGCCGAGAATGGATGGTTCTTTTTGGCTGTGCGGCTCAAACATTGGGTTGCCGACAAGACAAGCTCAACGCCGCAACACAAAACACAAGCGCCAACGCGCCCCAAAGTGGCGCGTCTGTACCAAAACTGTAAAGTGCAGTGCCGAGAACCGGCCCGGCAGCAATTCCCATTCCGCGAAAAGCCGTATTGATGCCCGCCACTCGACCCTGATCCGTTGTACCGGCCGATAAGCTGAGCGCACCCATAGCGCCAGGAGCGACTGCCCCCAGAGAAGCACCAACGGCGATCATGCCAATCGCCAGAACCAACACATCATCCGCCAGAATCATGATCCCTATTCCGGCCAAAGCGCCAATACTGCCTGACCGCAGCAACCGACGCGCATCCCATCCCTTTCGTGTTGCCACAAACACTTGTGATATCGTCAACGACAGAGTTGCGCCTGCAAGAATAAAGCCTGTTGATTTCATTGCCTCGGTACTGTTTACTTGCAGGTCATCCATTAGTTTAAGCCCGATGATCGGAACCACCATGGTGTAGCCAGCAAAGCCTGCCATCGTGATCGCAAAGAATTTCCAGAACCGAGACAATCGAATGGGTTTTTTCGTCCTTGGCCGGATATGTAATTGCGAGGTCGGAAGAAATTTCAAAGACAGAAAAAACGCAAACAAGCCTGCTAGAAGAAGCGCAACAAAGCCGACTGCAATGCCCCGCTCGGCGGTCAACCAGAGCAGCATTGACCCTGAAAGTGCGCCCAAACTGACGGAAGCCCCCATAAGACCCATGCCTGAGACGCGCGTCTTGCTGTCTGTAGTATCGGCAATGAGCGCCTGCGTCGACGGAATGAGCGCCCCACCGAACACGCCCTTTACGGTGCGGGCAACTGCAAGCGTATAGACCGTTGCGCTGCTGGCCAGAACCAACATGTTTGAGAACACCAGCGCCATTATCAACGGGCTGAGCAAAACAAACGGAATAGCGGTCAAAACCAGGGAACGGCGGCCCACGCGCTCTGACAAAACGCCCCATAGGGGCGCTGTGGGTACAACAGCCAACGCGCCGAGACTTAGGATTATGCCGACTTGTAATTCGGTGATGCCATAGTCCCGGCTCACCGGACCAAGGCCACCGGAAAGCAGTGCGTTTGACGCAGCATAGACGTAGACACCAGATACAATTGCAAGGCGCTTAATCAGGATCAATACGTTACTTTCAGTTGCCAATATGAAATAATTAAGATGTTCTCGAGCATTAGGGCCGATTGAAGCAAGATCAAGTTCTTATGTTTGTTGAGAGGGTTCCGTTGCAATCCTTCGACCATTGACGATTTCGGAATTAGCGAGTGAATGTCTGTCGGTCGTATCAAGTCGAAAGCCAGCTCATGATTTCTTTCAAAGGTGCACAGGCACCGGAGTATGTGATCCTATTCGCAGTGTTCTTCTATGTTCGATACGGCGTTTCCTATCGCTATCTGGAAGAGATCATGGCGAAGCGAGCCAGCAAGATCTCTCCAATTTAGCCAACATCACATGTTCAGAAGCGCCCCAACGCCTCCAGGGCATGTAGGAAGAAGGCCTGATCGAATTGAACTACGGACGTATCAGAACTCTCGACCCGATCGCATTGGATAGTAACGTCGCGGAATAGAATTTTGGTTTTGTTACCAGGTTCTTTGAAGTATGAATCCAGGTTGAAAATTGCAGTGGTCAGCTGCTCTGATGCAGGTTTTTTGCATTTAGCCGCCTCGACGGGCTCTGAAGGTATTTTCCATGGGTCGGCCCAAACCGATGTCGTCCACGCCACCCAACTGGAAATCCCCGAACTGGCGAATATCTCATTGCCGATAGCCTCGATTCAATTTGGCACCTTGACAGGCCAAGGACTTATCCGGTCGGAATACGGACGTATCGTTTTGATCGATCCAGAAGGCTTGGGGGGATTCGATAAATGCTTAAGTGGCAGCAAAATCTCAGGTCATCGCGCAGCCCTGATCGCAATCGAAGTGCGGTAAGTTTTTTGCTTTTTGTCGTCATCGTATTCGGTTTCGTTTCCACGCCAAGAATGGTAAACGCTTGCCCGGTGTGCACGACATTGCCAGAGACAACGCTCGCAGATCACCTACTTGCAGCCGAGATCGTCGTTCTGTCCGGGCCTGCTCCGGATAATCCCTTCAAATTCACTCCCGTAAGGGTCATAAAGGGCACTTCCGAAGGGCTTGAGCGGATGCCCGAAATCCCCTTCCTGATCGATAGCCGTACGCGTGCTGCATTCCGGGCCGACCCTGACAAGTTAATTTTGCTGACTTTTGGCACCACAACCAAAGATGCGGCCGGGCGTGGGCTGTCGCGCAAATGGACCAGAATTTTTTCTCTGACCCCCGACAGAGAGCAATTTCTCGAAGCTCTATGGATCGTGGGTGAGCATTGGCGACCGGGCAAAGGGAACTACGCCGAACGGGTTGAGTTTTTTGCACAGTTTCTTTCGGACAAAGACTTGGTGCTACGCGATACCGCACTGATCGAAATAGATCGTGCCCCCTACAGCAGCATCCAGATTTTGCGCAACAAGGTTCCTGTAGACATGTTGCTGCAAGAATTCGGCACCATTAACCGGCTAAGCTTTGTTCCGGTTTCGATCCGACTGATGGGGCTGCAAATTGACGATGACAGGGCGAGAAAAGCGGTTCAATCCCGGTATTCACAAGCGATGCATTCAAACTCGGCTTACGTGTACGAATGGGCTCTGTCAGGGATCGCCATGGACGGCTTGTCGGCCATTGAAGTCGTCAGCGATGCATTGAAGACGGAGACCTTGAAGCCGAACAGCAAGCGATCGCTTGTGCGTGCATTGGCCGATTGTGGCACGGTATCTCCTGCATTCAGAAACCGGATTACTGGGGTCTTCGCCGATGTATTAAAGGACGATAGTGCATTGGCAATGGAAATTGCGATTGCGATGCGGGACTGGAACGAAACTCAGCTGGATGAACAGCTGTTGGCCTTGTTGGACAGTGAAAACCTTGACCCGGTCACGCAATTTATCATTCAAACCAAACTTGCGCCCAAAGACTGAAGTCAAAGAAGTTTGACGCAAATATCGTTTTTGATGACGTTCGTTGCGTGCGCGAGATCGACATCGCCCGGAACCATGAACGTTTTGATCAGCCGATACCTGACCTCGGCAATACCCCCAAACGCGTGGCCGTTTGCAACGTCACAGGCAAGGGCAAAATCATTGTATTAGTGAAGACAATCGAAAACCGCGGCACCCGACAGACAGATAAGGCCTGGAAGGTTCGACAAAGTGCCGTTTCAGGGCAAGGCTACGGCTTCGAGGAATACGACCGTCATACCATCGGCGGTAAGCAGCTCCATCGTCGGACCGGTCACGACCGCCTCGCTCACCGCAGCCATACCTTTGGTCCAGGCACGCTCGATTTTATCAAATGGCGGTGGGCAAGCCGTCAACGTCATGGGACCAGCAGTCAAAGACAGCGCGGAGCCTTCAAGTGCGTAACTTCCATTGATGATGTTACAGCCGACAGTCGACGTAAAAGCCCCCTCACTGGAGCGCAAAATAAAATGGGGTTCTCGCTCGGCCTCGGTATTCTCGAGCACGCGGCTTGCAATCGATAGGATACGCCAATAGGTGTTTTCAACATCCGCGTCCGCCATTGCGCGCTCACAGGTCAGTCCTGGTACGAACCCGGCAAGCCGCTCTATCACAAGCATATCGCGCTTGCCACCTTCCATGCCTTGGCGTTTCGCTATCTCGCCTTCGAGTACTACAACGACCGGCGTCATCGGCTCGGCCTGTGCATCCAGGTATCCGCGTTCGGCATCAAGGTAAGCGCCCTCGATCGCGACCGGGTAAGTGTCTTTTGTCCCGCATTCTGTAAACGTCGCGGCGTCTGCAGAATAGACGAACTCTCCGATCATTCGGCGGGGCCGTTCAACCGGGATTTGTACTTGAACCATGTTGATCTCCACATCCATGCCAGCGCCGTCCGTTAACACCGGTGTATGCGTGTCAGTGGTGAACAGTAACCGCTCGCCTAACCGCAGGCTCGCTCGGACTGTGTAACGCCGTGTATCCTGAATGACATCGGGGTTGTAGGGGATCGCGAATTCGTAGGGCGGGTTGCCCGCTTCGTTCACCGTCACTGTGCTGAGGATTTGCGCCGGGACATCCATCAATGATACATCCTCAAGCCGAACCTCGAAGGTCACTCCGGGCGGCATGGCGATCCGTTCCCGGAATGTGGCCGTTCCAGTAATTGTTTCCATCGCATTCGCTCCAAACCCGGCGAAGCAAAGAATCGTCGCCAGGAAAGACTCAAAAACTCGCATCGCCGTAATCCTCTCGATTATGTCTCGACGTCAACCTATGGCAGAAGGAAGCTAAAGGTCCATGACGAATGATCTTCTGAACCATGACCCGATCGCACGTTCAGCTACGTTCTTGAACCAATACGCTTCAAGCGCGCTATGGTGTGAGAGGCTGACTCAAATCACATTCGAATTAAGAAATTATAGTAGTGGGCATTGGCGCTACCTCAGCGTCTCATCCCATGTGCCCCGAATCGTGAATTATCACGCTTGACTGTTGTCACTGTGCCCTTAATTTCTGGACGCAGATGCATCTTGGTGCATTTACCCAGGTTTTGTGCCCTTAATTCTCGGATATCCACAGGCCACCAACCAGGGACCTCACATACATTCGGTGAAGGACCGAAGGGTCCCTGTACCGGATCACGTCTGCCTAACACACGACTTATCCCCAGAATGCACGGTCTTGGAATTTAAGGCACAGTCCGGCAATTAAGGACACAGTCCAGAAATTAAAGGCACAAATTGGAACTGATTTTACTCAATTTTTTGAAGCAAGCGTCCAGAAATTAAGGGCACCGTGACAATTGGTGTGGTCTACCGAAACACCGCGCTCGGCCATGATTTCCTCCAGATCCCGGTAAGACACACCGTATCGGACGTAGAAAAAAACCGCGAACAGGATCACATCCTTCGGATATTGCGCGCCTTTGAAGGAAATCATGAACTGACTTTCGACTGATTTTACCGAAAGTCATTCACCCGCAGCATCTGACCACGTCAACAGCCAAAAGTTTGCGACAGATCCCAAATAAATCCTATAGTCAAATGCCCTCTTCCCATAATGAGCAAAAGTAGGCTTTTTGGAACATTACACCTGCCTCATTCTCAAATCACCATAATACCCGATAAGTATCCCTTATCATGTTATTTGATTTCCACCCGAGTTTGGTGCAAAATAGGCCTCATGAAGCCCCCTGCCCCCTATCTGCCGGCCGCCTCCCCTGCCCTGTCTCAGGCCGACCAGGACGCACTGACGGATCTCTATGTGCGCGGCACTCCGGCCAACACGCTGCGCGCTTATGAACGTGACTTGCTCTACATCACGGCCTGGAAACAGGCGCGGTTCGACGCAGGTCTAGACTGGCCCGAGACTGAAGCCTCTGCTCTTGCCTTCATCCTCGATCACGCACGGGATCTTGGCGACGCGCCAGAAACGGACATCGCGCGTCAAACGGCAGATGTACTCATCATGCAAGGGCTGCGCAGATCGCTGGCCTGCCCGGCCCCGTCCACCCTGGACCGGCGCATCGCCTCCTGGCTGGCTTTCCATCGAATGAAGAACCTCGCCGCGCCCTTTGACGCGCCCCAGGTCAAGCAAGCCCGTGCCAAGGCGCGCCGGGCCGCCGCCCGCCCCTCTGCCCCGAAATCGCAACATCCGATCACCCGCGATGTATTGGAGCAGTTGCTGGCCACCTGCCGGGGATCCCGCCGGGATTGCCGCGACCGCGCCATCCTGATGCTGGGCTGGGCTTCTGGCGGTAGACGACGCTCGGAGATCACCGGGTTGATGTTCGAAGACGTCTCGCCGAAGGAATTTGACAAGACCGGCGTGGTCTGGCTCTCGCTGCTGGAGACCAAGACCACCACCAAAGGCGAGACGCCGCGGCTAGTCCTCAAGGGCCGCGCAGCCCAAGCGCTGGTCCATTGGATCGAGGTTGCACAGATTAAGAACGGGCCGCTGTTCAGACCAGTCTCAAAAGCGGATCGTGTGCTGATACGCCGGCTTTCGCCGGACGCGATCTATCAGATCGTCAAACATCGCCTCCGGTTGGCCGGGTTGCCGGAGGACTTTGCCTCGCCCCACGGGTTGCGCTCGGGCTTCCTGACCCAGGCCGCACTGGACGGCGCCCCGATCCAGGCCGCCATGCGCCTGTCCCTGCACCGCTCCATGGCACAGGCGCAGAAATACTACGATGACGTCGATATCGCCGAAAACCCGGCGGCAGACCTGCTGGGGTGAGCACATACTGAATATTTTAGGAAATCCTCGCCTGAAGGAATCTCTGACTGCAGTGCCTATGTCTTGTTCACTGCCGCTTCCGTCAACGCAGCCAACGCAGAAACATGCCGCGGCAGATCGCAACGGGAATGCAGGATATCAACAATGACGATAACGTCCGGCTGGTCCATGTAGACCAGGAAATGCTCTCCCGCCCGTACATATCTGAGATCCACCGCCTCCTCGACCAATATAGAACAACTGCGGCTGGCCACCCTGCCCTCTGTGATTGCTTGGCAGCGCGCTATCAGTTCTTGTTCATAAAGATCGGCTTGATGCGGTCCAAACTTGTCGATGGTCCACCGGGCAATTTCCACCAGGCTGGCTTCAGCACGGCGTGTTAGTCGAAAGGGTCTGGTCACGCTTTGGTTCGTGCCCTTGCAAAGGCACGACGGATCGCATCCGAACCGCTGCCCTCTGCCAGATCTCCAGCCTGAGCCTGAGCCACACCCTCCTGCAGGCCTTGTTTGAGAGACTCCAGCCCCGCTTCTTCCCGCTCCAGAAGACGAAGGCCCGCACGCAACGCTTCACTGGCGTTCTGATAGCGACCGGATGCAACCAGATTCTGCACCAGTTGATCCTGAGATTCTGTGAGAACCACATTGCGCGTTACCATGGCATAAGCCTCCTCTTTGGCAATATATGCCAACGAGACCGTCGGTTCAACGATTGAGGAACTCAAAATCGCTAGTTCGAGCAAGCTGGTTTTAAGGACGCTAATGGGGCGTGAACTCACGGATCATGTCTGTGATCCCATATGAATCCAATGACGGTAGAGACTTGCGCCAAAAGCCGCGCCGCGCAAGCACAGCTGCACTGGATCGAGGACAGTTCCCTGTTCAGACGCAACTTATAGGCACACAATTCCCTAACCCCCGCCTTCACGGTATGCCAATTCTTGGGCTATCGGCGAGCGGCTGGCTCTAGCTGGAATGTCCGCAGGTTTTGCCTCTCCGCACGGGCTGCGCTCGGGGTATCTGACCCAGGTCGCCATGCCCTTCTCACCGCATCGTACTCCCGTACTGGCGCAGAAGTATTATTACGACGCCGGTATCGCAGAAAACTCGGTAACGAATTTGTTGGCGAGAGAATTTGACCAATCAGCTCAACTAGCTCCCTGCCCTTCCCAATTGCGCGATTTGGGCCAAATGCCGTTCGGCCTTCACTCCAACTCCATGCTAGAGGTGTTCTACTCAAAGCGGAGCCTAGGGGGGAGTTTTACAGGAATGCCTTCGCATGCCTACGTTAAAACTTCACCGGCTGAAAGAACCCATGATCCCGCTCAACCGAGTTTACAACTGTAAACCACTCTGCTCTGATGCAAAGCGTATGTAGTCCTCCGCGTTGGAAATCCTACAATATAGGCGAAAATCCTTGACTTAGTGCAATGAATCACGGCTGTTTGTCTCAAGTGGCGCAAAAATGACCACATTCTTTAATTTGAGGCAACTACATGATTCCCGTGACACCACTTGCGGCAGAAAGACCATCGGCACTCGCCACAGAAATATCTGAGAGATTAAACTCGGCTATCCGGGAACATCTACTTGCTGCATTTGCCCCGGACAACACCAAATCACTGCGAAATTTTGCAGCGCCGGAAGCTGCTGAACTCTTGGGAGTCTCAGGTCAATTCATGCGCAAAGTCCACGCAGAGGGAACGATTCCTGAACCGAATGACGTACGCAGCGGTAGGCGTTACTATACTGCCCAAGAACTTTGGGAGGCTCGCGAAACGCTTGAGAAAACCTCACGCAAAAAAGGGCGTTATGTCCCTCGCCGGACTGAAGGAGAAAAGCTCCAAGTCTGGCAGTTGATGAACTTCAAAGGCGGCAGCAGCAAGAGCACCACAACAATTCACTTGGCTCATTATTTTGCGCTTCGCGGTTACCGTGTATTGGCCGTTGACCTGGATCCACAAGGCTCGCTTACATCCATGTGCGGCATCAGCCCGGAAATAGAGTTTGACGGGCTGACGATCTACGATGCTATTCGGTATGAAGATCCGGTAGATATGGCGGACGTTGTGCTGCCGACATACTTCCCCGGTCTGTCTGTGGCGCCGTCACGGCTTGTTCTTTCCGAGTTTGAGACAGAATCTGCCGTTCACTCCAACCCAGACCATCCGTTCTTTACGAGAATACGGAATGCCTTGGCCCAGGCAGAAGGCGATTTTGACCTTGTTCTGATTGATAGCCCACCTCAACTCGGATTCTTGACAATAGCCGGGATGGCCGCCGCCAGTTCATTGCTTGTGCCACTGACACCTTCGATGCTGGACGTGTCTTCGACGGCTCAATTTCTCGAACTCGCTGGTGCTTACATGGCAGTCATTGAAGATGCCGGCGCTACGCTCGAATACGATAACTTCAAGTTCCTGATAACGCGTGACGAGCCGACAGACGTACCGTCTCAACAACTGGCTTCGTTCATGCGAGCACTGTTTCAGGATCGCGTTATGTCAGCTACGGCCCTCAAAAGCACTGCAATCAGTGACGCCACAATGCTCAAACAATCAATTTACGAGGTCGTGCGGTCGGAAATGACACGCGCAACTTATGATCGGGCAAAGAACTCAATGGATGCGATCGGCTCTGAGGTAGAGCAAATGATCCATAAAGCATGGGGACGCAGCTAATGGCTAGAAAATCGCTTCAGGAGATGTCGGGGATCGCAAACACCATCGCGCGCTCTAGCCCCAAGGTCATCGACAAAGCCCCAAAACCCAATGCCCCTGCACTTGGTGCGCTTCAAGGCTCTCTGGCCGCAATCAGGGAAATTGACCCTGCTCTGATCGACGATTGGGGCCCAGCCGATAGGCTTGGTGAGTTTACAGCTGTAAACACTGACGAGGAAGACGATAGCTTTGAAAGCTTAATGTCGAGTATCCAAGACGGTGGCCAACAAGTTCCCATTCTTGTCAGAAAATCGAAATCCGACGGTCGATACGAGGCAATTTATGGGAGGAGGAGGCTCAAAGCCTGTCGTGAACTCGGTATTAAAGTCCGCGCCAATGTTCAGGATATCGACGATGCTTCAGCGCTTCTCGCCAAGGGGCTTGAGAATGCTGCGAGGCGCAATCTTTCTTTCTATGAGAAAGCACGTTTCGCGGAGGCGATCCTGACCTCCGGGCATGACTCTGCTACGGTGCGGCAGGTATTGAACCTTTCGAAATCAGGGCTGTCTCACCTGACAAAAGTTACGCAACATGTTCCTGCAAAGATTGGTGACATGATCGGCGCGGCCCCAAAATCAGGCCGCCCAAAATGGACCGTGCTTGCAGAACACTTCGTTGCAGGCAAGCTGGCGGAAGATGAAGCGGCGAATCTGCTTGCAACCATTGAGCCATCGATGTCGTCAGATGATCGGCTGGAAATGCTCCTAAAAGCAGCTGCCAAACGTGGTGCACGACAAAGAGAAGGTGCAGCCGAAGTCAGCCCAATTGAAGGAGTTACAATCAAATCCACCAACGGATCACTAACTGTTTCGGTCAAAAGGACCGGAGCTAACGCTGGCTTCGCTAGCTGGTTGGACAAAAACATGGCTGAAATCATCAAGCGCTCACACGCTGAGTTTACAGCTGTAAACGCCGAGAAAAAGAACTGAGGACGAGCAGAAAGGAGGAAGGCAAACAAACAAAACCCCCGAAACCGGAGCTTCGAGGGCTGCTGCGCAAAGCGCAATTCTTAGATTAGACACCTAGAATCTAGCAGCACCCGAATCGCCATACAAGAAAAAACGCTCTTGAGCGAACGGGTAATTTTTGTCTGCCGATAGATAACCATGAAAACACTAACAGCATTGGCTCCAAGTGGAGCAACCTTGTCGGGAACGGCAGGGCAGGGGAATAGTACGCCCAAAAAATGGCTTCTTCTTCGCGCCGTTGAAGAAGCCCGAGAACCTCTTGGGTTAAAATCAACAACTCTCAATGTCCTGAGAGCGATGATTTCCTTTGTGGGCTGTGATCAGATTGCTGCGGACGAAGATGATCATCACATCTGCTTCGCTTCCAACGCGGCGATCGCCAAACGAACTCATGTCAGCGTCCAGACAGTTGAGCGTCATATCTCGACGCTGGTTGCGCTTGGACTAATCCGCCGCGTCATGAGCGCAAACGGCAAGCGATGGGCCCGCCGGGATCGACAGGGCAGGGTGGTCACCGCAACTGGACTCTCATTGATGCCTTTGTCTGAACGGCACGCTGAGTTCATCCAGGAAGCCCAGAGGCATGCTGATCGAGTTCTGGAATTCACCGTACTCCGCGACAAGGTTTCTGCCGCTCTGGCGCGCCTGAGGGAACTCGTAGCAAATGACACCGCGATCTCTGATTTGATGACCTCCGTACGCAATGCTCTGCGTCGCAAACCGGATGCGAATGTACTCAGCGAACTGCTGGCAGAAATCTCTGTGGAAATCTCAGAGATAACACAGACAGATACAGAAAATTTGAGGGCCAGTGACAGTGAAATTGAGGGGCACATAGAGGACTCTTTGAATCCAGAAGTTAAGAAAGAAAAACTTTCTCAATTTCAGGTTTCTCCAGATCAAATGGAGCGCAGCTTTCCACGGCTATGCTCAGAACTACGCTTTGCAAAAGATCAGCACCACTGTGATCGGCTTATGGACGATATCGCCGAATACCTACGACTTGGTCAGACTTGGTATGCTATGAAATCGACACATGGCCCAGCTCTCCGTTTCATAGTTTTGGGATATATTTTCCAACGAGCGGAGAACATTAAATCTCACCAGGCCTATTTGATTTCTCTGACGTCAAAGATCGATCGGGGAGACATGCAGCCAACCGCATTGTTGGCGCAAAATTCAAAATAACGGCGGACGAGCAGGCCGTGCTTATGAATTCACATCTCGCTTATGTGTTCACAGCAACAGATGAAGTTCATCCCACCGTTCTATTGTGAATGGAATGCGGATGTATTACATTGTACTACACAGCGGAAACAGGTGATTGCGATGAGAACCAGCCCATATTCAATCCGTCTTGATGAAGACTTGAGAAAGTCTCTGGAACGAGAAGCTGCGATAGAAGATCGGCCGCCTGCGCAGCTCGCTGTACGAGCAATTAGAATGATGTTGGAATCCAAGGCCGCAAAGCGAGCAGCCATTGATGCAGCTGTCGAAAAAGCAGATCGAGGTAAGTTCATCACAGCAGACGAAATGAATGCCTGGATAGACAGCTGGGATACCGAGAATGAGCTCTCTGCTCCGGTCGCAAGCGGGCAATCCAATAGCCAATGAAAATTGTATTTCTCGAAGATACGGCCCGGGACATTCAATGGTTCCGCTACTACTACACGTCAGTTTTTCCTGAAGGTAGCGAAAGGGCACGAGCACAGCTCAAAGCTATTCAGCTTACTCTTGCAGCAAACCCGTATGCAGGTCACCCAAGTGACACACGCCAAGACATACGGGAGCTTTCAGTATCGCGAACCCCATTTACGCTAATCTATCGTGTAATGCCCACTCAGATAGAAATTCTGCGTCTTTGGGATACCCGGCAGGGCGCAGACTATTAAAACCCGGAGTTTAAACTGGCGGCATCAGCCGGGCAGGGTAGGGCGTAAGAAATCGAACTTATTCTGCTATTCGACCTCTAGCTTCTGCACAGAGGGCCTATTTTGTTGAAAAACTCTTCCTTGATCGAGTGCTGAACTGCTGATTCAATTCCTGTAGTGGAGGGGAGGATCAGCCATGATGGGACCAAGGCAAGAGGCTCAAGCTGCGCTGTTCTATGAGT
>NZ_JBQFMH010000026.1:0-25064 GCF_056531745.1 Ruegeria sp. L12
AATCGTGGCCGTATCGCTTGGGATTGCCGCAGGCCTGTCCCCAACTGCAAATGCCGCGCTGAACCCGCTGATTCAGATCTTCAAACCGGTCTCGCCTCTGGCCTGGTTGCCGATCGTGACCATGATCGTCTCAGCCGTCTACGTCACCAATGACGGCTGGTTCGCGAAGTCTTTCTTGATCTCAGCCATCACCGTCACCCTATGTTCGCTGTGGCCCACGCTGATCAACACATCTTTGGGTGTAGCCTCCATCGACAAAGACCTGGTGAATGTCTCCAAGGTGTTAAAAATGAACACCTATACCAAGATCACCAAACTGGTGCTGCCCTCGGCCCTGCCGCTGATCTTCACCGGACTGCGTCTGTCGCTGGGCGTCGGCTGGATGGTTCTGATTGCGGCTGAGATGCTGGCGCAGAACCCCGGCCTGGGCAAGTTTGTTTGGGATGAGTTCCAGAACGGCTCCTCCAGTTCCTTGGCCAAGATCATGGTTGCGGTCTTCACCATCGGCATCATCGGCTTCTTGCTGGACCGAGTGATGTACGCGCTGCAATCCCTCTTCACTTTCACGAACAACCGGTGAGCGCGATGAGCATTCTGAGCTTCAAGAACGCTTCGAAATCTTTCGGTGAAGGCGCCGCGCGCACGGATGTGTTGAAAGACATCGACCTTGACGTGCAAGAGGGTGAGTTTCTGGTAATCCTCGGTTTCTCGGGCACCGGCAAGACGACCCTGATCAATCTGATGGCCGGGCTAGACACCCCAACCGGCGGAAAGGTCACGTTCAGAGGCACTCCGATCAAAGGGCCGGGCCCTGAGCGTGGCGTGATCTTCCAGAACTACTCTCTGATGCCGTGGCTGACGGTCAGCGGCAATGTAGGTCTGGCGGTGGATACGGTTTATCCTGGCCTCAGCAAGGCGAAGAAAGCCGAGAAAGTCGCGCATTATGTGCAGATGGTGGGCCTCAGCCATGCCGCAACGCGCCGTCCGGCGGAACTGTCCGGCGGGATGCGCCAGCGGGTCAACGTCGCGCGCGCCTTGTCGATGAACCCCCAAGTTCTGCTGCTGGATGAGCCTTTATCGGCGCTTGACGCGCTCACCCGCGCCAATCTGGCGAATGAGATCGAACACATCTGGGAAGCCGACAAGAAAACCTGTGTCCTTATCACCAATGACGTGGATGAGGCGATCACTCTGGCCGACCGTATCATTGCGCTGAACCCCGATGGGACTTTGGGGCAGGAGTTCCGCGTGTCGATCCCACGTCCACGGGATCGGGGTGCGATGAACAACGATGAGACCTTCAAACGCCTCCGCGCTGACGTCACCAAGTACCTTATCGATGTGGGGGTCGAGGCAAAGGTCGAAGGCTCGCGCACCCTGCCCGAAGTGACTCCAATTCACGACGTGCCGACTGCGGTGGCAGAGGCGCAAAAGGGGATGATCCAGGACCGTTTCCTCGACTTCTCGCAACTGCACAAGGTTTATCCGACTCCCAAAGGCCCGCTGACCGTCGTTGATGACTTTGACTTGAAAATCGACAAAGGCGAGTTCATCTCGCTGATCGGCCATTCGGGCTGCGGTAAATCCACGGTTCTGACAATGGCCGCCGGGTTGAACGACATCTCGAAAGGCGCGATCAAGCTGGATGGCCGCCATGTCGAGGGGGCCGATCCTGAACGCGCTGTGGTATTCCAGTCGCCCAACCTTTTCCCATGGCTCAGCGCCAAGGAAAACGTCGCGATTGGGGTGGATAAGGTCTATCCAAAGGCCAGCATTGCCGAGCGGCAAGACGTGGTCGAATACTATCTGGAGCGCGTTGGACTGGCCGATGCGATGGATAAATCCGCCTCAAATCTATCGAACGGCATGAAGCAACGTGTCGGCATCGCCCGCGCCTTCGCCCTGTCGCCCAAACTTCTGCTGCTGGACGAGCCCTTCGGCATGCTCGACAGCCTCACGCGCTGGGAATTACAAGAAGTGCTGATGGAGGTCAGGTCCCGCACCAAGGTCACCGCAATCTGTGTGACCCATGATGTAGACGAGGCGATCCTGCTGGCCGACCGTGTGGTGATGATGACCAACGGCCCTCAGGCAACCATCGGCAAAATCACGAAAGTCGATCTGCCGCGTCCTCGCACCCGCAAGGCGCTGCTGGAGCACCCGGATTACTACGCCTACCGGCAGGAAGTTCTCGATTTCCTCGAAGAATACGAACACGGCGCCAAGCCAAAAACACCCGCCCCCAAGGCGATTGCAGCGGAGTGAACCCATGAAACAAAAACTGGTCGTCATTGGCGCAGGGATGGCCTCGGGCCGGGTGCTGGAACACCTGACCGACAACGCACCCGATGCGTATGACATCACCCTGTTCAACGCCGAGCCGCGCGGGAACTACAACCGCATCATGCTCAGCCCGGTACTGTCGGGTGAGAAAACCTATGAAGAAATCGTCACCCATGACGACGACTGGTATGCCAAACGGGGCATCACTTGCCGATTTGATGAGAAGGTGGTGAAGATCGACCGCGAGATGAAGGTGGTCGAGGGTGAGAATGGACATGTACCCTACGACAAGCTGATTATTGCGACCGGTTCGAACCCGTTCATTATCCCTTTGCCCGGTCATGATCTCGATGGCGTGATCGCCTATCGCGATCTGGAAGACACGCAGCAAATGATGGGTATGGGTCCGGACAATAAGGTCGTTGTCATCGGCGGTGGTTTGCTGGGTCTCGAGGCCGCGGCGGGGATGGCGGCGCATGGCGTCGACGTCACCGTCGTACACATCATGGGCCACCTGATGGAGCGTCAACTGGACGAAGCCGCCGGCTACCTGCTGAAGAAGTCGTTGGAAGACAAAGGCATCAAGATCTGTCTGCAAGCGAACTCCAAAGAAATCCGCGGGGAAGACGGAAAGGTCCGCGCTCTGTTGCTGGATGACGGCACCGAACTACCCTGTGATCTGTTGGTCATGGCCGTCGGCATCCGCCCCAATACGGCTCTGGCGCAAGAGGCAGGATTTGCCACAGGGCGCGGTATCCATGTGGATGACCAGATGCTGACCTCAGACCCGGATGTTTACGCCGTCGGCGAATGTGTCGAGCATGACGGAGAGGTCTTTGGCCTCGTCGCGCCACTCTATGATCAGGCGAAGGTTGCGGCAAAGTCGTTGCTGGAGGAAGCAGCCGCTTTTGTTCAAAAAACCCTCTCGACCAAACTGAAAGTCACAGGCTGCGATCTGTTCAGCGCAGGCGACTTCGCCGATGGTCCCGGACGTGAGGACATAGTGTTCCGAGACCCCTCGCGCGGGGTCTACAAGCGCCTTGTAATCGAAGAGGATCGTTTAGTAGGCGCCGTTATGTATGGCGATATCGCCGATGGCAATTGGTTCTTCGGTTTGATCAAGGACGGCACCAGCATCGAAGAAAGGCGTGAGACGCTGATCTTCGGCCCGGCCTATCAGGGGGGCGACACTGTGGACCCTCTTTCAGCCGTTGCAGCATTGCCGCCTGAGGCGGAGATTTGCGGCTGCAACGGCGTATGCAAAGGCGACATTGTCGAGGCGATCAACGCGGGTGCCAGCGATCTGGGCGCCGTGCGTGCAAGCACCAAGGCCAGCGCATCCTGCGGGACATGCACAGGACTGGTCGAACAGGTGTTGCAAGTCACTCTCGGCGATGAGTTCCAAATGCCAACGGCGCAACCAATCTGTGGATGCACCGATCTGACCCACGAGGATGTTCGGCGTCTGATCAAAGGGCAGGAACTGAAAAGTCAGGCCTCAGTCTGGCAGGAACTCGGCTGGACAACGCCCAACGGTTGCCATGTCTGCCGTCCGGCGATCAATTTTTACCTGCTGGCCGATTGGCCTCTAGAGTATCAGGACGACCCGCAAAGCCGGTTCGTGAACGAGCGCAAGCATGCCAATATCCAGAAAGATGGCACCTTCAGCGTTGTTCCGCGTATGTGGGGTGGCATTACCACCCCCGATGAATTGCGCGCCATTGCCGATGCAGCCGACAAGTACGATGTGCCGACGGTCAAGGTTACAGGCGGCCAGCGGATCGACCTGCTGGGCGTGAAGGGTGAGGATTTGCCCGCCATCTGGTCGGATCTGAACCAGGCCGGTCTGGTCTCGGGCCATGCCTATTCCAAAGGCCTGCGCACCGTCAAAACCTGCGTCGGAACGGATCATTGCCGGTTTGGTACGCAAGACAGTACCGGCCTCGGTGTCAAGCTGGAGAAAATTCTGTGGGGCTCATGGACACCTCACAAACTGAAACTCGCCGTGTCGGGCTGCCCGCGCAACTGTGCCGAGGCCACTTGCAAGGACATCGGCGTGGTTTGCGTGGACTCAGGCTTTCAGATCAGCATCGGCGGCGCAGCAGGGATGGATGTGAAAGAGACAGAGCTGCTCTGCCAAGTGACGATCGAAGAGGAAGCCATCGAGGTCGTATTGGCCGTCACGCAGGCCTATCGCGAAGGCGGTAAGTATCTGGACCGTCTCTATAAATGGCTGGGAAAAGTGGGCATGGACTGGGTTAAAGCGCATGTTGTGGACGACCTTGAGAACCGCGCTGCACTGGTCGAACGGTTCGAACTGTCTCAAAGCATTTACCGCAAAGACCCATGGGCTGAGCACGTAAAAGATAGGGCGAAGACCTACGTCCCTATCGCAGATTTCACTTTGGAGGCCGCGGAATGAGCTGGATCGACATCGGACATATCGATGAAGTACCTCTGCGCGGCGCGCGTTTGGTGAAAACCCATGTAGGCTGTATCGCCGTTTTCCGCACCGCTGAGACTGAGGTTTTTGCGGCCACCAACAGCTGCCCTCACAAAGGTGGACCACTGTCCGAGGGCATCGTGCATGGCCAGTCGGTGACTTGTCCTCTGCACAATTGGGTCTTTGACCTGAACACGGGCGAGGCGCAGGGCGCGGATGATGGCCGCATCTCCACCTATCCCGTGCGCCTTGAAGACGGTCGTATCCTGCTGAACGATAGCGCGGTTGCCCGGCGGAGCGCAGCTTGATGGACGGAACTGGCCTGCCCGAGGTTCGCTCGACCTGCGCCTATTGCGGCGTCGGTTGCGGAGTTCTGTTACGACCAGACGGGGCCGGCGGGCTAGCGGTTCGGGGCGACCCGGACCATCCCGCGAACCACGGGCGTTTGTGCTCGAAAGGGCTGGCCTTGGGCGAAACCGTGGGTTTCGAGCATCGACTGCTGGCCCCGCGTGCCTTTGGTCAAGACACCAGTTGGGACCACGCGCTGCAACTGGTCGCCGACCGGTTTGCCGCCGCAATCAAGGACCACGGGCCGGACAGCGTAGCTTTTTACATCTCGGGTCAATTGCTGACTGAGGACTACTATGTTGCTAACAAATTGATGAAAGGCTTCATCGGCTCAGCCAATATCGACACCAACTCGCGGTTGTGTATGGCTTCAACCGTAGCGGGGCATAAACGCGCCTTCGGGACCGATACGGTGCCAGGAACTTATGAGGACCTGGATCAGGCTGACTTGGTTGTGCTTGTGGGTTCAAACCTCGCCTGGTGCCATCCCGTTCTCTATCAGCGGATCATAGCGGCACGTCAGACACGAGGGACAAAGATTGTGGTTGTTGACCCTCGTCGAACGGCGAGCTGCGATCAAGCCGACCTCCATTTGCCACTGCGGCCGGGTAGCGACGTGGCGCTGTTCAATCGCTTGCTAAGCAGAATTCACCAAACTGGACATGTAGCAGCAGATTTTCTGGATCGCAGTGTTGGGTTCTTCGAGGCCCTTGATTTGGCGCAGCTTGACGATCCTGATGAGACAGGGCTTAGCCCTGATGAGATTGAAGCGTTTTGCGATCTGTGGATCGGTACCGAACGGGTCGTCACGATCTTTAGTCAGGGTGTGAACCAGTCTTCCAGCGGAACCGACAAAGTCAACGCGATCTTGAATTGTCATTTAGCCACTGGCCGGATTGGCCGCGAAGGGATGGGGCCGTTCTCAGTCACAGGTCAGCCTAACGCAATGGGCGGTCGAGAGGTGGGTGGCCTGGCCAATATGCTCGCTTGCCATTTGGACATTGAAAACGAAGACCATCGTCAGGCAGTTCGACAATTTTGGAGTTCGCCTAAGATCCCTCAGAAGCAAGGATTGAAAGCGGTCGATCTGTTTCGTTCGATCGAGGACGGTCAGATCAAGGCATTATGGATCATCCACACCAACCCCGCAGCTACCATGCCAGACGCGGACAGAGTGAGTGCTGCAATTGAAAGTTGCCCATTTTCAGTCGTCAGTGACCTGACTGCGCGGACAGATACCGCGCGTTTCGCAGACGTGTTGCTACCAGCGGCGGGGTGGGCAGAAAAATCGGGAACTGTAACCAACTCAGATCGCACAATCAGCAGACAACGTGCCGTCTTAGCGCCTCCGGGGCAAGCGCGTCCAGATTGGGATATCTTGGCCGAGGTAGGCCGCCGGATGGGGTGGGAAGAGGCATTTAGCTACGAGTCCCCGGTGCAAATTTTCAGGGAATATGCAAAAATGTCTTCGCTTGCCGTGTCTTTTGGCAGGGACTTTGAGATTTCCGAGTTTTCCGACATTGATGACGAAGACTATGAGGCGCTGATCCCTACACGATGGCCGACGACCTCTCGCGCTACAGATGGGCGGTTCTTTGGCAATGGACAGTTTTTTCATTCTGACGGCAAGGCCCGGTTTGTGCCAGTCATCCATCAACCGCCTGAGGCAGAACCTTCAGAGCCGTACCCTTTCCTGCTAAACACAGGGCGAAACCGGGATCAGTGGCACACTATGACCCGGTCCGGTTTGTCGCCGCGATTATCGGCCCATCTTGCCGAACCTTATGTGGAAATGAACCCAAAAGACGTTGATCAACTGGATCTTAGTTCTGCCGATTTAGTCGAAGTAAACAGTCCAGTCGGAAGCGGCATATTTCGGCTTCGCATCACTGAATCTATTGCGCCTGGCAATGTGTTCGCGCCCATTCACTGGACTGGAGAAACGGCCCCGGCCGCCCGTGTAAACGCCATAGTTCCCAGCGTTACTGATCCGATTTCCGGACAACCGGAGAGCAAGTCAACAGCGGTATCTGTACGACGTATGCATGCTGCATGGTACGGTTTCGCCGTTTCAGCTGAAGCAGCGTGCCCTTGGGCGGAGTATTGGGCAGCTGTAAAAACAAGCAACGGCTACAGAATGGAGTTAGCGGGGAAACAGATCGTAGAAGACTGGGAAAAGACTGCGCGCGATTGGTTTGGGTTGCCGGATGCAATGGTGACTTCAGTACAAGATCCCAAACGCGGCTCGTACCGAATTGCGCTCTCAGACGGGCGGCAAATTTTGGCAGCGCTCTTCGTTTCTCGCCAACCGACAACACTGATGCGGGACTATTTAGCAACTTTGCCTGAGGTAGCGCCCCAACAGATTCTCTCTGGTCGGTCCTCTGCTGATTCCGAAGACTGCGGACCAATCGTCTGTTCGTGTTTCGAGGTCGGTCTAAATACCATAATCCGCGCTATACACGACAGGCGATTGATGGATGTTGATAGTGTCGGAGATGCTCTTCAGGCTGGAACGAATTGCGGGTCCTGCCGACCAGAATTGGCTGATTTGGTCACACAACATTCTAAATTGATCCTCCACAAACCGAAGAACTGCCCGCAAGAACAATCAGCATAGTCTCAGGATCGCATTGAACAGGACTGCGGTCTGTTTTGGTTGGCTCTGATAGCAAGTTCGGGTTCCAGTCATTTAATACAAGATATGTAGTTGGAACTTACTAACCGGTTGGAACAATCCGGTCACACCGTGGCTTCGACCTGCGCTAGAGACCTAAACAAGTGTCCAAGTTTCGCGTTCCCGCGAATGTTTCATGTGATGCGTGGCACAACAGCTAAATCGACTGAAGCCGAATGACGGCTAAGGGCCGTCCTCATCTGAACAACACGGATCTGCCGCTTAAATGCTGCGCTTGCTCCGATGTCGGGAGCAAGAGCTTCTTTTGCGCCGAAGCATTCGGGCGAGATGCCGAAAGAAGAGGTTCGCCTCAAACCACTTGTTCCGACATGTTCTAGGAAGTTCTAAGAAGCCGAATACAGATTTGAAGCCGTCGTGCAGCCGAAATAGCGGCCTCTGATGCGGCGTTCAACGCGGTACAGATCGTTAGAGGCGGGATCGTGGATCGGCTGGCCGTTCGGCTCAATGTCATTTGTTGTGCCTACCATTTTGGCAGTATCTGAAGCGTAGTGCTATCGCACTCAATCCCCTCTGTTATTGAATAACAAATTGGACAGGCACTAAGGTTCGGACTTGGGTGTCGATCTATCGACAACTACGAATTCTATTCCGGCTCTCAAAAAAGGTAGAAAGGTGTGTCAATGAAGCGGGTTGTCTTGGTGTTGGCTGTTTTGTTGCTGACGGGATGCGTGTCAACCGCGGTTCCGCCATCGGCACCCATCCCAAATCCCGGTCGCGCGAGTGCACAGGTCAGTTCACAGCAGGCACAAGTGAGGTTTCAGCAGGTCGCCTCTCGAATTGAACCCGTCGCAGAAAGAGAATGTCGCCGCCAAACTCGGGGAGTGAATTGTGACTTTTTGATCCGAATTGATCCAAACAAAAAAGCACCCTCAAACGCGTATCAGAGTTTAAGCAAGACTGGACGCCCCGTTATCACAATGACCCAAGCGCTGACACGAGATGTGAACAATACCGATGAACTTGCATTTGTTATGGCGCATGAAGCCGCGCACCATATTCAAGGTCATTTGGCGCGGCGTGCTCAAAACGCAGCCGCAGGTGCAGTTATTTTGGCGGGTCTGGCAACAATAGCCGGGACTGGACCGAATGACATTGCCGCAGCACAAGACCTTGGAGCCTTTGTTGGTGGGCGCAGCTATTCGAAGGACTTCGAGCTGGAAGCTGATCGGCTAGGCACGGTGATAGCCTACAAAGCGGGCTATGATCCACTCAAAGGTGCGCTCTACTTCGCACGAGTTCCTGATCCTGGTGATCGGTTTCTAGGGACGCATCCTCCCAATGCTCAACGATATTATGCGGTGCAAAACACAATGGCCCAGATCGGTCAGTGACCAATTTGATTTTATAATTTGCACGGCCGTCAAGCGCGAGTTCGAGCAATCTATTCTCTCGCGCAAGCAGCGAATGGCAGGTTCGATGAGCTGCACCGCAGCATTCACATGTCGCGCTTAACGGCGGGATTGGGCCGCCCGCGATCGGGCCCTGAAACGATCCTGAGCACATGCTGCACGGCCTCCGATGTCCACAACGATGCAGGTTTCTCGGACGCCTTGTGCGACGTTTGAGTAGCGCGTGGCGTTGTCTGGCGTCGGAGAAGCGCTCAGGCACGAAATCGCGGGGTTGGGTTTGTGTGGACCGGTTGGGTCTAGGGGATTTGGAGGCTTGAGTGCCTTGGATCCGACTGCTCGGGCTGGGTTCGTGGTGGCCGGTGAGAGCATGCCCTTCGTAGGGCGCGGTGGTTTTTAGCCGTCCTGCGTTGCGTTCCCTTGATATCTGCGTTCCGAGGACCAATGAGGGCTGGATTTGGACGAGCGGGATGGGCCGCAGCCAGCACGGTGTGCGGTTGTGGTCGCAAACTTGGGACTGAGGCGCGGGGTTCATGCAGCAGCCCTCGCAGATCCTGGCGGCGCTCTGGGATGTTGCGCGGGCGCGAAGGTGTCGACGATGATCAATCGGCCACCGCATCATGGGCATGGCATCGCGAGGACGCGGGTGGGCGCATCGGCACTCTCGATCGTGTCATCGCGAGCGAGACCTGGAACTGGTGTTTCGTCTCCGAGCAGGTCCCTGATCCGGGCGATATTGGCGGCACGGGCGCCGTTGCCGAAGAAGCCGTAATGGCGAATGCGGTGCTGGCCCTTTGGCAGGACATGGATCAGGAACCGGCGGATGAATTCCCCGGTTGCGAGCGTCATGGTGGTATGCCGTCCGGCGCCATTGACGCGGTAATTCTTGACGCGGAAGGTGACGGTGGTCTCATCGAACCGGATCAGGCGACTGTTGGATATCGCGATGCGGTGGCTGTAGCGCGATAAGTAGGCCAGCACCGCTTGTGGCCCGGCGAAGGGTTCCTTGGCGTAGACAACCCAGTCGAGCTGGCGCAACGGGGCCAGAAAGGCACCAAATGCTTTGGAGTTGGCAAGTTCCGCATGATCGCCGAAGAACTGCAGTTTCCCGGCTTCTTGCAACTTGGCCAGTCCTTCCAGAATGAGCCGCCGGTGACCGTGTTGCACGGATCGTTTCATCGGCGTAGCCAGTTGCTTGATTTAATGACGGGATGGCGGGATGCCTTTCAAGCACAACGCGACGCGGCGGGACAAGTTTGAGAAGGCCAAGTACCGGGTCACGAACTGGCCTGAGTACAACGAGGCGCTTCGCCAGCGTGGTGATGTTACGGTCTGGTTCAGCGAGGATGCGGTGTCCGGGTGGTGCGCCCCAAGGTCGGGGAAACGTGGTGGTCAGCGGCAGTATTCTGACCTGGCGATTGAGACCTGCCTGACCCTGCGCGCCGTCTTCGGCCTGCCGCTTCGGCAAACGCAAGGGTTTGTACGAAGCCTACTACGGCTCATGCAGATCGACGTTCCCGTTCCGGATTTTTCCACGCTCTGCCGGCGCGCGCAATTGCTTCGGATCACACCGAACACCCGGCCCACGAACGGCCCAGTGACGCTGATCGTAGACAGCACAGGGCTTCGCGTTCACAGCGGTCGAGACTGGATGCAAAAGAAACACGGGTTACCGAAGGCCCTTAAAACATGGTGCAAACTGCACATCGGCTTCGTTCCCGAGAGCGGGGAGCTTATGGCCTCCTGCCTGACAACCGAGCACATCGGAGACGCCGGCGCACTGCCCGAATTGCTGGCTGATGTGGCAAGTCCTGTTCATCGTATCATCGGCGACGGTGCCTATGATGGTGCGCCGACCACAGCGACGATCCGGCAGGCGTTGGGATCGGATGTCGAACTGATCGTACCGCCGCCGAAGAATGCCGTCCCAGGTGATTGCAAAACACGCAACGCCCATATCGACATGATCGCCAAGGGAGGTCGTATGGCTTGGCAGAAGGCCACTGGCTATGGCCAAAGATCACGCGGCGAGGCCCAGATCGGGCGCTACAAACAGGTCATCGGACCGGAGCTGCGCAGCCGCAAAATGGAGAGTCAGACAACCGAAACCAAGATCGCTGTCAAAGCCCTCAACCGCATGACCCATCTCGGTCGTGCGACCTATGAACGTGTCGCATAACGAACCGGGGAAAGGGGCAACTGCGGCCCAGCCGCTATTCGTGCAACACAGTCCCACGGCACTAGCTTTGGCGGCAATGGCCGTTCATTCGCCAGTTCAGGCGGAAGACCTGGAATTCCTGCTCTATAATGACAGCAGTGCCGACCTGGTAGAATTCAACGTCTCCCCCGCATCGTCCGACGATTGGGAAGCAAACCTTTTGGCGGGTGGTTATCTCGCCCCTGGATATGAAATTGGCGTGGATATCGCAGACGGGCTGACGACCTGTGTCTATGATATACGTGGCGTCTTTGTCGATGGCTCTGAAGCCGAAGACTATGAACTGAACCTGTGTGATCTGGGTGAATACACATTCACCGACTAGGTATAGTGGAAACGAAACGGCGAAAGCTCCGAGAAGTTGGGGCTTTCCATAAACATTTGATAGGGTTGCCACCAATCAGGCTGCTCAATCTGAATTGAGCGCAAACTGACATTCGCGATTCACTATGCGGACCAAAGAGTAAGGTACCCAATTATTGAGAACGCTCGTACCCTTGGGTCAAATCTTTGCCAGCACTCCAATGAGCTCACAACCCAAAGTTATTTCGTTTTAGGAGAACAACTTGACCGAACATGTAACTCTCAGAGATGGTAGAACACTCACATTCAGCATTTACGGCGATCCAAACGGAACACCAGTGATTTTTAGCCATGGGTTTTCCGACTCTCACGTCATTCGTCACCCTGACGACAACCTGACCGCGTCGCTTGGAGTGCGTTGGATTGCAGCGGATCAACCCGGTGTCGGAGGATCGAGTCCGAAGAAGGATCGGAAAATGGTCGATTGGGGCGCTGATATGGAGGATCTGGCTGACCATCTTGGCCTCGATAACTTCAACGTCGCGGGCCATTCCGGAGGCGGTCCTCACGCATTGGCGGTAGCATTTCACATGCCCGAACGGGTGCGCAAGGTTGCGCTCGCTTCGCCTGTGGCACCATTCGATGAGCCCGGCGTTACCAAATTGCTGGTGCTGAAGGATCTGAAGACCATCGCGAAACTGCGCCATCTGACATTGTTAATCCGCTGGGCAGAGCGTATGGGCGCTAAAAGTGCTTTGAAGGACATTCCTTCATATGTGGAATCTGTCGTTGATCAAATGCCCAACGAAGCCAAAACAATACTCCGCAATCCGGAGCAGCAAGCCTTATTCGAAGAGAACTTTCGTCTTGGTTACCAACAACACGAGGAAGGTGTTTTCGAAATGACGATGGCTCTTTGGGACTGGGGGTTTTCGCCAAAGGAAATTCGGCAACCGGTGGAAATGTTTTATGGTACTGCGGACGACATTATCTCAGCGGAAATGCCTCGACACCTTTGCTCTGAGCTTCCCAACTGTACAGCGCACGAATGGGTGGACGCAGGACATTATGGGTTTGTGGACCGCGAACGGTGGACCGAATTTGTCGGCGCAGTTGCCAGTCTGTCGTAGCAAGGCAAAAGTAGCAATTTCCGCGGAATGAGTTTGGGTTTCGGTCGAAATGCACGGCTTCTTTCAACGTCTGCTTTTGGAGAGTTGCACCGCAGCATCGGACGAACTGGGCTTTCTTGAGATATTGGCTGCAGCGTCGATGATTGGCCGCCACTCATTTTGGGTCAGTAATGCTTGACGTTTGGGTCAGAATTGAATGACGCGATTTACCCATTTGTTGAGGTTTTGGCTGTCGATTGAGTCAAATATCAGTGACATTCCACATATCCTTGTCAGGCGACGCATAGTTCTGCCACCAGCGACAGAACCTTGCCATTTTCGCCTCACTTCCTTCATCCAGCACCTAGACCGATTTCCATGATCCTGACTTCACTTTTGGGAAAATCAGGGCTGATTTGCAGATCAGACGCCGAAGGCGCGTGTTCCTGCTGATCTGCCACGTGGCGAACGCGGATGGGCGCGGATTTCAGACGCCGACCACCGACCTGCAGCACATGGGCGAAGAAGAATCGCCGTGGGCATTTGTCGAAAGTCGCTAGTTGAGACGGCGACATGCGGGCAATGCCATCAACCTCCAGTGTGAAGCGTTCAGCGTCACCGACGACATCTCTTACCTTGGAAGTCGGGTTTTGATCGGCCAGTTGGCCCGAGATTTCGTCAACAAAGCTGGACCGGCTCTGCCGATGACCGTTGGACTTCATGTTCGGCGCGTAGAGGAACAGACCGTCTTCGGCCCGAGATAGCGCTACGAAGAACAAACAACGCTGTTCCTCATCATTGCCAGCATCTATTGCGTCGCTTCACGGCGCAGATCTTTGACCTCCGTCGAGGTCGCCGCACGAGCCGTATCGCCAGCAAGGCGTTTCTTCCCAGCTTCGAGGAACTCCTTGGACCAGCTGTAATACAAGCTCTGCGCTCTGCGCTATGCACTCGCTGCGACACAGCTCTGCAATGCTGTCCTCGCCCTTCAGGCCGTCCAGCACAATCCGGATCTTTTCTTCCACTGAATACTGCTTGCGTGTGGCGCGGCGGATGTCTTTAACGACCTTCTCGCCGTGGCTCTTACGCGTTCCGGGTTTCTGTCTCATCTCCACTCCATGGTGGTTACGATGTGCCAGAAACCCTCTCTTATCAAATCGACTTAAACTGTCCCATTGGTGCTGACGTCAGACATGACTTATTGGTCCGCTTGAGTATGCAAACAGAGAAACCACCAGACGGTTTCGGCCTGGCTATCTCATCAGGATGTTTGATTGCCGGTTTCGCGGCTTTGCAACCCGCTTTGCGATTATGGCACAACTCTGTCGCGGCCTGTCCAAGAGGATTCAATGTATTCAATTAGTGAGTGGCAATCAATTATGGTGTTGTTAAATATGTAAAATCCCTTTGGGCGCAGAAGTCCCAACGGTATTGTGAATATTTATGCTTTCTAAATATACAAATTCTCCTCTCAATCTTCACCGCTATGTTAGCGTTATCGCTTTGAGATTGACGCTTGTTCTTACCGGTTAGCCGGCACCCAGCACAATTTGCGAAGCATTTAGCGTTGCCAACCCAATTGGACCGGCAGCCAAGGAACATACACTGGAGGAAATATGTCCCTTTTGCAGACCATTACCCGTAGAGCCGCCTTGCTTTCTGTCGCCGCTGTCGCACTAACTGCCGGGACAGCGTATGCAGGCGATGTCAAAATTGGCTTTCTGCTGAAAACCATGCAGGAAGAACGCTACAAGCGTGACCGCGCCGCGTTTACTGCGAAAGCTGAGGAACTGGGCGCCGAAGTTATCTTTGATTCAGCGAATAATGACGAGCTGACGCAGCTCGCGAAATTCGAAAACATGCTCGCCAAGGGAGCAGATGTCATCGTGTTGCAGCCCGTGAATACCGGCACTGCCGGTAGCATGGTCAGCATGGCAAACAGCGAGGGTGTGCGTGTTGTCGGGTATGACTCAATGCTCGTGGATGGGCCGCTGGATGCGATGGTGATGCAAGACAGCTGGGCCGTGGGCCGCTTGCAAGGCGAAGCCATGGTCGAATGGCTGCAGGAGAAGAATGGAGAGGTGTCCGGCAAAATCGCCTTGATTCAAGGTCAACCGGGCGACTCCAACGCGATTGCCATGAGCAGCGGTGTGTTGGAGATTGTCGAAGCGAACCCGGGGTTGGAACTGGTAACAAATCAGGCGCATGAAGGTTGGTCATCTGAGAAGGCCATGGCGACTGCAGAAAACACGCTGACCTCTAACAGCAACAGCATCGACGCGTTTATCGCCAACAACAGCGGCATGGCCCGTGGTGTTATCGCGGCATTGGAAGCACAGGGGCTTGCGTCATCAGACAAAGTATTTGTAGCCGGATCCGATGCCGACCTTGCAAACATCCAATACGTGGCGCAAGGCAAGCAGGCTGTAGAAATTTGGAAACAGATCGATCCACTTGCGGAAACCGCGGCAGAAGTTGCAGTGGCGTTGGCTAATGCGCCGGACACTGCACCTGCTGATCTGGTCGAGGTGGACAAGGTTATCAACAACGGCTTCACCGATGTGCCAACAATCGTGACCCCGATCACGCTTGTGACACAGGACAACATCGATGACACGATCATCGCTGGCGGCTTCTACTCCAAGGAAGAAGTCTACGGGAACTGATACCTGGGACTGTTTCCTGAAGGAGGGCGTTTCGCCATCTGGCTAACTATGCGTGTACTCCCCGCGCGCGGCTTGATGGTGCCCTCCTTCCTTAAACCCCTTGCGGCAAAACTGCCGGTCAGGGTGGGGAGTGACCGAAACACCTTTCTGAATGTGATGGGAAAAAGCATGTCTGAAGTCGTCCTGAAAATGCAGGGTATCATCAAGGATTTTCCCGGTGTTCGCGCCCTGAACAATGTCAATTTCGAAGCCCGCTCGGGCGAGCTTCTGGCGTTGATGGGAGAAAACGGAGCGGGCAAATCCACGTTGATGAAAGTGCTCAGCGGCGTGTGGCCCTATCCGACCTACGAAGGCGATATTTTTCTACGCGGCGAAAGAGTCCGGTTCGCGAATACGAAAGAAGCCGAGGCGGCCGGCATTGGCATCATCTATCAGGAACTCAACCTGATCCCCGGTTTGTCGGTTGCCGAAAACATCTTTCTGGATCGCCAGTTCACCGATGCCAAGGGCAGGATCAACTGGAACCAAACCTTTGCCGAAACACAAAAGCTGCTGACCGAACTGGGTATCAACGACATTCGCCCGACCGATCTGGTGCAGAACATCACCGTGGGCAAACAGCAGATGGTCGAGATCGCCAAGGCCCTGTCGCTTGAGGCCGAGATACTGGTGCTGGACGAGCCGACGTCGGCGCTGACGGATAAAGAGGTTAAGGATCTCTTCCGTATCATCCGCAAGCTGAAAGCCGATGGCGTCTGCATGTGCTACATCTCGCACAAAATGGAAGAAATCGAGCAGATCGCCGACCGGATTGCGGTTCTGCGCGATGGTCAGACCATCGGTGAAGTCACACCTATCGCGGATATCACGCTTGATCAGATCATCGCCCGAATGGTCGGGCGCGACATCAAGGATATGTTCCCCAAGGTCGATTTCACGCCGGGCGAAGTGACTTTGGAGGTCGATAATCTGTCCGTCACAAACCCCGACCTGCCCGGCAGTTATCTGGTCAAGAATGCCAGCTTCGTTGCCCGCAAGGGCGAGATTCTAGGCATTTCCGGACTTATGGGCGCGGGCCGAACCGAACTGGTTGGCGGTGTATTCGGCGCCTATCCCGATCAGACCACCGGCGAGGTGAAGCTGAACGGGCAAAAGCTGGATATCAAATCTCCGAAGGACGCAATCGATGCTGGCATCGCATTGCTGACCGAGGACCGAAAGGCGCTGGGTTTGTTTCTCGACAAATCCATCTCCTTCAACACGACGATTTCCTCGCTTGAGACGATCAGTTCCAAGGTTCTGGGCATTATCAACACCCAGCAGGAACGCAAAGTCGTCAAGGAATATGTTGAACAGCTTGGTGTCAAAACACCCTCGATCGACACGGTGATCGGTACGCTCAGCGGCGGCAATCAGCAGAAGGTCATTCTGGGTAAGTGGCTGAACTCGCGCCCTGATGTGTTCATCCTGGATGAACCCACACGCGGGATCGATATCGGCGCCAAGGTCGAAATTTACAAGCTGCTGAACGAACTGGTCCAGCAGGGTGTCACCGTCATCATGATTTCTTCCGAACTGCCCGAGGTTTTGGGCATGTGCGATCGGATTCTGGTGATGTGCGAAGGCGAGATCGTGTCGAACTTTGAACGGGACGACGCGAAGAAAGAAGCAATCATGGCGTATGCCACCGGCAGCGCATAAGGGAGGAAGCAAATGAGTGCTGACAGCAACGTTGCAGGTGTTGGCGTCAATGGCGCCAAGGAAAACCACCTGATAAACTTCATAAAGGACAACGCGACGCTAATTGCGTTGATCGTGCTTGTCGTCGGGCTCAGCTTTGCCGACGACGCGTTTTTCACCGCGAGGAACCTCAGCAACCTGTCCCGTCAGGTTACCATCATCGGGATCATTGCCGTAGGCATGACAATGGTCATTCTGATTGCAGGTATTGACCTATCCGTTGGCTCTGTCGTCGGGTTATCAGCGGTTGTCTGTACGCTCATGATGCAATGGGGTGTGCCGACAATATTGGCGGTGCCTGCAACCCTTTTGATCGTGGGTGTCGGAATAGGTCTGTGGAACGGGTTCTGGATAGCCAAGTTCAACATACCACCATTCATCATAACCCTTGGAATGCTGACCATTGCACGCGGTTTGGCTCTGACCCTGACCAACGGCAGTTCTGTACCGGTAACGAGTAATGTGTTTCCATTGATTGGTGGTGCTTATATCCCGCCGATGATGTCCAGTATCGTGCTGATCGTGTGTGCTGCGTTTGCTGTTTATTCGATCTTCCGGGATGTTCAGCAAAGCAAGGCGCATGGCGTCGAAGTGAATATGCAGGAACTGTTGGTCAACGGGGCGGTGATGATTGGTGGTTTTGCTTTGGCCTTCCACGTGTTCACCAGCTACAAGGGGATCCCCGTTCCTGTTGCGATCTTTGCAGTCATTGCATTTGCCGGGATCTATACGCTGAACAGCACCCGCTTTGGCCGCCGCCTCTATGCGCTTGGCGGAAACGAGGATGCGGCTCGCCTGTCCGGCATCAACGTCGTCCGCACCAAGATGATTGTCTATACGGTCATTTCGGTTCTGTCGGCGCTGGCTGGTATCATTCTGGCCTCGCGTCTGAACGGTGCCTCGCCCAACCTTGGAACCATGTTCGAGCTCGATGCGATTGCGGCGGTTGTTATCGGCGGTACCAGCTTGGCCGGTGGCTCGGGCAAGGTGAGCGGAACCATCATCGGTGCCCTGCTGATCGGGGTCCTGAACAACGGTATGAGCCTGCTTGGTGTGGTCACGTTCTATCAGTTGATCATCAAGGGCCTGATCATCATCCTCGCCGTCTGGTTCGATGTGATGCAGAAAAAATAATGGTGCTGGCCTGCCCCCGGTCACACGCACCGGGGGCAACGCCAAAATCCCCGAAAACTTGAATGACAGTTGGGAGGTAAGCGATGGTCCAGTCCATTTTAGCAACCTTACGCACAGACGGCCTCAGAGCTTTGGGTTTGGCCGGCCTTCTATCCGCATCGCTACCAATGATTGCGGCAGCGCAGGACAACGCTACTATCGGGTTCCTGCTCAAGACCATGCAGGAAGCCAGATACCAGACTGACAAATCCCTGTTCATCGCACGCGCGGAATCCCAAGGCGCAGATGTGATCTTTGACAGCAGCGGCAATGATCCATTGCGTCAGTTGCAGCAGGTTGAGGAAATGCTGGAATCGGGGGTGGACGTTCTGGTCCTGCAACCCGTCAACACCGCAACCGCTGGTGCCCTTGTTGATCTGGCCCACGATCAAGGCGTCAAAGTGGTCGGGTACGACTCGATGCTGCAGGACGGGCCGCTTGACGTCATGGTCATGCAGGACAGTTGGGCTGTCGGCCAGCTTCAGGCCGAAGCGATGGTCGAGTGGCTGAATGACACCCGCGGTGAGGTCAAAGGCCGTGTCGCCCTGATCCGCGGTCAACCTGGTGATGCCAATGCCGAAGCGCTCAGCAGTGGTGTGTTGAAGGTCATCGCCGATAATCCGGGTCTCGAACTTGTTGCGGATCGTAGCCACGTGGACTGGTCTCCGGATATGGCCAGAGACACTGCCGAAAACCTTCTGGTCGAATATGACAACGACATCGATGCATTCATTGCCAATAACAGCGGGCTTGCTTTCGGGGTTCTGGCAGCATTGTTGGATGAGGATCTGGCATCGGCGGATCAGGTCTTTGTTGCCGGTTCAGACGCTGATCTGCGGAATGTCCAGATGGTCGCAAACGATGTGCAGGCGCTGGAAATCTGGAAGCAAATCAAACCTTTGGCCTATGAGGCGGCGGATATTGCCGTGAAAATTGCGCAGTCTCCGGATGCGGAAGTTAGTGATTTGATCGGAGACCATACGCTAATTGACAACGGTTTCGCGGAAATCCCGACGGTTATCACCCCTGTTTTCGCAGTGTCAAAAGATACGATCAACAGCACGGTGATCGATGGCGGGTTCTATACCAGCGAACAGATCTATCAGAACTGAAGCTGCTATAATCACGCATACGCCCGTCGACAAAACAGCGAATAAAAGCAAGGGACCGAAATGTCTGACAAGATCAATGTCGCAGTCCTTGGCCCGATCCCAAGGGACAATATCACCAGCTATCAGGGTGAGAAATTCAATAAATTTGGCTGTGCGGTCTATACAGCGGTCTGTATGTCCTCGCTGGCCGGTCCGGGTTCACGGATCAACGTCGTCAGCCATGTGCGCAGGTCGGACGTCGATAATGTTCGCACCTTGCTGTCTGAGTTTCCGTATCTGGATGTCAGCCATGTTACGGGCGACGCTGATCAGGGCGCGGTGATCGATCTGGTTTACATAGACCAAAACCATCGCAACGAAACGCAAACGGGTTTCATGAACCCGATCCTGCCCGACGACATCGAAGACCTGATGGATTGCGAGGCTTTCGTTTTCGTTCCGATCACGGATTTCGAGGTTCCGTTGGAAACGATCCGATACATCAAGGCCAACAGCGATGGTCTGGTTGTATTTGATGCGCATGGTCCCACCAGCGGGTGTTCAGCACATGGCGAACGGTATCATAAATTCTGGATCGATAGAGATCGCTGGCTTCCGCATATCGACCTTCTAAAGATGAATTTGGAGGAGGCTCAATGCAGTTGGTTCAAGGGAGAATACGGTTCTGACGAGTTGCAGGAAATAAGCGAACTCACGATGGACCAGTTGCCCAAGTTCGCCCAACACTGCCTGGATCTGGGCGTCAAGGCGCTCTACGTCACGCTGGATCAACACGGCTGCGCCGTCTACCACAAGGATGCAACCGGCCGGATGCGGGAACATCTGGTCAAGCGAGTGCTTGTCGAGGATGTGGTCGACACCACGGGCTGCGGTGACAGCTTTGCTGGTGGCTTGGCTTTTGGCTACCTCAAGACTGGCGATTTCGTCAAAGCCTGCCAGTTCGGAAACTGTGCAGGAGCGCAGCGCTGCTCGAGCAGCGAGCTGGATGTCTACGGATCACTGGAAGAAACCGAACGTCAGATTGCCGAAACCTACGGCGACTGATTTATCCGAAATATCACCCGAATGGAGCCCTGACATGCAGACAATGCTGAGCAGTAGCGACTGGCTGATCGAAGAAACCCAACTCAATCTGGATGAAGCGAACTTCAAGGAGACCATTTTTACGGTCGGCAACGGCTATCAGGGCACACGTGGGTCGCTGGAAGAGGGCCACAAAGGAGAGCTGTCTGGCACCTATCTGGCCGGTGTTTACGATCACCATGACTCGACGGTGATCGATCAGGTCAATGTGCCGACCTGGCTGCCGCTCCGGGTCCGTGTCGAAGGTGAAATTCTGGATGTCCAAACGTGTAAAGTGGTCGAACACAAGCGCGTGTTGGATCTGCAGACCGGATTTCTCCACCGAGATACGGTGTTTGAAGATAGCAAAGGCCGTCGCACTCGCATCACCAGCATCCGCTTTGCGAGTTTTGCCGATCAGCACATCTGTGGCATTCGCCTGATCGTCACTCTCGAAAATCACTCGTCCGAGATCACTGTCGAAAGCGCCCTTGATGCCCAACGGTACAATCTGGACCGCCTGCCAGCTTATCAGGGAAATCCGGTCTTCCACCCCGAGGTAAAATGGGAAAAATGGGCCAAAAGCCGACACCTGAAGGTCACTCAGTCACATGCAAGCAGCGATGCGTCCTATATCGAAGCTCTAACTCTGGACACTGGCATTTCGATTGGCATGGCGTCTGCCTTGGATCTTCCTTCCTTCAGCGAGTTCAAAGGCGCAAACCGTGATTATGAGCGGGTTTCGCAAACCGTTTCTGTCGAGGCGCTCAACGGGCAAAGCCTGACCTTCGAAAAGCTGGTGTCGATTTACACATCGCGAGATCTGAACGGCGCGGAATTGGCGGCCAAGTGCGAAGCCTCCCTTGAGACCGCGCATGCCAAAGGGTTCTCCGCATGTCTAAGCGAAAGTGCCGCAGCCTGGCGCAAAAAATGGGATTCCTGTGATTGTGTGGTGACCGGTGATCCTGAAGCAACGCGGGCGATGCGCTTCAACATATATCACTTGCTTATAGCAGCCAACGAAAACGACCCGCGCGCGAATATCGGCGCCAAATCCATGTCTGGGGAAGGATACAAAGGTCACGTTTTCTGGGATACCGAGATATTCCTGCTGCCGTTCTACATTTTCACGCAGCCGGAGACGGCCAAAGCCCTTCTGAAATACCGTTACAACACGTTGAACGGCGCACTTGAGAACGCCCGATTGAATGGGCTTAAGGGCGCGCAGTACGCATGGGAATCTGCCGATACCGGAGTGGAGACAACGCCAAAATGGACAGCAGACGGTGCGAACCGTATCTGGACCGGAGAAGAAGAGATTCACGTCACCGCATGCGTGGCATATGGCATCCTCAGTTATGTTGCGGCGACCGGAGACAGAGATTTCCTTCGCGATTTCGGTGCCGAGGTTTTGTATCAAACCAGTCGGTTCTGGATCAGCCGGCTGGAATGGAACAAAGACAAGGACCGGTACGAGCTGACAAACGTTATCGGGCCGGACGAGTTCCACGAACATGTCGACAACAACACGTTCACCAACCGAATGGCGAAATGGCACCTGGAGCAATCGGTGCGTGTTTTCAAAGAGTTCAGCAAGGCTTCGTCAGCGGTTCATGACGAATTGCGGATTCGGTTAGACTTAACAGAAAAGGAAGTGGATAATTGGTTGGAAACGGCCGAAAAAATCTATGTTCCCTTTGACCCGTCCCGCAATCTGATTGAGCAATTTGAAGGATATTTCCAGCTCAAGGACATTCCCATCACCGAATGGGACAAAAACCGCATGCCGGTTTACCCCGAAGGGCATGACCACTTTTCACTAAATGGCTCGATGCTACTTAAACAACCGGATGTGATCATGTTGAACTATCTCTTACCTGATGAGTTCTCGGATGAGGTCAAAGCGGCAAACTACGCGTTTTACGAGAAACGTACGATGCACAAGTCTTCACTTAGCCCTGCCATTCATTCGATCATGGGGATTGAAGTCGGCGACATCTCTTCGGCGCATCGCTATTTCGAACGCTCTGCCTTTGTTGATCTGGTCAACAATCAGGGTAACACGCAAGACGGTATGCATATCGCTTCGGCCGGTGGTACCTGGCAGTCGCTTGTTTGTGGATTTGGCGGGTTCCGGGTCAAGCACGGCGAGATGACGTTCAAACCCTGGCTGCCCGAGGCATGGTCCGGAATCCGGTTTAACCTGAAATGGAAAGGGAATGACGTCATGGTCGCGATTTCCCACGACGAGTGCCGGTTTAAGTTCATCGCTCCGCCCGGCACAAAAGAAACGATCGAGGTAATGGGTCATCCTGTTACCTTGATTGCAGGAGAGGAAGTGGTCTTTGCGCCGCAGCCAGCGTGACAACCAAGATTATTCTCACAGGAATGGTCAAGGGGTGCCGAGGTGCTATCGTCAGTCTGCAAGAGCCTCGGCAACGCGCGTGTGCAGTTGTTCCGCCGCCGCGTGATCGATGAGCAATTCGTTGACAAGCCCTCGGGTGATCAATTCGAATATCGTATCACCTCGTTCCTTCTGAATCGCGACGACCACAACCCCACTTTGGTTGGGATCGTCAAACGCCCGATCTGCGATGGCCTTGACATGCTCTGTTTTGATTCCGGTCCACAGCCCGTTCAGCTCGTCAATCAGGTCCATCTTGGCCTGTGAAATTTCGGTTCTCGGGATCAAAATGCCGCCAAGGTCCCCGACAACTAATTGCCGAAGATCGTCAGCCCTTAACCCGCCTGCCTGAACCAGTTCTTCAAAGCTGCCCAGAACCGGAGTGCTTGAAGATCCAACGCTGGAAATCAGCATATCCATTTTGCCAATCAATGCGTCTGGACCCGAAAACACGCGGTGAAATCCCGGGGTGTCAGAGATGTACTGCCAAATGGAACGGCGCATGGTTTCATCGTAGTGACGGGGTATGTATGCCGGGAAACCCGTTAGCTGAGGGCTATCCTCTGGCTGGTCGTTAAATAGCTCATCAAACGTTCCGGCAAGCCGGCTGGCAGAGTATCCGTGCTGAGCCAGTGACATCAATTCTGCGCAAACTGCTGCAAACTCAGTCTTTTGCGATTTATCTATGGGTTGCCTTGAGGCTGCAATCCCGTCTGCCAGAGACTTGATTGTTCGACCCCACGCAACGCCGATGACGTTCGATTTCTCGATCAGTTCTATCAATCGTCCGGATGCGGTTCGTCCAAACCTGGTACGGCGCTGTGACAGCGCAGCCTCGGTGTTCCCCGGGCCGCTTTCAAACACCCCAAGCCGAGGCGGTCTGAGGTTGTTCTTGCTGCAATATCGTTTCAGATCAGAATTAAGTCCAGTAGGTGCCAGCAATTCATCCATCTGGACAATCCACTCGTCTGAGAATTGTTCTTTGACGAAGCGTTGTTCGATTACCAGGTAGTTTTGGCGTTCAGCGTGTTTCAGCAACCGCGATACGTGCGGTTGAGAGAGGCCTCCAAGAATGGCTCCGATCTCTACCTGTGACATGTTGTGCGTCGCGCGCATATAGGCAGCGCACTGGGCGCGTTCTTCAAATGGAAGTTTTTTAACGTCGATCATTTGACCCAACAATGTCTGGTAACACGAACCTGGTAGTGTGAATAATTATGCCAGATAAACATTCACATGCCAGATGATTGAAGAAAATTCCCTACATGCTACGTGTTTCTGGCACAGGCTCGAACCAGGAGATTCAGCATGCCGATCAAAGGACTGATCTTTGACCTCGATGGTGTTTTGGTCGACACCGTTCCTGCGCATTTTTTGGCATGGAAACGCATGTTCGAAGAGTACGGATATGAGTTTGGAAGGGCGGAATACCGGCGGCTGGTCGATGGACGCCCACGTTTTGACGGCGCGCGCGCGGTCATGACCCGGCATTCGGAAAATGAAGTCAGATCCGCCGCAGACAAAAAAAATGACTATTATGTTGAAATGATCGAGCGAGGAGAATTTCGTGTCTTCGATGCTGCTGTGCACCTCGTAAGACAATGCCAGTCCGAGGGTTACGGGCTGGCGGCTGCTTCCAGCAGCGCCAATGTCCGAGCCGTTCTTGAAAAAGCCGGTTTGTTGGATGCCTTTCCAGTTGTTATCGGGGGCGATGATGTCGAAAAAGGAAAACCCAACCCTGATATATTCCTCACCGCCGCCAGCGGGCTGGGGCTGGAAGTGGATGAGTGTGTCGTGATCGAGGATTCCTCCTCCGGGGTCGAAGCCGCAAAGAATGGTGGTTTCTACTGCGTTGGTCTCCTTCACGAAGATCACGAGAGTGAACTTACCGCCGCGGACTGCGTCGTTTCTTCGCTGGCCGAGATCGATATTGAACAGATAGATGGATCTAGGTCTGAGCGGTCGGTTTGAGTACTGTGTAGCGATATAGAATTGGATTTCTTGGGGGCAGATAGCAAACTGCACCCAAGATTCAGTATCGTGTACTCAACCTCTCGTAACTTCGGTGTCCGAACAGGACTATTGGCCGACTGTGTTGCACGAATAGCGGCTGGGCCGCAGTTGCCCCTTTCCCCGGTTCGTTATGCGACACGTTCATA
>NZ_JBQFMH010000027.1:0-19802 GCF_056531745.1 Ruegeria sp. L12
CTCATCTCCACTCTCTGATGGTTACGATGAGCCTGAAATCCTCCGTTACGCAATCAACCTATTCTGTTCCATGAGTGCTGATGGCAGACACTGCTTGACATGATTAGAAGTCGACTTGCGTCGGTGCCGCTTGAACAGCGCAGTTACCATCCGGCCGAAACGATCCGGCCAAAGGTTCAAGAGGGGAAAGCCAAAAAATGACTTCAAATGATACTCTGTCCCTGCTGGCCTGCCAGATCGAAATCCCCGCCACTGAGAGCGCTGCCGCGCGAGACAAACATCTTGCGGAAAGCGCGGCGAAAGTGCGCGATCAGCTCAGCCGCCGGAACGTGGATCTCGTGGTTCTTCCTGAGCTTTCCAGTATTGATTATTCGCGCGCAGCCTTCGACCGGCTCAATGAGATTGCGGAACCCTTGGAAGGAGCTTCTTTTGAAACATGGCGCAATATAGCCAAAGAATTCGGTGTCCATGTCTCTTACAGTTTTGCGCGCCGGGGGGCATCGGGGACGCATATTTCAGTTGCTGTCGTCAACCCGGACGGTGCGCTGGACGGCTACTACGACAAGCTTCACCTCTGCCATTATGGCGCTTCAATGGAGAAGGAATATTTTGACGCCGGGAATCACATATTTATGTTTAAAATCAATGGCTTAAATGTTTCACCTATCATATGTTATGACATTCGTATTCCCGAGCTTGCACGCACCCTGACCCTAAAGCACGACGTCGATCTTATTCTGCATTGCGGGGCATATTATCGCGATGAGTCCTTCGTAACTTGGCACAATTTCGCCATGTCACGCGCGATGGAAAACCAGATCTTCTTCCTATCCCTTAACCGGGCCGGAGAAAACTGGGGCAATTCGATCTTTTGCTGGCCTTGGATGGATGAAAATACTCTGCCGGTGCGGTTTGCCGAGACAGCTGAGGACTTTCGCTGCGTGACCTTAAGTAAGAGCCAACTCTTGCTGGCAAGAGAAAGCTACACATTCCTCGACGACCGACTTGCGGATTACGATTCACTCTGAAGGGTCGGACAGCCTTCTGTTAGCGGTAGCGAAACATAGGTAAGGTTTCGAATGACACAGGTTACCATTGCTCGGGTGACGCTCGAAAAAATAAACGATCTGGATTTTGCGCTAAGGGCGTTGTCGTCTGAAATGGGCGATAGACATGTCGCGAATGTCGACATTCTGAAAGCGGCCTTCGCAGTTGAACAACCGGCCTTCTACGCGTTGCTCGCTCACAGTGATAACGAAGTTGTTGGTGCACTTGTTTGGACCCCATTGTTTTCAACCACCAGAGGGGGTGGCGGCTTATTTGTAAGTGATCTTTGGGTTTCCTCTTCGGTGAGAGGGCAAGGTATTGGAGGCAGGCTGCTGTCTCGCGCGGTTTTCGATGCGGACAAATCTTCTTACGCGTGTTTTGTTAAACTGGCAGTCCATTGCACCAACCCCTCTGCCTTATCCTTTTACACCCATATCGGATTTAAGGAAGAAACCAACATGTCGGCCATGATCCTCGAAGGCGCTTTTTTACAGAGTTTCAAGAAGCTCTAAACGTCAGTAGTGACGAAACCATTACCGTGCTCAAGTATTCGAACTTTCTCACTACAGGTATTAGTAGCCTATAAGGCGACGATAGTGCCTTTGGAACGATGGCGAGAAATTCGGCTGCCATATCTGAATCAACAGTATCGCAAGGTCAGTCGGGCGAAAAATCGATACTGTTTTAGGTTAGTGCGTCGATGCTCTAGTGGAATTCTGATTTTGGAGAACTGAACTGCCACCACCATTTTCTGGTCCTAGGTATGGCTTTATCCGAAGTGGTCATTGATGCGCGTACCATCATTGACTGATTTGTCCGCAAAGTACCACTTCGAACAGGTTCTGGCTCTGCGCCTACTGTGGACGGCAGGTTCGACGGGTCGTGTCGCAGCATCACCAACTGATAGCCAGCTGCAACAACGACCCGCCAACGAAAGCGGTCAGTAGTGGTCAAATTTTAGTGGCCTCTGCTATGGCTAGTGCATCCTCAAGCTCAACACCGAGATACCGAACGGTATTGTCCATCTTTGTATGCCCATGTTCCAAGTTGGGCGAAGCGCGCGAATGACATGTAAGTTTGGTGTTTCCATAACTGATCATCCGATCCGCCATTCCCGCCCACAACGACAACCCGGCGTTGACGAGAGAGGATATCACAGGATGCCGTGCCGCCTCTAAGGTCCGCATCAAGCCTTGACTCCCAAGTGCTGCAAAGTGAAATCCTGGTAGGTACACCACCAAAGCAGACCTTGGTCGCGGTGGGGCATGCTACTCACTTCAGTTTTTACAGGATAAAGTGACTGGCCTGCCACGGGAGCCAGCCTCACAGACGAAGTACATGCACCGAACACTGAGCGTGTCTCACGACGAGAGCGGCTGTTGACCCTAAAAAGAACTCTTTCATCCCAGGTTTGTGCGAAGCAAGGACGATACAGTCTATGCCATGTTTGTTCGCGTATTCAGTGATTGCGCGACCTGCCGATTGGCTCTCGAGCAGGACAGAAGATACCTCGGCCTCATTTTTTAGGCGTTCGACCAAGCGCGCCTTTGCTTTTTGGAGAGACTTTTCTGCGATCCCTTCATCCATATAGTACATTATCTGTCTGTTAGGGGGTTCATGGATATGTGCGGCGGTGATTGTTCCGCCTTCGGATACAAGGGCGTGTGCCGCCGCGAGTGCGTGTTCACTGATACCGTGTTCAAGTGACAGTGCCACTAGGATATTTTGGTACATTTCAAACCTCCGAATTTAGGTTTTCAGATATCTGCTGCTAACTGGCCTCTCCCTATTCGTCTTCGAGAGAGTGCTCAGGCACCCCAGCCGTAAGAATGGGGTGCGTGCTGTTTCGTCCTAGGCTTTTGCGCTTCCCCGTCTTTATCTGCTGAGCAGGAGATCCGGTAGGAAGAGGGCCAACTCCGGTACAAAAGTTGTCAGCATCAGCGTCGGAAGCCAGGCAAAAACTATGAAGATCAAAGTCGGCCATAGCATGCGCGAAACCGGCTCATCACAAACCTGAGCACCGAGATAAAGTAATGGTGCGGTTGGTGGGGTGATGTTCGCCATACCCAGATTTACTCCAATCACGGCAGCAAAATGGATCGGATCCATGCCAGTGCTCTGAGCGATGGGCAGCAGGATTGGTGTTGCCAATAGCAGACCGGAGATATCATCCATGAGCATTCCGATCAGGATCATTACGACGTTGATCATCAGAAGTATGACGACCGGATTGTCGGACACGGAATAGACCAAATCCTTGGCCAACTGAGGCGCACCCTGCGAGATCAGGTTGTCCGAAACGATCAGCACCATGAAGATCATGACCATGACCACGCCAATCGTAACACCGGAGTTCTGGATGGTATGAGCCAGCGTTTTCCAGGTCAGACCACGATAGAAGTAAATCGCAATCGGGATCGAGTAGACCACTGCGATACCTGCGGCCTCGGTCGGCGTCATAATGCCACCATAAATTCCGCCCAGAATGATTAGCGGCATCATAAGCGCAGGCCCGGCCAGGCGCGCCTGAACTCCGAATGTCGGCAGGAACGGTTTAGGACGTTCCGTCAGGTTGATGTCGTCATACTTCCGCAGCATGAACTGATTAACGACTATCAAAAGCGTGATCAGGATGATCGCTGGAATGACCGTGGACAAGAAGCACTTCAGTACGTGCTGCTGTGCAACCCAGCCATAAAGAATGTGAGACGAACTCGGTGGAATCAACAGACCCAAGGGGCTGGCCGCCACGATCAGAGCTGCCGATTGCCCACCCGGATAGTTGGCCTTTTTCAGGTGGGGCATCATGATGCCGCCTATACAGGTCAGTGTTGCATTTGCACTACCGGAAATGGAGCCGAACACACCGCAGGCCAGCACCCCAGCCGCGCTCAGTCCTCCTTTGATATGGCCAATGAACATTTCAGCCAAAGAGACAAGAGGGGCCGCGATTTTACCTTTCTCCATGATGCCTCCGGCGATCATGAAGAGTGGGATCGCCAGAAGTACCAATGAGCGGATACCCGTAGAGCCGGTGGGCAAGTAGCCGGTGATGGATTGATCTCCGACAAGGGCGATGAAAATCAAAACCGATCCGAATGCTACGTAAACGCTGACGCCCAACAGCAGCATAAAGCAGACGATTAGGAGACTTCCTCCGATGATCATTGGGTTTCTCCTTTTTGCATTTCTGATCTCAAGGGAAGCCCGAGCCCCTTGCGGATATGCACGTACAGATATGCCGCCGTGAACGTCGCCATGAGGCCAAAGGCAATCATGATCGCAATCCGCCAGGTCACAAACGGAATGCGCAGCACCGGGGTTGCGCGCAGCCGGGGGAATGAGAAGTCATCAAGCAGCGAGACATAACAGGCGTACATGAGGAATAGGATCACCAGCACCTCGACTGTCAGGACGACAAAGCCGCGCCACCAGATCAACCGAGGATTTTGGATCACGATGCCAAGAATGTCAGCGTTGATGTGCAGGTTGCGGGCAGAGGCCAGAACAGCACCTGCAAAAAAGCCGATGATGCTAATACCCAAAAGCCATTCTTCGTAGGCAAACAGATCACCGCCAAACCCATACCGAATGACAACAACTGCCCCAAATGTGAAAGCCATCAGGAAACCGGCAAACATAACGATCTGCCTCATGGCAAAAGCCACTGCTTTCAGCGGATACCCAATAATGACTGGCAACTCGTCAGTGATTTTTTGCGAGCTCTTCTTTTCTGCACTTTCGACGACCAATGGACGTTCAGCTTCAGTGCTAGACATCTTTTTCCCTCCCTTAGTTGAGCCAAAGACCAAAAAAGGGCCAACTGATCTGCTGGCCCTTCTTCTCAGTGTTTATTGCTGTTCTTTTGCTGCCAGCAGGCGGTCGATGATGTCCTGACCGACGTTTTGTGCCATCGCTGGCCAGACCGTTTCCTGGACATGAGCGGCCATCGCAGCTTGTTCTTCGTCACTCAGGCGCAGGATGGTGTAGCCTTTGTCGAGCAATTTCTGGCCGAACACTTCGTCATTCTCACGATTGTAGGCAAAGAAGTCTTCGGATGCTTTGGTCATCGCGGCTTGCAGCGCGGCGCGCTGTTCGCCGTTCAGCTTGTCGAGCGTCCGCTGCGACGCGTAGAAGGTTGTCAGCTCAGAGATCGAATTGTATTCGACAAAATGGGTGCCAACATCCGACTTGGCGAAGATCGAGTAAGTCGCGGTCTTCGTGCAGCAGATCGCCCCATCGACGATGCCGGCCTGAAGTGCCGGGAAGATGTCGCCCCATGCCATAGTGGTCGCCTGGTAACCCAGTTCTTCGACCATCGACTTCACAACGCTGGAAGACCAGACGCGAATGTTCATGCCCTTGTCGTCAAAGGTATTCCAGTTCTCGGGCTCTTGCGACGAAACGATGCCGATGAACCCTTCCGGATTCTGCGCCATGACGCGCACGCCATATTCGTCGGTGATCTCTTGCAGGATGGTGTTGAACTCGGAATCCATGTTCAGAAGCGTGCTTTCCATGTCATCCCAGCCGCCCAGCAGGAACGGCATGGACAGGAATTCCAGGCGTGGATCGGTATCGGCATAGATGAACGCTGAAGCCAGATCGATGTTGCCGCGTGCAACATCTTCGAACAAAGCTTCACCAGAACCCAACTGGTTTGCTGGAAAGACTTCTACCGTTAGTCCAACATCCGCAGCTGCAACATCCGCAGCGACCTGTTCCATCATTTTCGTGCCCTGATGGTCAATCGGGAACACGCCGGCAAAGCGTAGTGTCATGTCTTCCGCTGCGGCTGCTGTTGAGAGTGCGGTGGCCGCAAGCAAAGCGGCACCACCCATCGCGCCAAGGGCGCGGCGGTTAATCTTCGTAATCATTAAGGTTTCCTCCTCAGTGGTGTGTGTCCCGCCGCATTACGCGCGGCGGGACATTTCTTTGCTTCAATTCAGCAAAGTTCCGGGGCGACGAACTCGTATCCAAGGTCATCGGCCACAGCCTGGTAAGTCACCTTCCCGTGGGCCACGTTCAGGCCGTTCATCAGGTGACGATTGTCTGCAAGCGCCTGCTTCCACCCATTGTTGGCAATAGCCAGAGCGTGCGGCAGCGTGACGTTGTTCAGTGCATAGGTCGACGTTCGGGCGACTGCGCCCGGCATGTTGGCGACGCAGTAATGAACAACATCGTCGACAACATATGTGGGCTCTGCGTGAGTGGTGGCTTTGGACGTTTCAAAGCAGCCGCCCTGGTCAATCGCCACGTCCACGACGACCGCACCGGGTTTCATTTTTGAGATCAGTTCGCGCGTGACCAGCTTGGGCGCAGCAGCACCCGGGATCAGAACAGCACCGACAACCAGATCGGCATTGGTGACTTCTTCCTCCAATGCGGCTTTGGTCGAATAGACGACCTTGGCGGACGCCTCGAAATGGTTCTCCAACTTCTCAAGCGCTGCCGGGTTGCGGTCCAGAATGGTCACGTCCGCGTGCAAGCCAACAGCCATCTGAGCCGCATTGAACCCAACAACACCGCCACCGATGATCACGACCTTGCCTGGTTTCACACCAGGCACACCGCCCAGCAGCACGCCTAGGCCTCCCTTTGCTTTCTCCAACGCACCGGCACCGGCCTGGATCGACATGCGACCGGCAACCTGGCTCATCGGTTTTAGCAGGGGCAGACCGCCATTGTCGTCGGTGACCGTCTCATAAGCGATGCAGACAGCGCCCGAGTTGACCAGATCTTTGGTCTGCTCCGGATCGGGGGCCAGATGCAGATAGGTATAGAGGATCTGACCTTCGCGCAGCATAGCGCGTTCCACGGCCTGAGGTTCCTTTACCTTCACGATCATCTCTGCATTGGCAAAGATGTCGGCCGCAGTTTCGGCAATTTCCGCACCCGCGGCACGATAGGCGTCATCATCAGCCCCAATGCCGACCCCGGCATTGGTCTCCACGATGACGTTGTGACCATGAGAGACCAGTTCCGCGACACTTTCGGGGGTCAGGCCAACGCGGTATTCATGGTTCTTGATTTCCTTGGGAACACCAATGAACATGTGTTTCACTCCTTGGATCGGATGATCATTTTGCGGTTGGCATGACGAACTCGGCACCTTCCGAGATGCTCTCGGGCCAGCGCTGCATGATGGATTTCTGCTTGGTGTAGAAACGAACACCCTCTTCGCCATAGGCGTGCATGTCGCCGAACAGGCTCTTCTTCCAGCCGCCAAACCCATGCCAGGCCATCGGAACCGGGATCGGAACGTTGACGCCGACCATGCCGACCTGAACCTGCTTGCCAAACTCACGCGCTACGTTGCCGTCACGGGTGAACAGTGACACGCCGTTGCCGAATTCGTGGTCGTTGATCAGTTGCAGGCCTTCGGCAAAGTTCGAGACGCGGACACAGGACAGAACCGGGCCAAAGATCTCTTCCTTGTAGATCTTCATGTCGGGGGTGACGTTGTCGAACAGGGTGCCGCCCAGGAAATAGCCTTCCTCGTGCCCTGCGACTGTGTAGTCTCGGCCATCAACCAGAAGGTCGGCACCTTCTTCGACGCCAGAGTCAATGTACCCTTTGATCCGATCACGCGCAGCGGCGGTGACAATCGGGCCCATCTCGGCGTCCAGCTCTAGGCCATTCTTGACCTTCAGAGTTTCGGCGCGCTCTTTCAGAACTGGCATGAGTTTGTCGGCAGCATCACCAACCAGCAAAGCGACCGAGATAGCCATGCAGCGTTCGCCCGCCGAACCAAAGGCCGCGCCGATCAGGGCGTCGGCTGCCTTGTTCATGTCGGCATCGGGCATAACCAGCATGTGGTTCTTCGCGCCACCCAGAGCCTGAACCCGCTTGCCATGCCGCGCACCAACCTCGTAGATGTAGTTCGCAATCGGGGTCGAGCCGACGAAGGACACAGCCTTGACATCGTCGTTCTCCAACAACGCGTCCACGGCGACCTTGTCACCTTGTACGACGTTGAACACACCATCGGGGAAGCCAGCCTTCTGCATCAGATCCGCGTACAGCAGTGCAGCGGACGGGTCGGTTGGCGACGGCTTCAGGACGAAGGTATTGCCTGCGGCGATGGCGATCGGGAACATCCACATCGGCACCATAACCGGGAAGTTGAAGGGAGTGATCCCGGCGACAACACCCAACGCCTGACGCGTGGTCCAGTTGTCCATTCCAGTAGATACCTGCTCCGTGTAATCGCCTTTGAGGAGTTGAGGGATGCCGCAGGCAAACTCGATGATATCAATACCGCGCTCAACTTCGCCTTGAGCGTCGGTGAACACCTTGCCATGCTCAACCGTGATGGCGCGTGCCAGATCGTCTTTATGCTCACGCACCAGGGCCAGAAAATTGTTCATCAGGCGGGCGCGGCGGATTGGCGGTGTGTTTGACCACTTCGGGAACGCGGCTTTGGCCGCGGCCACTGCGTCGTCGACAGTCTGGACGTTCGCCAGTGACACTTCGCCGGTTTGCGCACCGGTTGCGGGATTGAAAACCGGCTGAGTATTCTCACCGGATGGAGCAGTGATTTGGCCATTAATGTAGTGGCCGATCAAAGCGATCGGGGATGCATCTTTCATGATGTCAGTCCTTTTTGGGGTTAGAAGTCAGGGGTTATGGCAGGTCAGCCAATACCTCTCCAAGTGTTTGACAAAGTTTTGTTATTTCTGGTTCCGATATGATCAGAGGTGGAGACAAGGCGATGATGTCACCTGTGACACGGATCATTATTCCGGCGTCCCAGGCTCGTTTCATTGCATCATAACCCCGTGCCCCAGGCGCGCCCTCTCGTGGTGCAAGCTCGACCGCGCCCACCAATCCCAGATTGCGGATATCGATGACGTTCGGCAGACCTTTGAGGCTGTGAAGCTGATCTTCCCAGGGCTGCGACAGCAATGCAGCGCGGCGGAACAGATCGTTCTCCCTGTAACTCTCCAGCGTTGCCAGCGCGGCGGCACAAGACACCGGATTGGCAGAATAGGTATAACCGTGGAACAGCTCAATCGGCGCATCGGCGTTTTCCATCGCCGAGTCATAGATCTTGTCGGATACAATGACCGCGCCCATCGGGATGACACCGTTGGTCAGGCCTTTGGCGGTCGTGATGATGTCTGGCTTTACATCAAAATACTCTGACGCTGTCGCTGCCCCCAAGCGACCGAATGCAGTGATAACTTCGTCGAAGATCAGCAGAATGCCATGGCGGTCGCAGATCTCACGCAGTCGTATTAGGTATCCTTTCGGCGGCAGGAGGACACCGGTCGAACCGGCCATTGGTTCGACGATCACAGCCGCAATTGTCGAGGCGTCATGTAAAGCAACCAAACGCTCCAGATCGTCTGCCAGCTCTGCCCCGTGTTGTGGGCAACCGCGGGAGAATGCGTTCTTGTCCAGATCATGCGTGTGACGCAGGTGATCAACGCCGGTCAGAAGCGCGCCGAAATGCATGCGGTTCTTGACGATACCGCCAACCGAGATGCCACCAAACCCTGTGCCGTGGTAGCCACGCTCGCGCCCGATTAAACGCGTACGCGCCCCATCGCCGCGCATTCGATGGTAGTGCAGCGCTATCTTTAGCGCCGTATCGACAGACTCGGAGCCAGAGTTGGTGAAGAATGCGTGGTTCATTCCCTCAGGCATCATCGCGGTCAGCTTTGCTGACAACTCAAACGCCTGAGGGTGGGAGAACTGGAAGTTCGGTGCATAATCCAACTCGTGCACCTGCTTCTGAACTGCTTCAACAATCAGCGGATCGCGGTGACCTGCGTTAACGCACCACAGTCCGGCGGTTCCATCCATTACCTTCCGACCATCAGAACTGGTGTAATACATCCCCTCGGCCGCTTGGATCATTCGGGGCTCGCGAAGGAAATCACGATTGGCCGAAAACGGCATCCAGAACGATGACATTGTATTGGGTTGATCGAGCACGTCCATTCCTCGTGAAGCAGATTTTCATTTGATGACAAATCCTTGCAGAGTTCAGACCTTCCGCACACCCGGCTTTATTTTAATCTGTAAGTTATTGAAAAAAATCGTTGCGCCCTTAGAATGCTTTCGATCCAAAGCAAGAAAGCACTAGAGTAACGGTTTTGTCATCAGATCTCGAAACGGCACGTCGTCTAAAGTTGATTCGGACGACCAAGGGCCTCAGTCAACGTGAAATGGCCAAACGCGCGGGAGTGGGTAGCGGGACGATTTCTCAAATCGAAAGCGGTTCAACTCAGCCATCCGTGGCGTTGCTAAAGAAGATCCTTGCCTCGGTAGAGGTCAATTTGGGCTTTTTCTTCAGTTTTGAATTGCAAAACGAGGAGTCGTTTTTTTACCCGCACGAAAGAATGCGCGACTTGGGATCACCTGGAGTCTCCTATTTGCTTGTCGCAGGAGAGCGCCGAGACAGAAAACTCCAGATGCTCATAGAAGAGTACGATGTCGGTGCCGACTCGGGTCGATCTGTACTGTCGCACGAAGGAGAGGAATGTGCGGTTGTGATAGAGGGCCGTCTTGAAGTCACAGTAGATGGGCAGTCCAGGGTTCTGGGTCCCGGGGACGCATACTACTTCTCAAGCATATTGCCACACAGGTTTCGGAATGCCGGTGATACGCCATGTAAAGTGATCAGCGCCTGCACTCCTTCGTCGTTCTGACTATATGAAAGAGCTCTTCTGTGAGCGCTTCAATATTTCTCGGGATAGTCAAATTCGATAACCGACTCAGAATAAAGAAATAAAATCGACATTCACGATCAGGGGCCAATTGTCGCCTTTCTCACGCGATCCTCAACGGCGATCCATCTAGATTTCGCGCTTGCAGCGAATGGCCGGAATGCGGGCTGCACCCGCAGAAAATCGGTGCCGTGCTGAATGTCGGTTAAGGGCCGTTGGAGCACTTTCCCAAATCGACCTGCCACCTCACTTTCTCCTCTTCCAAACGAGCCAATATCCCGCGCAAAAACGTAGAGCCGTGATCCGTTCGAAAGAAAAATGTATGATCAAAACAAGCACCGATCTGAGCCTAGATTTGGTCTCTTTTTATGCTCGCACATCCAACTCTAACTTGGGTCTTCTGAATTGATCCAACTTGAACTGATTGAGTGTGCCTCTGCCGGGTTGAGGATACCGTCGTGTCCAAGGTTTGGCAGGACTTCCACTTCTTTGGTCGACATATTTGCTGTCAATTCATGATAGCCATCGGTTCAAACGTATGGGTCGCCCGCGCCTGCAATTATTATGGTGCGCTCTTCCATAGCTTCCAGCGCCTCAACTACGGAGGGTGGGGGCGTTGGCAAACCAGATGCAATTGCAGTGAACGAATAGCTTGGGAATTCAGGCGGTGCGTTCAAATACGCGACGGGCCTGTCGTTAAAGTAGCTAATCCCCACCATGTTCAGTATTATCAGTGCTGTGATCCGCATCCGATCAATATACAAAATTGTATCACTCGGTGTTTCTTCGACAGCAGTGGGGCCGGGCCCAAGAAATGGAGCGAAATGTATGTAGCCATCAATTTGCGGTCAATCTGCCTTGAGCGCATACCTCAGTGCGATTCCGCCGCCCATCGAATGACCCGCCAGCCAGATTCGCGCGTCTGGCTTTTCAGCTTGTAGCTGCGAAACGATCTCCGCAAGGTCATCTTCATATTGGCCAAACCGATCTAAACTGTAAGCTGCGCCACTGGATCGATTGTGCCCCCTTAGATCAATGGCGACGACTTGTGCATTCGTGCTTGTTGCCAGCAATCCGGCAGGATTGTTCCATCGCTCTCCGGCCACGCCAATTCCGTGTACTGTCCGTCGTCAGGGATTTTGGGACAGATGGCAGCGTGAGCCAAGAGAGGGTCTGGCGCATCTGGTTCATGTGATTATGCGGCGGATTTGCGGTGAAGCAAGCGTCGCGTTTCGATGGTCTTTAGTTTGATCCTTTCTCGTTGTTGCAGGATGGACTTGAACGCGCGGAAACACGGAAGGCCTCTGACGGAACTACGCCACGAGAGCGGGAACAAGTGCGCGCGACCCAAAAGGATACAGGTATAGCTCAAAAACCAAAAAAGCTGAAATGATGTGTCCATGCTGATCAGGGCAAGTCTGCCAAATGGGTTCTTCTATGTGACTATCGTTTGCCATTCAGTTGAAACGGTCATCATCAACATCAGGCGTCGCGGGTGATTTTGCTTCTTCGAGGCAGCGCCCTAAACAGCATCATTCAATAGTTAGGAAGCGTCGTGACTCAGGCTCTGTTGAGCTCGGTCACATCGAGGACCGCCGTAAAGTGAGCGTTGCCAGTCCCATCCCGATCAAGATGCTACCGCTAGCACGCTTGAACCAAACAATAACAGAAGGACGACGGATCACGCTTCGCATTCGGCTGGCAAGTCGCGCATAGAAATAGGTATTCAACCAAGCAAGGCAGGTAAACGTTGCAATGGCCGCGGCAAACTGAGGCAAGAGAGGCGCTGCGGTATTGATGAACTGGGGCACAAACGCAATGAAGAATGCGATTGGCTTAGGGTTTAATGCTGTCACACCATAACACTGACGGAAAATCCGGTGGGAACTGATGCGCGGTCCAGCTTGTTCGGCCTCCAGGCCGCCGTCTTGGGCTGATCGAATTGTTCGAATACCAAGCCAAATAAGATACGCCGCCCCCACCCATTTAAACACTGTGAAAATCTCTGCCGAAGCCATCATCAACGCACCGAGCCCCGCTAGCGAGACTGTCATTGCCGTCATGTCCCCCAAGGCAACGCCGGACGCGGCAACCGGCGCTACTCTGGGTCCATTTGAAAGTCCGAACGTAATCACAAGAAGGATTGTCGGACCAATTGGGAAGATCAAAAAGACGGAAGAGGCAGCTACGAATGCTAGCCAAGTTTCAAATTCCATTTCTAGTTCTCCTAGCCTGGTTATGAGCACTGCGCGCAAATCATTGAAAATGCTCTGTTCCGTCTTGCAATCGCTTCATCCAGGTCAAGGTGGGTCGGTCTTGTCAATGGTTTGACAAACTATGTACCACGGGACCTAACAGCGGGCATTCGCGCAATCGCAGCTAAGGACTGGATTGTCCGCATTTCGCAAGTTTAGGCAGCCTTTGATTTTGCGCTCGCAGCGAACTGCAGGTTCGACGGGCCGCGCCGCAGCATGGAGACTATGGGGCGAAGGAACGGAAAGGGCCGTGCTGACCTGCGAATTTCTTAAGTTGGTGCCCATTTCTCCCAACACAGATTTGAGCGTTTAAGAGACAAAGGCCTGCAAAAAGGAGCCTTCTGTCTCAGTTCTGCTCCAAGCAATACCTCTTAGATCGCCTTGATTTAATAATGTCCGACATTATTGTATATTTTGTCAGACATTAATTGTATTGTTGGAGGCAACTTGATTCGGAGCCACCGCACGTGACAGAAAATTTACCACCGCAAAAACGGAGCGATGACGCGGGAAACTCGCTTAAGGAGTTGCCCTCCGGCAGCACCAGCCGGGATGTTCTGGATGCGCTGTCCTCGATGATTGATGCGGAAGGCCTAAAGATTGGCGACCGTCTGCCTCCCGAAATTGAAATCGCACGCCGCCTTGGTATTGGTCGGGCAAAGGTCCGAGAAGCCCTGACGAGTTGGCAGAACATGGGCATCGTTGTTCGCAACAAGAAAGCCGGAACACGTTTGGCGGCCGAAGTGTCAGCGAATGCGATTCACCTTCCTCTGACATTGAAACTAGAAGCAGAGAGCTTGTTGCGAACCCACGCTGTGCGCCGACCCTTGGAAATCGAAGCGGCACGGCTGGCGGCACTGAATTGCACTGAGGCGCAAGGACTGTTGATTACTGCCCGTGTTGCCGAGCTCATAGCCACTCATGCCGCTGGTGAAGACTGGCGTCAGGCTGACTATCGGTTCCATTCATCACTGCACGACGCTTGCGGAAATCCTTTGTTCGGGCAATTGATCCGTCAGATCCAGCAAGGCTTCAATGAAGTTTACGAAGCGCCGTTCGGTCAGCCGCATCTGGGTCAGGCGACAATCCCAATTCACACAAAGCTTGCCGAGGCGGTTGTCTCGGGGAATGCAGACGAAGCTGCGCGGATTGTCGGTAATATCATGGACATGGTCGAAGCGGAAATTCGCCAGATCATGGAGAATCAGAATGTCTGATCATAGAGACATCGCGACCCTGCTAGCAGCGGTACTGCCCGACTCTGATGGGGCAGTGACACCTCCGATCGTCCAAACCTCACTGTTTACCTTCGATAGCTATCAAAGTTTCGAAGACAGGATGGCAGGCCGGTCGGATTCTGCAATCTACACCCGCGTGGAAAACCCAACCGTTGCAGCGTTTGAAAAACTAATGGCTCAAGCTGAGCAGGGTGAAGCAGCGGTTGGTTTCGCTTCCGGGATGGCAGCAATTTCCTCAACGCTATTGGCATTCGTCAAACCCGGTGACCGGATAGCCTGCGTCGAGCATGTCTATCCGGATACATTCCGGTTTTTAGAACGCATGCTGCGCCCCTTCGGGGTGCACATTGAATACCATGCGCCGGAACGCTTTGAGAACGACCCGGATCTTCTTGCGAATGTGAAACTGGCCTATCTGGAAAGCCCCGGATCGGTCGTTTTTGAAGCAATGGATCTGCGTCGTGTCGCTGACCATGCGAAACGTCACAAAGTGCTGACGATGATTGACAATTCCTGGGCCAGCCCGGTGTTTCAACACCCCCTCGCACTGGGCATCGACATCGTCATCCACTCAGCCTCGAAGTATATCTCGGGGCACTCGGACACGGTTGCGGGTGTGGTGGTCGCCTCCCTGGATCATATCGCCCGCATCCGTGATCTGACGCTACCTTTGCTGGGTGCAAAGCTGGCGCCCTTTGAGGCGTTCCTGCTGACGCGAGGTCTGAGGACGTTGAGCGCGCGCATGATGCAACATCAGGCAACGGCCAACGTGTTCGTTGATCGTCTGGCCACTATTCCACAAGTTCGACGGATTAATTCACCCGGCGCTAACGACGTTCCAGGGTTATCGGGGCGGTCTGGGCTTATGTCGATCGAGTTCGATGACAGCGTCGACATCGCAAAATTTTCCGATGCTTTGAGTCTATTCCGCCTCGGTGTGAGCTGGGGTGGATTCGAAAGCCTGATCCTGCCGGCGCGTGTCGGACTTGCTCAAGCCGGTGAACAAAACTCGATGCAGAAGTTTGGCGTCTCGCCCAATCTTGTGCGCCTGAATCTTGGGCTCGAGTCAGCCGACGATCTCTGGGCCGATTTCACATCAGCACTCGCAAAAAGCACCGATTAAAAAAATTCGACCCCAAGCAGAAATTAAAACCAACAGGAGGAAAACATGAAAAAACTACTAGCAGGACTGACAGCTGCTGCCGCGCTGATGGGATCGGCCTCGTATGCCGAAACCACACTGAAACTGGTTGAGGTGATCACAAGCCCAGAGCGTACCGAAGTGCTTCAGGGCATCGTTGATGAGTTTGAGGCCGCCAACCCTGACGTCACTGTCGAGATCGTGTCGCTGCCATGGGGCAGCGCATTCGAAAAATTGGCCACAATGGTCGCGGGCGGTGACATCCCCGATGTGGTTGAAATGCCCGACACATGGCAGGCGCTCTATGCAGGGTCTGACCAACTGGTCAGCCTTAAAGACCATGTAGCCGGATGGGACCATGGGGCAACGCTGACCGATAAGACTGTCGCGATGGGCAGCCAAGCAGGTGATCTCTATATGATCCCATATGGTTTCTACCTGCGGGCGATGTTCTACAACAAGAAATTGCTGGCCGAAGCGGGTGTCGATGCTCCTCCGACAACGATGGAAGAGTTCAGAGCTGCCTCGGCCGCAGTTTCTGAACTAGATGGCAAATATGGGTACTGTTTGCGCGGTGGTCCTGGCGGCACCAATGGATGGATCATGTTCGCCGCAGCGATGAACGGCACCAACGAATTCTTCACAGAAGATGGCGTCAGCCGCATCAATGAGCCCGGCTCGGTCGAAGGCATCCAGTTCATGATCGACATGTATCAGAACGGATATGCACCCAAGGACAGCGTCAGCTGGGGATTCAATGAAATCGTGGCTGGTTTCTATTCCGGCACCTGTGCATTCCTTGATCAAGACCCCGACGCTCTGATCGCCATTGCCGAGCGGATGCCCGCAGAAGACTTTGCAGTTATTCCGATGCCGATCGGACCTTCGGGCAAAGCGTTCCCGACCATTGGTTTTGCAGGCTGGTCGATCTTCAACGCGACCGAGCACGAAGACGAAGCCTTTGATTTGGTCGCGGCTCTGTCCTCGCCAGAGGCCAATGCCACGTGGGCCAAACGGGTAGGCGTTATTCCAATCCACAAAGGTGCTGATCAGGATCCGCATTTCCAGACCGAGCAGTTCAAAGGCTGGTTCGAGGAACTGAACGGCGAGCAATATGTGCCGACCACAATGCCAACCAACCTTGAGCAGTGGGGTTATTTTGGCAGCACACTTCTGCTGGAAACCAGCCAGGAAGCTTTGCTGGGCCAGCGCAGTGCTCAGGACGTTGCGGATGAGTGGGCTGAGTTCCTCACCGACGAGCACGCCAAATGGAAGGCAAACCAGTGATTGCTCGCGCTCAAAAAACTGTCAGGCCCGGGGACACCCGGGCAAGACGCTCGCTTTACCTGCAATACATGGTCGAGCCGTTCTTCTATCTGTCACCCGCGATCCTTCTTATCGGTGCGGTGATTATGATCCCACTGATCATCGGAATCTCCTACTCATTCCAATCCATTGAGCTGTTGAAGCCTTTTGACTCCGGCTGGATCGGGTTGGAAAACTACGTCGATCTCTGGAGTGATCGCAAGTTCTGGATCGCGATGGAGAACACGCTGTTCTGGACTTTCTGGTCGATCACATTCCAATTCTTGCTTGGACTTGGCCTTGCCATGCTTCTGAACACACAGTTCTTTGGCAAGAAGCTGTTTCAGGCCCTTGTTTTCCTACCATGGGCCGTCCCGACCTTTCTGTCCGCGCTGACATGGGCGTGGCTGTTCAACCCGGTCATCGGTCCGTTGCCGCATTGGCTGGCAGCACTTGGCATTCTGTCAGAGCCTTACAACATCCTTGGTGATCCTAAGCTTGCGATGTGGGGCCCGATCACAGCGAATATTTGGTTCGGTGTGCCGTTCTTTGCCATCACATTGCTGGCGGCGTTGCAATCGATACCCGGTGAGCTTTACGAAGCAGCGGAAGTTGATGGCGCGAGCCCATGGCAGACTTTCACCAAGATCACTTTGCCGTTCCTTGCTCCGATGATCGCGATCACCGTGATGCTGCGAACAATCTGGATTGCCAACTTTGCTGATCTGATCTACGTGATGACCGGCGGTGGGCCTGCTAATTCGACACAAATTCTGTCGACCTACATCTTCACCACGGCCTTCCGCAAACTGGATTTTGGCTATGCGTCGACCATCGCCGTGGCACTTCTGGTAATCCTTCTGATCTACGCCGTCATCCTGCTCTGGCTTCGTAAGAAGCTGGTCAAGATCTGAGGAGTTAGCCATGTCAGTCATCCAAAAACACAACCCTGCAATGGTCTTAGGGAAGTATGCAGCGCTCGCATTCTATTTGATCTTTGCGCTGTTCCCGCTCTATTGGCTGCTCAAGATCGGGCTTACACCGGATGAGTTGATCTACTCGGAAGGCACCAGGCTGTTTCCAAGCGAGGTCACGTTCTCGAACTTCACGACGGTCATTTTCCAGACTGATTTTGTGGCCTACTTTCGGAACTCGTTGGTTGTATCCCTTGGGGCGGCTTTCTTTACAACGCTGTTTGCAGCTGGGGCGGGCTATGCGTTTTCGCGCTTCGTATTTGCGGGCAAACGGATCATCATAGCATTGATGTTGATCACCCAGATGTTCCCGCTACTGATGATCATTGCCCCAATCTACAAGATCGTCGCCGAACTCGGTCTGCTGAATTCGCTGACAAGCCTGATTGTTGTCTACACTGCGTTCAACATCCCCTTTGCAACTTTCCTGATGCAGTCATTCTTTGACGGCATTCCTAAAGATCTGGAAGACGCGGCAATGATGGATGGCTGTTCGCGATTTCAGGCGCTGTGCAAAGTCGTGTTTCCACTGACATTGCCCGGTCTCGGGGCGACGCTTGGATTTGTCTTTACTGCAGCATGGTCAGAGTTGCTATTTGCGCTGATGCTGATTTCGAAGAACGACGCAATGACCTTCCCGGTTGGCCTGTTGACGTTTGTTTCCAAGTTCTCGGTCGATTGGGGGCAAATGATGGCAGCCGGCGTGCTGGCGCTGATCCCAAGCTGTCTCTTCTTCATCTTCATTCAACGCTATCTCGTGCAGGGCCTCACGTCCGGCGCGGTCAAAGGATAGGAGGCCAGATCATGGCACGTATCGAACTTCGTGACGTTGCAAAACGATATGGATCCGTTGTGGTCCTACGCAACATCGACCTTGAGATCCAGGATGGTGAGTTCATCGTTCTGGTGGGTCCTTCGGGCTGCGGCAAGTCCACTCTGCTACGCATGATTGCCGGTCTTGAGCCGATATCAAACGGCGATTTCCTGATTGATGGCGAGCGTATGAACGATGTGAGACCAAGGGATCGGGACATCGCGATGGTGTTCCAATCCTACGCTCTCTATCCGCATATGGATGTCGCGCGGAATATGGGTTTCTCGATGGAAATCCGCAAAGATCCGGCAGCGGAACGCAAATCAAAGGTCGCCCAGGCGGCGGAAACTTTGGGCCTATCCAACCTGACGGATCGCTTGCCCAAGGCCCTTTCGGGCGGACAACGTCAGCGGGTTGCCATGGGCAGAGCCATCATCCGTGATCCGCAGGCCTTCCTGTTTGACGAACCTCTGTCAAATCTCGACGCGGCGCTGCGTGTCGAGATGCGGTTGGAGATAGCGCGGCTACATCAAAAACTCAGCGCAACCATGATCTACGTGACACATGATCAGGTCGAAGCATTGACGCTGGCAGACAGGATCGTTGTTCTGAACGGTGGTGATATCCAACAGGTCGGCAGCCCGTTGGAACTTTACGAACGTCCGGCCAACAAGTTTGTTGCGCAGTTCATCGGCTCACCCACCATGAATGTCGTGCCTGTCACTGGAACCGATACAGGTGTGACCGCCGGAAATGGAGCCGAAATCGAACTTCCTGATCAACTTCTTACTGCACAGGCGAAAGAGCTGGGGGTAAGACCAGAGCATATTGATGTCGTGGACAATGGCACAGGTGATCTTTCGGCCGTGGCTGATGTTGTTGAACATCTGGGCTCGGACACGAACATCTATGCGAACGTCGAAGGCATCGGGTCAATGATGGTGCGCAAGCATGGCAATATCCCCGTAAAGTCTGGCGAACAGCTTGGTCTGCGCATTCAGACAGAAAACGCTCATCTTTTTGCTAATGACGGCACAGCGTTGCGGCGGGTCGGCTGAGATGACGAACGAATCGGAAATTCGGGCAGCGCTTGAGAAAAAGACGCTCTGGCTGTCGTCGTGGATGATCCACAATGCCAACAACATTCGCGCCAAAGGTAGGATCAAGGTGGGTGGTCATCAGGCGTCATCAGCCTCGATGAATGCGATACTGAACGCGCTATATTTCGATGTGCTGCGCCCCCAGGATCGCGTTGCAGTCTGTCTGCCATCAGCACTCATGGAACAGAATAGGTTGATTGCGTAACGGAGGATTTCAGGCTCATCGTAACCATCAGAGAGTGGAGATGAGA
>NZ_JBQFMH010000028.1:0-17983 GCF_056531745.1 Ruegeria sp. L12
TTCGAGATACGACAATAGCCGTTCTCAATGCCCTTGAAGCCGAATGCTCAGCAGATACACCATGTCCGCTTTCTGCGCATTGCAGTCATTGAGATATCGTGCACCATCGGTCGAAAGGGTTCGTTGCCACCTTTCGCTACTTTTAGCGTCAGTGACAGATGGCAGCGTAAACCGGACATTGGCACTGATTTCTGCAGATTCAACTGCGTGGGACAGGAGCTGCTATTGGTGCTGAAAGCATGAACGCAAGCTCCGAGCACTGCACCACGGCAAGATTGTAAGAAAGATATCGACCGCTAAAAGCAAGGCGGCCGAAACAGCGCTCTGACAGTAAGCGGGGTCACTGCTCATTTTCCTGCAATACGTGCCTAGCCCAAGGTGATGCCGGTGACGAACGAGTACGAGCTTTCGACCAGAGCGATGACGACATCCAGCTCTTCTGGTGTGGTCGGAGTATAAATCATGACAAATCCACTCCACCCGGGGCGTTGATTGGCCCAAGGGTGTGCCACGGCCCAGCCAGCCTCAATTGCCCTTCGCGCCAATGCTGGGTCGAGCGATGCGTGCAAGCTGCCATCAGGATGCATATGCGCAAACTCAAACCCACCGACGATAGAATTCGGTTGGGACAACAACATGTCGGGATCAAGCTGAAAGCCAATCGCGCCTGGCAGTGATATGCGTGTCGGGCCAAGTGTGACTCCTGGGAATTGCGCAACACGCTCCAGCAATAGGCTGGCCAAATCGGCATCAATTTCGACACCAATCTGAGTATGCGGTACGCCGCTTGTCGTTTCGGGACGGGGCGAGGAGCGCTCCGGGAAGATCGGCTCTTGCGCAAATACCAAAGCGCCCGTGACCGACGCTACTGCGACAACGGACAGTATTCGCAGATACACATTCATCTTATTGGTAACCCGTCAGAAGTTAAGAAAGAGCAATTCGTGTGGTATCAAAGCCCTTGCACACATCATTCAGCCTTTAACGCTTCGATATTGATCAAGAGCTCTATTTCGTCGCTCACCGCTGGTGCAAACGCCCCAAGTCCGAATTCAGACCGCACGATAGTCGCCGTGGCAGCCAGCCCCAAGGTCGGCGTGCCCTCTTTTTCGCCAAACGGGTATGGCGCTGACTTGTTAAGCGTTGTTTCCAGAACAACAGGTTTGGTGACGCCATTCATGGTCAGGTCGCCAGAAATATTCGCGGAATTGTCCCCGGTCACTTCAATGCTGGTTGAGGCGAATGTGACCACGTCACCGTCACTCGCGCTAAAAAAGTCATCGGACATGAAGTGTTGCAGACGGGCGTCCCAGCCCGTGATCATGGATTTTACAGGCATAGACACTGTGACAGATGACACAGACGGATCCTCTTCGTTGAACTCTATCTCACCGCTAAAACCTGAGAACATTCCAAATGTTTCTGAGAACCCGATGTGGTCGTAGCTGAACAATACCTGGCTGTGTCCAGGATCCAGCTCGTAGGTGCCACTCTCGGACAATGCGGTTGTTGCGCCCATCGATAAGAGTACCACCAGCGGGGTTGCTGCCACTTTGAACATTGATACGCTCCCATTTTGACAAGAGGTGTTCGCGGAATCGAGTATTGAGCTTTAGTTTTTTAGCTGGCCATGCTTATAGAACAATATGTTCTATAATGCAACAAGATGTTCTACAGGAGGGGTGATTGAAAGAGGATCCCAGGCTGATCGCCACACGACAGGCCGCACTTGATGCGGCGCAAAGGATACTAATGGATGAGGGCGTGCTGCACGTAACTCATGGCGCCGTTTCGAAGGCAACAGGCATTTCGCGCAGTACACTTTACAGGCATTGGCCAGATGCGCGTAGCCTGCGTGACGCAGCATTCAGGCGCATCGCGACACCGCCGAACATACCACCCAAAACCGATGGCCCGCTGCGATCTGACCTGCGCTGGTTACTCGGCGTACTGATGGGAGCCTTGAATGACACACCATGGGGCCAAATCGCGCCTCAGGTGGTCGCTGCTGCGTCCACCGACGAAGAAGCGCGGTTGGTGATCACTGAATTCATGAAAGACAGGTTCGCAAGTGTTGAAGCAGTATTTGCCGCCGCAGTAGGCCGCGGTGAGATTTCCACCAACGTTCCGGTCGACCAGCTCATAGAATTAGCAGTCGCTGCACCTTATTTCCGCAAGCTCATACGTCACGAGGCACTGGACGAAGAATGGTTGGATCGACATGTTGATCTGCTTTGCAGTTTAGCAAAAACCAATACGTGACATCAGCATGTCACCTGATCCAAACGTACCACTCCCCATAACGTTGATGTCTGCACCCTGATTTACCGCTGCCACTCATTCCCATTGCTAAATGAACGCCTATGAGTTCAGAACAAGGTTCTGGTGGATAGCTGGCCATCGGCTGATTCGTTGCCAGATGATCACCGTATGATACGGGCTGGTTTCGTGAAGACTGCGAAACTGATGCTGAGCGGTTGGACGTCCACAATGGAATTTTGCTGTCAGCATTATGGGAGGCAGCATTCGATATGGGTCTGGTGACGTTCAAGGACGACGGGACACATAGGTTTTCGAGTAAACTGTCCGCACCGGCAATGAGCTCGTCGTCCGGACATTCCAAGCGGATCTCTGGTCTAACTGCTGGGCACAAGTAGAATCCGATCGGGCATCGCGATCAGGGGTTCAATCCTTGAGAAACCAAAGTCTATCACTCGACATCCGCATAAGGCGATTTGCTCTCATTTCCCTGCACTTTTTCGCGAAACAATGCAGGCTAATGGGCAAGGCTATGTGGTTGCCTAGTCTTCGCATGCCCTACAATGTTGGTGGGCAACTCTCCAACCGAAAAGGAGCACCTATGTCTCGACTTTCAGAACGCAGAGACTTTGCCACCGAAGTCTGCGAAGAGGCTGGGCAACTTGCCAAGAAGCTCTTTGCAGATCGGGTCAATCTTATAGTTGATCAAAAAGGCGCTCAGGACTGGGTGAGCGAGGCGGATAGGAACGTCGAGACTTTCATTCGTCAAAGGATAGCGGAGGCGTGGCCCAACGATGGCGTATACGGTGAAGAGCATGGCGCGGTAGCGGGAGAGAGTGGCTTTGACTGGGTAATTGATCCAATTGATGGGACCACGAATTTCGTGAACGGTATTCCTGCATGGACCATTGTTCTGGCTGGTGTCACCGAGGGCCAAACGGAAATTGGTGTGATCCACGATCCAAACGTGGATGAAACCTTTGTCGCAACTCGCGGAGAAACTGCGACACTTAACGGATCACCGATAAGCGTCGCGTTAGGAGTGCCGTTGCAAGATGGAACAGTGGCTGTGGGATACTCGAACCGGATTGAGAGCCATCATGTCTTACCTGTTATCGAGGATCTGATCGAGCACGGGGCGATGTTTCACAGAAACGCCAGCGGAGCGCTTTCATTGGCTTACGTCGCTGCCGGGCGCCTTTTGGGTTACGTGGAGGAGCACATGAATGCATGGGATTGTCTGGCTGGGCAATTGCTGGTCTCGGAAGCGGGTGGCGTTGTCGAGGATCAGGACGCCGATGCGATGATCCGAGACGGCGGGCGCGTGATCGTGGGGACACCAGATGTGTTCGAGACGTTGCGTGAGATCGCAGAGAACGCTTGGAACGCTTAGCTCCTACGTCAAAGAGACCCAACATGAATCAGGCTTGAGCGTAGCTAAATCTGCCTGCCAGAAATGGCCTTGTGAGGGTTGGTCGTGCCTGCGGTCTATCGAACAATTCGAGAGTGCGCACCAAAGCAATGTGCCCACTGCTCCGTGCGTCACAATTGCAAGATCCCCGGCATCATGCGACCGGATAATCTTAGTGACTGTCCGATGAATGCGTATCTGTGCTTCGATCGCTGGTTCCCAACCGCGATAGCTACTTTCCGGCTGAGCAAAGAAAGCATCGGCCGCGGCTTCGAAATCTTTCAGCGGCAAGTAACCGGTTGCGCTGCGATCATTCTCACCAAGACCCAAGTTGCATTTCACGGATAGCTTTCGTGGTGCAGCAAGAATCTCGCCTGTTTCGCGGGCCTTCCGCTCGTCGCTGGTCCATATCTGAGTGACGCTGGACAAGATTCCACTGGATGCAAATTCAGTAGCGCGCTTACGGCCCACAGCATTCAAGCCCCACTCAGTTATCGGGACGGCCGGATCGATAGAGACCTCGGGGTGTGTGATGACAATGAGTTTCGGCATTTAATCCGGCAAAAGAACGGGCCCTTTGTCAGCAAAACCCATTCTGATTTCAGCGCCGGGATCAAGCGGCGCATCGACGTCATCGTGAACGGCAAAAACCTGACCGAATGCACCGATCAGCGTATATTCCATTCGAACGCCAACATAGGTCGCCTTCGCCACCTTGGCTGCTATGCCTTGGTCTGAGCCGATAACCAGACGTGAGGGTCGCACTGCAATGGTTGCGTTTCCTTCGGACAAACCGCGACGTGGCAGCGTGTGGCGGTAGCCTTCTATTTCTATCGTTGCCACGTCACCATTGATATCAACGATTTGGCAATCCAATAGGTTTGCCTCACCTATGAAATCGGCGACAAAACGATCGTTCGGGGCATCATAAAGCTGGCGCGGTGTGCCCATTTGGGCGATCGCCGCGTTGCGCATGACGACAATCTCATCCGAGACTGCCAGTGCTTCCTCCTGATCGTGGGTCACGTAAACAACTGTCAAACCAAGATCTTTCTGGATTGCCCGAATATCCTCTCGCACCTGACGGCGAAGCTTGGCATCGAGATTGGACAGCGGCTCGTCGAACAGCAGAACCTGCGGCTCAAGAACCAGCGCGCGGGCGACGGCAACACGTTGTTGTTGGCCCCCTGACAGTTCCGAGGGAAGACGGTTGTCGAACCCCTGAAGACCGACCAGTTCCAATCCATACATAGCGCGGCTGCGGGCTTCATCCTTTGCAAAGCCCGAGAATGTGAGGCCATACATCACGTTTTCCAGCACGCTCATGTGAGGGAAAAGCGCGTATGACTGGAAAACCATGGATACGTCACGGTCGGTGGCAGGCAATTTGGTCACGTCCCGATCACCAATTAGGATCTTGCCCGAGCTTGCCATTTCCAACCCGGCAATCATGCGCAAAGTCGTTGTTTTCCCACAGCCTGACGGACCAAGCAGTGTGACGAGTTTTCCTGCATCGACATGCAGGTTGATGTTGTCGACGGCGACGACGTCTTTACCGAATACTTTCGACACGTTCTCAAAGCGCACCGGGGCGGCCTTGGAACCGATTTTGGCGTCGGTCATCGCGATGCCTCCGTTCCGTGTTGCGTGCGCCGACCAATCTGGACCCGGCCAACGAGTAGTTGCAGTAAACCGACCGCTGCGAGCATCACAAAGATCAGCGTTGTCGAATAGGCGATCGCAAGGCCATAGTCGTTATTCTCGACCCGCCCGATAATGTAGCTGGTCGCCATGTCATATTCTGCGCTGACCAGAAATATGACAGCCGAGATCGCCGTCATGGCACGGACAAAACTGTAAACAAGCGCAGCAAGTATCGCAGGGCGCAATAGCGGCAGGATGACGCTTCGGAACGTCTGCCACGAGTTTGCACCAAGGGTCAGCGAGGATTCATCAAGGCTGCGGTCAAGCTGCGACATGCTCGCGATCCCCGCACGAACGCCAACCGGCATATTACGGAAGATAAAGCTGACAACGAGAATGACACCAGTACCCGTGATTTCAATTGGCGGAACGTTGAAGGCTAGGATGTAGCTGACGCCTATCACTGTTCCGGGGATAGCGAAGGACAACATTGTTCCAAATTCGAAAGCGTTCTTGCCTGCAAAACTTTGCCTGGTCAGCAGATAAGCGGTCACCAGACCTACGGCGGCAGTCAATGGGGCAGCAATGGCCGCGATCGTTATGGTGGTCCAGAAACTGTCCCAAGCGGCTCCGGTCCAGCGAATGCTATCTTCTTCGAAACGTACGGAGAATGCGGTGACATAGTGTTTGATAGTTAGCGAGTTATCGACACCCCACAACTCGACGACACTGCCGTAAATGATCATCGCATAAACAACAATTGTGAACAGCGCCCAGCCCAGAGCGATGAGTAGCACCGGAACTGAAAGGCCAGTTGGCATCAGAGGATGAACGCCGGCATCCCCTTTGCCGGTGACGGTTGTGTAGCTTTTCTTCCCCAGCCAGACACGCTGCGCATAAAAGGCGGAAAGAGTAAAGAACAGCAGCACCATGGCCAGAACCGCGGCCCTGCCTTGATCGTATTGAGCACCAACGATTGCGAAGAATATCTCGGTCGACAGCACGTCGAAATTTCCGCCCAATACAAGCGGGTTTCCGAAATCAGCCATGCTTTCGATGAAGCCCAGAAGAAATGCGTTCGCAAGACCCGGTCGCATCAGGGGCAAGGAAACCGTCTTGAATGTCTGCCATCTGCTGGCGCGGAGCGTCTGCGCCGCTTCTTCCATCGATGGCGAGACGCCTTCAACCACGCCGATCAGAACAAGAAATGCAATTGGCGTAAACGCGAGTGTCTGCGCGATCAGGATGCCCGGCATTCCATAAAGCCAGCGTGTCGGCTGCGTGCCGAACATTTCGGCAAAAAAACGGGTGACAGACCCGGACAGGCCAAAAAGCAGGATCAGAGCCAGGCCGATCACGAATGGCGGGGTAATAATTGGCAGTACGGTCAAGGCCCGCAATGCGCGCTTGTAGCGAAAGCCCGAGCGCGTCACGACCAACGCGAAGCACAGACCCAGGACCGTGGTGATGACGCCGACAAGGATGGCGAGGAACAGTGAATTCCAGGCGGCACCGCAGCGCGCGCCCTTAAAGCACCCCAGACCCCACAGTCGATCATCAAAAAACTTTGAGAAGAAAACCGCGATGGAATACGCACCGTCTTCGGTGATGAAGGCTGCGAAAAGCATCTTGGCGATGGGGAAAAAGACAAACGCGGTGACAATTGTAATTACGCCACCGATAGCGCTGACAACAAAGACATCACCGTTAATGGCACCCCTTGCCGCGATCCCCTGAGTAAGCAGGAACAGAAAGCTCGAGGCACATATCATTGCACCATAGCCCATGCCGAACTGGCGATCGCCAAGTTCGCCAAACATCGCCTCCAACCAATCGAAGTTGAAGCCCCTGATACCGATGCTGAATCCCTGAGCGATCAGCCAGCCAAAGCCGAGCGCTCCGGACAGGATCAGCATGCGGGCATAAAGCGGGTCAGATTTGGTGCGCTTCAACACCAGAAGCGGGAGGGCGAGAGCGATTAGAAGCGGAGCGAGCCAAAGCTTTTCGCCCTGTCCGATCAGAAACGCAGCGGGGGCATAATCCTCATCGAACGGGTAGCCATCCAATAGCCACTCAAACGACCACAGGCCGCCGTCAACCATGTACCAGGGCAGTAGGCAGAATCCGACCCACCCGGCGATGATCCAAAAGATCAGGACCGGATGGGACGTTTTTGAAGTTTGGTCAGTCATTTACTGCGGCAGCGTCGAAACCTCTTCGTCCCATTTCTGCAGCAGACGCTTACGTTCGTCTGAGGAACCATACTTCTTGAAGTCATAGTCAATCAGCTTGATCTGACTCATGTCAGGCGCGCTTTCCGAAGTTTCCGCGCCCTTGTTCGATGGCACCTGAAACGCGTTGACTTGAAGGGCAAGGTTCTGAGCTTCGGGCGACAGGGCCCAGTCATAGAACTTCTTCGCCTCTTCTTCGTTGCGCGCTCCGTCAATAATCGACATTGAGCCAATTTCGTACCCGGTGCCTTCACAGGGTGCGACGACCTTGATCGGGAACCCGGAAACGGCCTGCTTCACGGCGTCATGCATGAAGACGATACCAATTGTGTTCTCGCCACGACCAGCGGCCTTGATCGGCGCCGAGCCTGACTTGGTATATTGGTTGATGTTCGAATGCAGGCCCTTCATGAACTCAAAGCCTTCATCCTCACCGAAAATCTGCACCATTGAGGCCAGCGTCGTATAGGCCGTGCCTGACGAGTTCGGGTTGGCCATCTGAACGTGCCCTTTGTATTCGGGCTTCAACAGGTCTTTCCAGCAGGCAGGTTCGGGCAGGTTGTTTGCCGCCACAAGATCGGCGTTGTAGCCATATCCAAGCGCGCCCGAATAGATGCCAATCGTCCTATTGCCAGCACTCTCGGCCTGAGAAATCGCCCAATCATGAAGCTGGTCGCGCATTGGCGATATATATTCCATTGTCAGACCTTCTTCAGCGGCCTGCAAATGCGGATCACCCGTGCCGCCCCACCAGACGTCTCCTTTCGGGTTCGAGCTTTCGGCGCGGATTTGTGCAAAGGTCTCGCCTGACGATTTTCGCGTCATGTTGACGTCGATACCGGTCGCGTCTTCAAAGCTGCGCGCCATGAGTTGGCACCAATCTTCTTGCGCCGAACAATAGAGGGTCAGCTTCTCGGCCTGTGCTGCCGACAGTGACGCGGCAAGGGCAATCAGTGATCCGACTGCAGTGGATGTCAATTTTCTCATCTTTTCCTCCCTTTTGTGCTTAATGCATCCCGGCTTCCCGGTCTCTTATGTCTTTCCTCACGCAGCTTTTCGAAGCTTCTTCACGACAGATTTGACTTCTTGATCGTCGGTTAGATTCTTCAGCAATTGTGACAGGTCTCTTTCTTCGACCAGCTTTGCGGCTTTTGCCGGCGAAAACCAGTGACGCGTCCGCTCACCTTCTTCCTTCCAGCGTCGCTGCAGCTTTTCAACGACCATTGGATAAAGGGTGACGCGGCAACGAACGCTGCTTCGGCCTTCGTACCGCTTGTCGTAGAAAAAATGGCCGATTGACCGTTTCGAGATCGTACCGACTGCGCCCGCTTCTTCCTGAGCTTCTATTTCAGCGGCATGCCATGGCTTTTTGCCGTCCATCAGCCATCCCTTTGGGATAACCCAACGGCCAGTATCTCGTGAAGTGACCATCAAAACACGCAACTTACCAGCCTTGTCCCAGCGCATCGGAAGCGCCGCAATCTGATCTGCCGTTTCGCCGTCGCTCATACTGTCTCTCAATGCCACATGATCAAATCCCAAAGGGAAACTGTCTTATTCGCAACTTGGCTGGTTAAGACGTCCCTTCGATTTTCATTCTGAATTTGATCAGTCTGTGCATCTTTACTCTGTGCTTTGAAATATTTGGAACTTCTCGAACTCTCACAACCTTTCGTGGGTTATGCAACATAAATTATTGCAAAATGTCCGAAAGCCCACAAAAGTAGATTTCGAAACCTAGTCGGGTCGCCGGATGTCCAAAACCAAAACGCGCGGTAAAATGCCTGAGAAGAACCAAAGTCGGGTCAAGAAGTCCGACCGGCGCCAACAGATATTGTTGGAGTTGAAGCTGCGCCCGCACGTTCGCATCAACGAACTCGCACAACGGTTCAACGTCTCTAACGAGACGGTACGTAGGGATTTCGATGCCCTGTCGAATGACGGCTTGATCGCGCGCGCGCATGGGGGGGCATCAGCCCCTGCGCAAGGGCACTATCCGGGTTTGGATGAACGGACAAACGCGCAGGTTGAGGAACGCGAGCGGATAGGTGTTACGGCGGCAGAACTGATCCGGGCCGGTGAAACGGTTATGATCGATTCCGGCTCGACCACTATCGAGATGGCGCGTGCGCTGGCTTATCTCGACACTCATTGCACGGTGATCACCAATTCAATTCCCGTTGCGATGACCCTCGGCCATGGGGCTGCGCAGGTCCTGTTGTGCCCGGGGGAGTATCTGGCAACTGAATCTGCAACGATCGGAACAGAAACGCTGGAATTTCTGTCCCGTTTCAACGTCGACAGGTGCATGATCGGGTCTTCGGGCTTCTCAACCGAAGGTCCGTCAGAGACAGTGCGGGGTTTTGCTGCAGTAAAGAGGATGATGCTGACGCGTGCCGAAAAGCGGCATCTTCTTATTGATTCCGGGAAGTTCGGCCGCAAGGGTCTGTCCCAAGTGGGAGATATCAACGGCCTGGATTCCATAGTTACCGACAAGAAACCAACAGGAGAATTGCGTAACGCTATTGAGGGCGCCGAGGTCGATGTTCTCGTCGCCGGGTAGGCAAGACATGATTCATTAACAGCGGATCGATAGAGGACCGCGAATGACTGGGAGGAAAATATGAAGATCGATATCAAACTGTTGATTGGGGCATCCGCAATCGCGCTCATGTCGCTGAGCGGGACGGCGTCGGCACAGGATTGTCCGCGCGGTGACCTGGACGAGCGTTTTTGTGACGCAGATGGGGATTTGATTGCGGATATCCCCACTGATCCCTCTGAACAAATTGATCCTGACACCCTGATTTTTGCATATACGCCGGTTGAAGATCCCGCCGTATACAAAACCGCCTGGTCTGATTTTCTTGACCATTTGAAAGCGGAAACCGGCAAGGATGTTGTCTTCTTTCCGGTTCAGAACAATGCGGCTCAGATCGAAGCGATGCGTTCAGGGCGTCTGCATATTGCGGGCTTCAACACCGGCTCTAACCCACTGGCGGTAAACTGCGCCGGGTTCCGGCCATTCACGATCATGGCTTCGAAAGACGGCAATTTCGGTTATGAGATGGAAATCATCACTTATCCGGGTTCGGGCATCGAAAAGGTCGAGGACATCAAGGGCAAGCAACTGGCCTTCACCTCACCCACATCCAACTCAGGCTTCAAAGCGCCCTCGGCAATCTTGAAAAGCGACTTTGATCTTTTGCCCGAACGGGATTTCGAACCTGTCTATTCGGGCAAGCACGACAACTCGATCCTGGGTGTTGCCAACAAGGATTACCTGGCGGCCTCGATCGCGAACTCGGTAAAATCGCGGATGATCTTGCGTGATGTGATCAAGGAAGATGATGTCGTAACGATCTACAAGTCGCAGACCTTTCCAACCACCGGGTTTGGTACCGTCTACAACCTGACGCCCGAGTTACAAGAGAAGATCCGCAATGCCTTCTTCAACTTTGACTGGGACGGCACGACCCTGGAAGCTGAGTTCTCGAAATCGAACGAAGGCCAGTTCCTTGAGATGACCTATCAGGAATTCTGGGATGTCATCCGTAAGATTGACGCAGCAAATGGCGTCTCCTACGCCTGCCAGTGATCTTTGGCTAATTCGGCGGGCCTGAAAGGGCCCGCTATTCACCCTAATCTGGGGCATTTTATGCTGCGTCTTCAAAAGCTGACGAAAACATACAAAACCGGAGATCAGGCTCTGAAGGCCATTGATCTTGAGGTTCCAAAAGGACAGGTTCTTGCGTTGATTGGGCCCTCGGGGGCAGGCAAATCGACCATGATCCGCTGCATTAACCGGTTGGTTGAACCCACAAGCGGTGGCGTCCTTCTGGATGACGTGGACCTGACCAAACTCGGATCGGGCGCCTTGCGGAAAGCGCGCCGCGAAATGGGCATGATCTTTCAGGAATATGCCTTGGTCGAACGCCTCACGGTGATGGAAAACGTGTTGTCGGGACGGCTGGGATATGTGGGGTTCTGGCGCAGCTTTCTGCGGCGGTATCCGCAATCGGATGTCGACGAGGCCTTCCGCCTGCTTGATCGGGTGGGGCTTTTGCACATGGCGGATAAACGAGCGGATGAACTGTCGGGTGGTCAACGCCAAAGAGTCGGCATCTGCCGCGCCTTGATTCAAAATCCCAAACTGTTGCTGGTCGATGAGCCGACCGCGTCGCTGGATCCAAAGACCAGTCGCCAGATTATGCGCCTGATCACCGAGCTATGTCAGGAACGCGGACTGGCGGCCATTATCAATATCCATGATGTGGCGCTTGCCCAAATGTTCGTTCCGCGCGTCGTGGGCCTCCGCTTTGGCGAAATCGTTTATGATGGTCTTCCAACAGGTCTTACCCCCGAGAAGCTGACCGAAATCTATGGGGAAGAGGACTGGGAAGCGACCATCGAAAAAGTCGACGAAGATGAAGATGTCGAGGCTGCGGAATGAGCCATCGAGAATTAGACGACATGTTGGGAAAGGGTTGGCGTAAGCCTGCCTTTGTCAAAAACCCCTTGCTCCGCTGGGCATTGTTGCTGGGTTTTTTCGCCTACCTGATCGCGGCTTTCATGACAATCGAAGTTGATTGGGGCCGGGTCTATGAAGGACTGGACCGGGGGTGGGCATTTGTACTTGCGTTTACCAGCCCGGACTTCATTTCACGGTGGTCGGATATTTGGAGTGGCCTTCTGGAAAGTGTCATAATGACCGTGGCCGCGTCGGTCGTGGGCATCCTGATTTCGATCCCGATTGGATTGGGAGCGGCCCGCAATATCGCCCCACTGCCAATCTACATAATTTGCCGGGGCATTGTCGCGATAAGCCGGGCATTGCAAGAGATCATCGTCGCCATTTTGCTGGTGGCTATCTTCGGCTTTGGTCCGCTGGCAGGGTTTCTTACGCTTTCCTTCGCGACCATTGGGTTTCTCTCCAAACTTCTGGCCGAAGATATCGAAGCCATGGACAAGGTTCAGGCCGAGGCGATCAAGGCCTCCGGGGCACGCTGGCCACAATGGATCAACTATGGAGTTCAGCCGCAGGTGATGCCACGACTTGTGGGGCTTTCGATGTATCGCATCGACATTAATTTCCGGGAAAGCGCAATTCTTGGCCTCGTGGGGGCTGGCGGTATCGGTGCAACGTTGAACACAGCGTTTGATCGCTATGAATACGACACGGCAGCAGCCATTCTGATCCTCATCATCGGGATCGTCATGGCACTTGAATACCTTTCGGGAATTATTCGGGCGAGGGTTCAGTAATGCCGGTGCTTGAACGCGATGATGCGCAAATCTGGCGCAGGCGGACAACGGGTCAGAGCCTGGTGCGATGGTTCGGCTGGCTGCTGGGCGTGGCGGTCTTTGTTTACTGTTGGCAGCTGATTTCGGAATCCACGACCTGGTTTTTCGTCTGGGACGCGCCCCGTATCGCCAACGATATCTGGACCCGTGCAACGCCTCCCAAATGGGACTACATCACCCAACTGGGCCGCCCGATTTGGGATACTCTGAACATCGCTACCCTGGGTACAATCATCGCCCTGTGCATGGCGGTGCCGGTTGCCTTCTTGGCGGCCCGCAATACCACGCCATCTGCTCTTTTCATTCGACCCATCGCCCTGTTGATCATTGTCTCGACCCGCTCAATCAACTCGTTGATCTGGGCGCTTCTGCTAATCGCGATTATTGGTCCGGGTGTCTTTGCTGGTGTCATAGCAATCGCCATCCGTTCAATCGGGTTCTGTGCAAAGCTTCTTTATGAAGCAATCGAGGAAATTGATCACACTCAGGTCGAAGCCATCACGGCAACCGGAGCATCGCGTTGGCAGGTCATGGCTTACGGAATCGTTCCCCAAATTCTACCCGCTTTTGCAGGCATTGCTGTCTTCCGTTGGGATATCAACATCCGCGAATCCACAGTGCTTGGACTAGTCGGAGCCGGCGGCATCGGGTTGCAATTGTCTGCTTCGCTCAACGTTCTGGCTTGGCCACAGGTCAGCCTGATCCTGATTGTAATTCTTGTCGCGGTCATGATCAGTGAATGGGTTTCGGCGAAAGTACGAGGGGCCATCATTTGACCGGTTTCTCTGCGCAAGAGGCTTTTGAAGCCTACGAGGCGGTACGACACCGCCTTCCGAAAACCAGCACAACAGAAGTGAACTATCGTCAGGTCGAGACGCTAGAGGATATCGCTCCTGAGTTCGACGTGTTCCTCCTCGATGCTTTCGGAGTTCTTAATATTGGCGATACGGCGATCCCGGAGACACCAGATCGGGTCAAGTCACTGCAAGCCGCCGGCAAGCGTGTTCTGGTCGTGTCGAATGCCGCGGGGTTTCCCCACGCAACTCTTTTGGAGAAATATACCAGGCTTGGCTATGACTTCGCACCACGGGATGTGATCACTAGCCGGGCCACATTGTTGTCTGAGCTAAACGGCCAAAGTGAATTGCACTGGGGATTGATGGCAACCCCCAGCGCTGGTCTTCGAGATTTGGAGGGGCTGAAGCTATCCTACCTGGAAGATGACCCGACGCCCTACGAAACCGTCGACGGGTTTCTGATGATCGGGTCGGCAGTCTGGACCGAAGCGCGTCAGGCCATGTTGGAGGCCGCCTTGCTGGAGCGTCCCCGTCCGGTAATGGTCGGAAACCCCGATATTGTCGCTCCTCGTGAATACGGTTTTTCCCAAGAGCCCGGCCTTTTTGCGCACCGGCTGGCAGATCGGACAGGTGTCGTCCCTCAGTTCTTTGGCAAGCCTTTCGCCAACATCTATGACCTTGCGTTCCAACGCCTCGGGCACATAGACAAGTCCTGCGTTCTGATGGTTGGTGACAGCCTGCACACCGACGTTCTGGGCGCACGAAATGCAGGCATAGCTTCCGCACTCATCTCTGGATTCGGGTTCTTTGCAGGGCATGATGTTGAAGCAGCAATCACGAAGGCGGGGATAGTACCGAACTTTGTTGTAAGTCGGCCTTGATATTAGGGTGTTCCGCTTAGATACGCCTTTCCGCTAACTCGAGTGTCGGGTGAATCTGCGTTGAGAACATGCCGACCATGTGAACGAAGCGCCGTGTGTGAACGGCAGCTTTGGAGAACCCTCCGCAACAACTTACATCTAAACTTACGTTCGGATTTAGCCGCACTCCGAACTTTGCAAAGCCCGCTTTCTGCGCATTACGGTCATTGGGGCACCGTGCAGCACTGATCAAAGAGGGCTCAACATTGCCGTTCTCTGCGGTCTGCGTTGTTGGCCGGTCGCAGCCCTAAGCGGACCTTCAAAATACAAAGAACGATTGAAGTCCTAACAAGAGAGAGCATCACTTTGCTTGATCAAAGAGACTGATAACGCGAAAAATCTGCACAGGGCTACCGATGCCCTTCAGTTCCCGTTCCCCCAGTTCTTCGGTCTCCACATGTTGTTCAATGTCTAGAAGCGCCCGTTGGTTCAAAAGGATCTGCCCGTCGCTGGCAAAGTCGCAAAGCCTGGATGCGGTGTTCACAACTCCACCAATTGCGGTGTAGTCGGCGCGACCATGAAACCCGATAAGCCCAAGCGTCGCGTAACCACTACTGATCCCAATACCCAAACCCATCGCGTGCCCGAGTTTCTGCCATGGTGCTCGTATTCCCTCGAAGGCTTCGCTTATTTCTTTAGCCAGCCGCACGGCTTGCAGAACGGGCTGATCGCAGGGAACCGGATCATTGAAGAACACCATCAATCCGTCTCCAGCTCGGTATCCGATTGTTCCCTTGTGCTGGGCAACTAAATGACCGACTTCATCGTGGAAATGCTGGAGAAGGGTGATGACATCTTCTGGCTCAATCGCCTCGGAAATCGCCGTGAAATTGCGGATGTCGCAGAATAGGCAAGCGATGTATTGACGATGAGTTTTAAGAAGCTCGTCAGAGTTTTCTTCTACGACAAGCTCCGCAACCTGAGGAGCAAGGAATTGTTTGAGTCGTGCCAGCCTGTCAATCTCGCCTTCCTGGCGCTTTACCTTCTCGGTCAGTCTTTCGTTCAATGCCTCTATTTCATGTGTCTGGTTGCGAACCGTGTGGTTCAAAGCATCGAGTATATAGTTCTGGTTTAGCAAAGCCGCGATCACCAAAAGCACATAGGCGAGCGCTTCGACACGTTCGTCATAGCCGAAGTACAGCGTGACAATCAGGATGACGGCAGCAATCCCTCCGAGGACGAGTGGAAGCTCCTTGGCATGCCGTTTCCGGTCTCTCCATAAGAAACTAACCGCCAATAATGCAAACACCCACATGAGCACCGCTTGCACATGAGGATTTATGGTAAGCGCTTCATAACCAACCAAATAGGTCAGTAGAATCCCGGAATAGCACGTGGCCAAAGAAGCCAGAGCAGCCAAGACAGCTCCGATCCCGATTGGCATCGAAATTCTGAACTCCTCTGTTGCCAAGCCGATACCGTCGTCCACGGCACGCGGCGAAGGTTCCGCGGCAGAGTCATTTCTGTGTTCGGGATCAGACATGGTCCTCGTTTGCGCTTGGCTGCTGGTAGAGTACGTTCGAATTGAGGTTGCGTCAAAATCACATACCTGCGTGGGGCAGTTGAGGGTTTCACCAAATCAACAACAACAAGCGAAACAACCTCAAGCTTCACAGAACAAACTTGCACTCACCCGTCTCGGCGTAGTCACCTAGGATACGGGGATGGAGGAAGCCTATGGCGCAATGGAAATTTGTGGTTTGTGTTTGGTGTGCGCTGACTCTTGTTGCTTGCGCTCCAAAAACTCGCACCTATGAAAAGACGGTATCGGCCTCACTTCCGGCAAACTCGCGCACAGCTCTTAGTCAGGCAGCCAACCGGCTTGGCGATCCCAAAGACGGTCGGTCGGGGGTCAAGCTGATTAGTGATGGCGAAGAAGCGCTTGTTTCACGTTTGCTGTTAGCGGCTGCGGCTGAGCAAACGATAGACGCGCAATACTACCTTCTGCACAACGACCCAACGGGCCACCTTTTTGCAGCCAGTCTTTTGCAGGCGGCAGATCGGGGTGTTCGCATCCGATTGCTACTGGATGACATGGATACGTCCAGTTATGACGCGATGACGGCCGCGTTGGACAATCACAAAAATATTGAGATCAGGTTGTTCAATCCATTTTGGCGAGATCAAAGCCTGTTGATCGCAGGTTTGACAGATTTCAAGCGCATCAATCGCCGAATGCACAACAAATCCATGACCGCCGACAATGTGTTCACGATTGTGGGTGGGAGAAACATCGGCGCCGAGTATTTTCTCGCACGGGAAGAAATGAACTACGCTGATCTGGATGTGCTGGCCGCAGGCCCCGTTGCACGGGAGGTGTCGCGTAGCTTTGACTCTTACTGGAACAGCGAGTTTGCCGTGCCGGCCAGCGTTGTCGTTGGCGAACCCGAAGAACTTGACCTTAGCGACGCGCGAACCAGGTTGAATGAACTGGTCGAAGAGGCGAAGCAAACCCAGTACGGTGCGGCCCTCAGAAAGTCAGCACGAGAGAACTTTGCAGATGGGTCCTTATCATTGGATTGGCTGTCTGCGAAACTGTATGCTGATCCGCCTTCAAAAGCCGCCGGTCTCGAGAACTCAGGTCCCGTTCTGGCATCTCAATTGCTTCCGTACTTTGAGAATGCCAGCCGTGAGGTAAACATCGTCTCCGCCTATTTCGTGCCGCGCAACAAGGGTGTGAAATGGCTGACCGAACTCGAGAACCATGGGGTCGAAGTAAAGGTTGTAACCAATTCACTTGCATCTAACGACGTCGCACCCGTTTACGCGCACTACGCCAAGAAACGCCGAGCACTTCTACGCGGCGGGGTAGAACTCTATGAGCTGCGACCCGACGCCTATAAGGTCCAACGCCGCGGTATCAATTGGGCGCAATCGAGGTCAGGTCTACATTCCAAGGCGTTTGCAGTTGATGACCGTTACTTGTTCGTAGGGTCGTTCAACTGGGACCCGCGATCTGTCAACATCAACACCGAGATGGGAATTCTGATTGACTCGCCAGCATTGGCTACACAGGCCATGGGCGCCTTGGACGACGCGCTGCCCGCATACACATATAACGTGACGCTCGAGAAAGCTGGTCAGCTTAAATGGACGACAAGAGGCGATGATGGCACTGTAATTGAGTACCAATCCGAGCCGACGGGATCGGCCTGGGATCACATAGTTTCTGGATTTCTAAGTATTTTACCAATTGGTTCGCAGCTTTAGGTTTTTTGGCAGATAGCCGACGCTGCCAGAGAACTCCGGCCTGTAAAACGGCAGCCTTGGGTAGAATACGCCTGTTGATCGTTTCCAGCCTATCATTTGGTTTGCCCGAAAGCTAGAATTTTGCAAAGTTCTCAATCTGCGGTTTCGCTTTCAAGGGCGGATTTAGATCGCATCGGGGTCATGGTTCTCTCTGGGGTCGAACGAGCC
>NZ_JBQFMH010000029.1:0-14582 GCF_056531745.1 Ruegeria sp. L12
AACTGGTCAAAGGCGCAATCATCGACCCCTCATGCGGCGGTAACCCGATCACGCTGACCGAAGACAACCTCACCGCGCTGTTCAAAGCGGCATTTTGAGCGTGAGCATTGGCATCGTTCTCATAATTCTGACCGCAGCTCTGCTGCATGCGATCTGGAATACTGTCGTCAAAACGGCCACTGACCGGACAGTCGCTCTGGGGTTGGTAGCGCTGGGGCATGTGATTCCGGGGGCGCTGATGGTAGCGGTTCTGCCGCTGCCTGATATCGAGAGCCTGCCGTATCTGGCAGGCTCGACGGTTGTGCATTTCGGCTATTTCTACATGCTTAACCAAGCGTATCGGCACGGTGATCTGAGCGTGGTCTATCCGATTGCGCGCGGTGTTGTGCCAGCACTTGTTGCGCTTTGGGCGGTGATCTTTGCGGGCGAGCATCTGCCGATGCAGGCCTGGATGGGGATTGCCGTGATTGCCACGGGCATTCAGGTGTCAAGTTGGTCGGTCCTGAGGCAGGGCGTTGGCAGGGCATCGCTTGTTTTTGCTTTGGGGACGGGTTTCTGCATCTCGATCTATTCGCTTGTTGATGGACTGGGTGTACGGGTGTCGGGGAACATCCTGAGCTATTGGGCATGGCATTCGGTGCTCCACATCTTTCTTGTCGGATTTGTAGCAATACGCCGGGGCACCTTGTTGCTGGATCTGCCATTGCGAACCTGGGTGATAGGGCTGGTGGGCGGAATGGTGTCGATGACGGCATATGGTCTGGTGCTTTACGCCAAGAATTTCGCACCGCTGGGCGTTGTTTCGGCTTTGCGCGAAACCTCTGTGATCTTCGCAGCCCTGATTGGGTTCCTGTTGTTGGGGGAAGGCAATCCCATTCGCCGGCTTCTGGCTGCGGTGATGATGGCGGCAGGGGTGACGATGATCGGTCTGTCGTCATGATCACGGGTCGGAGTTGCGGATGATTCTTGCACATAGCCCGGACTTCACCCGCCGCACCTCAAGCAGAGCAGATATTTTGTATAAATCTGACCAAAAACGGCAAAAAACCAAATTTGTCGCAAAAGATTTACATTTATTGTGGATTTTTGCGCGGAATTGTGACCGAGTTTGAACATGGATGATGACAGCGTAACCATCCCGCATCGTGGGCGAGAGCTTCTGGATGTATTGGCGCGGCTGGGTGGATCAGCACGCAATACTCAGATTGCGCAAATCATGGACGTCTCGGAGGAAACTGTTCGACGTCTGGTCAAGGCTCTGGCACGGGCAAACAAAGTCGAGCGCGTGCATGGCGGTACTTATCTGTCACGCGCGCAAGACACGCCCATGTTCTCAGGTGCGCTGGAACACAACGCTGATGAGAAAACCAATATCGCCAAGCGGGTCTGCGGGTTGCTTGAAGATGAAATGGTGCTGTTCATCACCGTCGGATCGACGATGACGCATGTGGCAGAGCAACTGCGCGAATTACGCGGGTTGACGGTTGTCAGCAATTCCTTGTCGGTGGTTGCCTCTTTGGCTGATCACAATGGAACACGGGCTGTGCTGGCAGGCGGCGAAGTAATCCGGTCCGAACGCGGCAGTTTTGGTCGCGCAGCCGAGGAGCTTGCGCGTCAGTTCAGCTATGATGCGGTTATCTGTGGCGCGGATGCATTGTCGCTGGTGGGCGGTGTACTGGCGTCCAACCCGCTTGAGGCGGAGCTGACCCGCGCGCTGCACGGACACACCCATCGCATGATCGTTGCAGCGGATCACACCAAATTTGGCGCGAAGGCAGCCAACGTATCCTGCCCATTCGACAAGGTCACTGATCTGGTGACCGATATAGTCCCACCGGACGCGTTTACGCCGGTTCTCAAGAATGCCGGAGTGAACGTGCATGTCGCGGTTAAAAACTAAAGACCACGGTCACAAGGCCGACACAGAAACGGCAGCTGACCCGTTACGCAAAACAAAGTGAACGAAACTTAGGGAGAGAACATGAAAAAGTTTCTTATGTCAGGTGTGGCCTTTGCCACAATTGGAAGCGCGGCCTGGGCGAATTGCCCAGCGGCAACCGTTGCGGACATGCAAGGGGTATCTGCCGGTGCATATCCTCAGCAATTTGATCTGTCCGAGTTTCAGTCGGCTGCAAACTGTACGCTCAGCTTTGCCGAAAACCCGGCCATTGGTGATCTGAACGGCATGATCCGCGGCAACGGTGATCTGCCTGCGGTGGCGGATCGCCTGCCGGCGGATCCTCTGGTGATCGTGCCCTATGACTCGGTCGGTCAGTATGGCGGTGTGCTGGACGCGCTGTCCAACGCGACCGAAAGCGGGACGTCGGACTTTCTGTCTGTGCGCCACGTAAACCTGTTCCGGTACTCGGACGACCTTCAGACCCTGGTGCCCAATGTGGCCAAATCCTGGAAATGGAATGATGATTTCACCGAGCTGACCGTGAGCCTTCGAGAAGGTCACAAATGGTCGGATGGGGCGCCCTTCACCTCAGCGGATGTTGTGTTCTGGTACGACAACCTGATGATGGACACCAATGTCATCGCCGAGGCGAAAGATTATGCGCTGGCGGGTGGCGAGCCCATGAAGGTTGAGGCGCTGGACGAAACCACCGTCCGTTTCACGCTTGCTGCGCCCAAACCGGGTCTGACCGAGACATTCTCGTTCACCTATGTGCAGCCTTACCAGCCCAGGCATTTCTTCGAAAAGTTCCACCCGGCGCTTGACGAGAACGCCGATGCAAACGCGCAGGCGCTTGGCTATGAAAACGGGTATGAGCTGATCAAAGCTTATTATGGCAACTCTGACTGGATGGACACGCCGTCACCAATGCTGACAGCCGGTGATAAGCTGGCAGTTCTTCCGACCGATACCATGCCGACGCTGGAAAGCCATATTCTGGTAAAGGAAAGCACCGAGGGTCGCCACTATGTGGCCAACCCCTATTTCTTCCAGGTCGATACGCAGGGTAACCAACTGCCCTACATCTCTGAGATGGACGAAACCTATGTTCCGGATGAGGAAGTCCGCACGCTCAAACTGCTGAATGGCGAAGTCGACTACAAGTCGCAGGGTGTGAACCTGACATCCGCTCCGGTTCTTCTCGAAGGTCAGGAGAACGGCAACTATACGGTCGAGGTGAAACCTTCGATCGGTTATCCTGTTCTGACATTCAACGTGACCGCTGAAGACGAAGCGAAACGGGCGATCTTTAATGATATCCGGTTTAGAACCGCGATGTCCGTTGCAATGGATCGCAACCAGCTGAACGAAGTGACCGCCTTTGGTCTGGGTACGCCGACACAGTATATCGGCTTCTCGCCGCGCCCGGATTTCGTCGATGAAAAATGGGCCAACCACGAGATCGAATTCGATACTGACCGCGCCAATGCGTTGCTGGACGAAATCGGTTTGGTCGACAAGGATGGGGACGGTTTCCGCGATCTGCCGAACGGTGATCCGTTTGTTCTGGACTGGCAGTTCTCGACCCAGCCTGCTTCGGCCCAGCTGGTGGAGCTGATTGCGCAGAACTGGAAAGACGTTGGCGTCAACACCGCGATCAAAGAGGTCACCTCGGACGAGTTCCGCGCCGCACAAACGGCGAACTCGCTTGATCTGGGCCTGTGGCTGAAAAGTCAGCCCGTCGGTTCGATCCTTGGCGATAGCGAAATCTGGGTGCCTCCGTTCGATGGGTATTTCGACGTCCGCACAGGTATGCTGTGGGCCGAATACATCTCTTCGAATGGCGAAAATGGTGTTGAACCGCCTGCGTGGGTTGCCGAGTTGAAGACCGCTCTGGATACCTATCAGTCCAGCGCGCCGGGTTCGGATGCTTCGGTGGCCGCTGCGCAGAAGATGGTCGAGATCATGACCGGCGAGCTGCTGTTCCTTGGTACCGTCAACGCGCCCGCGCCGATCTATCACTCGAATAACCTGCAGAACTTCACCGAGTTCAAAACGCAGTCTTACGAGTTCTATCGGACCTATCCGTACCGTCCCGCGCAATGGTGGTTGAGCGAGTAAGGTTTAGAAATAAGAAGGTGGGCGCTCGCGCCCGCCTTCGCGCATCCTGCGGGGACAGATATGTTGCAATTCTGCAGATTTGCCGCCACCCGGGCGGTTATGGCGCTGGTCACTCTGGTCATCGTATCACTGATCGTTTTTTCGCTGATGGAGCTGGTGCCCGGCGACTGTGCCGAGCGCTATTTGGCGTATAAGAACACTCAAGGCTCCGCGATCACCGTTGCAGATGTTGCAGCCGAACGTGCCCGACTGGGGTTGGACCAACCTTTCCTGACCCGATGGGCCACGTGGCTGTCGGGGGCGTTTCGCGGCGATTTCGGCGAAAGCTGCATTCTACGAGTGAATATCGCGCAATTGCTGGGCGACAAATTCTGGCTGTCGCTGTGGATCTGCCTTGGTGCTTTGACGCTGGCTTATGCCATTGCCCTCCCTGTGGGCATCATTTCCGCCGCCTCGCGCAGCGCGGCGCTGAACAACTCACTGCGGATCGTCAGCTATCTGGGTCTGGCGATGCCGAACTTCCTGCTCGCCCTGATGGTGATGCTGGTATCGACCGTTTATTTCGGCGAGACGCTGACGGGGCTGTTCTCACCCGAATACAAAGAGGCCCCCTGGTCGTGGGGCAAGTTTGTGGACCTGCTGAAACACGCCTGGCTGCCGATTTTCATCCTGGGCTGGTCGGCCACCGCTTTTGCGCTGCAGACCGTTCGCGCGTTGATGTCGGACGAGATCGGCAAGCTGTATGTGACGGCTGCTGCCGCGCGGGGTATCTATGGCCGCCGCCTGCTGTGGCGCTATCCGGCCCGCCATGCGCTGGGGCCCATCGTCAATAGCCTTGGCTTTGACCTGAACCGGATTTTCAACGAGCTGCCCATCGTGGCGCTGATCCTGACATTGACCGAAGCCGGGGCGCTGCTGCTTGAAGCTTTGGCCCGGTCGAATGACCAGCAGCTTGCGGGGGCCATCATCTTCCTGCTGACGGCATCCATCGTGACGTTGAATTTCTTCACCGACATTCTGCTTGCGGTGATCGATCCGCGCGTGCGCAAAAGTATCCTCAGGTGACCAGATGACTGCGACAATCGACAACCAAAAGGCAAAAGAAGCCTATTTCACCGCCTCGCAGCGTCAACTGATCTGGGCGCGGTTCAAGAAACAGCGGGCGGCAATGATTGCTGCCTCGGTTCTGGTGGTGCTGATCCTGTCGGGCATTTTCGCCCCGTTCCTGTCCCCCTACGATCCGACTGCCGCAGGGCGGGACAAAGATTATCTGAACGGCGCCCCGCAAATCCCGAAATTCTGCGACAGCAATGGCTGTTCGATCCGCCCGTTCCTGCATGGGGTGACCCGCGAACGCTCGTTAGCGACGAACTTTCGCTGGGTCGAGAAGGTGAATGAAGATGAACGCCGGTATATCCAGTTCTTTGTAAGGGGCGACAAATACAAGCTGTTCGGCTTCATACCCGGTGACATCCACCTGTTTGGTGTCGATAAGGGCTATGTTCATCTGTTCGGAACCGACAGTGCCGGCAAGGATATCTTCAGCCGGACATTGCACGCGGTGTGGACGTCGCTGCAGGTCGGAACGCTTGGGGTGATGATCTCATTCGTTCTGGCGCTCGCGATTGGCGGGGTTGCCGGGTATTATGGCGGCATGGTGGACAGCGTGATCCAGATGGTCACCGATGCGATCCGAACGGTTCCGGCCATCCCTCTGTTCATGGCGATTGCCGCCTTCATCCCGCCGGAATGGTCGGCTGAAACACGGTTCTTTGTGATAACGGCCATATTGGGACTGGTCGGCTGGCCGACACTGGCGCGGCGGGTGCGCACCCATCTGCTGACGGAACGCAATCAGGAATACGTGCTTGCAGCGAAGCTGTGCGGTGCATCGCCGGGCCACATCATCCGACGTCATCTGCTGCCCAGCTTCACCAGCTATATCATCGTCGATCTGGTGATCTCGTTCCCCTATATGGTCCTCAGCGAGACCGCGCTCAGCTTTATCGGGCTGGGGCTTAAAGATCCGGTCAACTCGCTGGGTGTGATGCTGCAGAATGTGACCAAGGCGGATGTTCTGCTGAACTACCAATGGTACTTCATCCCGGTCATCTTCTTCGTCGTGCTGGTGATGTCGTTCGTGTTCGTCGGCGATGGTCTGCGCGATGCGGCCGACCCCTATTCGGAGGCCCGCAAATGAGCCTGATCGATGTCGAAAACCTGTCCGTCCAGTTCAAAACCGATGAGGGGCTGATCACGGCGGTCGATGACGTTTCGTTTTCGCTTGCCCCGGGTGAGGTAATGGGGCTGGTCGGCGAAAGCGGATCGGGCAAATCGGTGACGGCAAAGTCGCTGATGAAGCTGAACCCATCCAACGCGATCTATGCGCCCGAAAGCCGGATCGATCTGCATCTGGACAACGGTCCGGTTGATGTGATGGCGCTGAAACGGCCCCGCGACATGGAGATCGTGCGTGGCGGGGCGATCAGCATGATCTTTCAGGAACCGATGGCCAGCTTTGCCCCCGCGATTACCATCGGCAAGCAGATGGTCGAACAGCTGCTGATCCACACGGATCTGAGCAAGAAGCAGGCCAAAGAACTGTCCATCGAAATGCTGGATCGGGTCGGCATCCTTGAACCTGCGGCCCGGTTCAACCAATACGCGTTCGAGCTGTCGGGCGGGATGCGTCAGCGGGCGATGATCGCCATGGCGCTTTCGACCAAGCCCAAACTGCTGATCGCGGATGAGCCGACAACGGCGCTAGACGTGACCATCCAGGCTCAGGTTCTGGATCTGATGAAGGATCTGGTGGCCGAGTTTGGCATGGGCATCGTCTTTATCACCCATGACCTGAGTGTTGTTGCCCAGACCGCCGATCGGGTGGCCGTAATGTATCTGGGCCGGATCCTGGAAAGCGGACCGGTGCGCGACGTGATCCGCCACCCTGCGCACGCCTATACGCGGGGTCTGCTGAACGCGCTTCCCAAACTCGACGATCTGGATGCGCCGCTGACCCCGATCCCCGGCGATATCCCGTCGCCGCTTGAACGCCCATCAGGCTGCGTGTTCCATCCGCGTAACCCGGAACTGAGACCCGGATCGCGGTACGAGACGGAACGCCCGCCCCTGACCGAGGTCAGCCCCGGCCATTTCGCAGCCATTTTCCCTGAAGATATCCCCGGCCAGCCATGACAAACGCATTGATCAAAACTGAAAACCTGTCGGTCGAGTTTCCCATCGGGGGCGGACTTTTCAATAAGCGCACGCTGAAGGCGGTCGACAATGTCTCGATTGAAATCCCGCAGGGCGCCTTTGTGGGCGTTGTTGGCGAATCCGGCTCGGGCAAGACAACGCTCGGCCGCGCGCTGCTGAATGCGGTGCCCGTCACCAGCGGCAGCGCCCGTTACGATGACGGAGAGGCGCAGTTCGATCTGACCAAGATGTCAGCCACTGACCTCAAGGACTATCGCCGCCGCGCCCAGCTGATTTTTCAGGATCCGTATGCGGCGCTGAGCCCGCGAATGACCGTGCGCGACATCATTGCCGAACCGCTGGAGGTCATGGGCCTGACCGGGTCGCGCGATGAAACGGATGCGCGAGTGCGCGAGATTGCGGCCAAGTGCCGTCTGAATCTGGAGCATCTGCGCCGCTATCCGCACGCTTTCTCGGGCGGGCAGCGTCAGCGGATATCAATCGCACGGGCCCTGGCCTGCAGCCCGCGTTTCGTGGTTGCAGATGAATGTGTGGCGGCGCTGGATGTGTCGATTCAGGCCGATATCCTGAACCTGCTGAAATCTCTGCAGCGCGACATGGGTCTGACCTTTATGTTCATCAGCCACGATCTGTCGGTGGTGGCCCATACCTGTGATTTCGTCGTTGTGATGTATCACGGCAAAATCGTCGAAAGCGCGCCAACGCGCGAGCTGTTCGCCGCGCCAAAGCAGGATTACACCAAGCGATTGCTTGACGCGATCCCGTCGCTGGACCCGGATCACCGAATGCACGCGTAAAGGGGCGTCCGCAATTTCAAAAGGAGATCGCGAGCGCACTGTTGCGATATCCCCGAAGTATGATGGCGGCCTGACGCCATTTGCAAGAGCCTGAGAAACAAGCGTTTTTCGGTCCCAAAACCTCGGATCTCATGTCGTCAATGCCACAGAGTGCCTGAGACAGTCTTCGCAAGTCTACTCCAACGAGACCCACAAAACCCGGGCATCTTCTTCGCTGGTCGAGATACAGCCATGTCCCATGCCGCTATCGTAGTAAAGGGAATCCCCGGCTTTCATCGGCAAAGGTCGATAGTGTTCTGAGACAAAGATCAGCTCACCGCTGATAACATACATGAATTCTTCGCCGCTGTGGCGAATCCAGTTCTCGAACTCGGATACATCGCGGGCTTTGATAGTCGCAATATAGGGCAGCATTCGTTTGCTGGTTAACTCCGGGCAAAGCAGTTCGTGCAGGTAAGTGGGGGTGTCGCGGAATTCGCCGCCACCCAGCGGAGTGAAATCGCGCCGTCCTGAAATGCCGCTCTGACCTGATTGCAGGAAGAGTTGCGGGGTGCTCATATCCAGTGCCTGAGTCAGCCTTCGTACAATGTCGAAACTCGGGCGTGTCTGGTTGTTTTCGATCTTGGAAAGGGTTGAGCGACCGATTCCCGCAGCGCGTCCCGCTTCCTCCAAAGTCCATCCTTTTGCACGGCGCGCGTCCCGGATTGAGCGCCCCAACGCGGCACCTTCGTCCTGTTCCGCCGGCCCGACGGCTTCGTTCGGACTGTCTTCGACCATCGAATTCTCCCAGATTTTCCGCAGGTTAACGATTTCCCCGTGCTTACACAACTTCACAACGAAGAGATTTATGTTGCCAATGGAGATATTATTCCACTATAGGAAACAAAATTTCGTACTTGGGATTCGGGTATCCAGGAGGGAACCATGTTTGCGAAACCGCTTAAAGACGCTGATCCGATTATCGCCGCATCAATTGCGCGAGAGGGCGAACGTCAGGCCGAGCAAATTGAGCTCATTGCGTCTGAAAATATCGTCTCGCGGGCTGTGATCGAAGCACAGGGTTCCGTTCTAACGAACAAGTATGCCGAGGGTTATCCCGGTCGCCGGTACTATGGCGGCTGTGAATACGTGGACGAGGTCGAGGTCGAGGCGATCGAACGACTCAAGAAACTGTTCGGCTGCGCGTTTGCAAATGTGCAGCCCCATTCCGGTGCACAGGCAAACGGGGCGGTCAAGCTGGCGCTGCTCAGCCCGGGCGACACCATCCTTGGCATGTCGCTTGATGCGGGTGGTCATCTGACCCATGGTGCCAAGCCGGCTCAATCCGGGAAATGGTTCCGTCCGATTCAGTATGGTCTGACCGCGACGGGGCTGATCGACTACGATCAGGTCGAAGCGCTCGCCAAGGCGGAAAAGCCCAAGCTCATTATTGCAGGCGCGTCGGCCTATTCGCAAAAGATCGATTTCGCCCGGTTTCGTGCGATTGCCGATGAGGTCGGCGCCTGGCTGCTGGCCGATATGGCCCATATCGCGGGCCTGGTTGCTACTGGGCTGCATCCTTCGCCAATCGGCCACGCTCATATTGTCACCTCGACGACGCACAAGACTCTGCGCGGCCCACGCGGTGGGATCATCCTGACAAATGACGAGGCACTGGCGAAAAAAATCAACTCGGCTGTGTTCCCCGGTTTGCAGGGCGGTCCGTTGATGCACGTGATTGCCGGTAAAGCCGTTGCATTTGGCGAGGCGCTAAAGCCGGAATTCAAAGAATACATGCAGCGCGTTGTCGATAGCGCGACCGCCTTGGCAAATGTCATGATGGCGCGGGGATGTGACATCGTTTCGGGCGGTACCGAAAACCACCTGATGCTGGTTGACCTGAGACCACTGGGTGTCACCGGTAAAGACGCCGAAGCGGCGCTTGAGCGGGCCGGGTTCACCTGTAACAAAAACAGCGTACCGGGTGATCCGCAAAAGCCGACGGTCACCAGCGGTATCCGGCTGGGTACGGCCGCCGGCTGCAGCCGCGGATTTGGTCCGGATGAGTTCAGACAGATCGGCCATCTGATCGGCGATGTTCTGGACGCACTGTGTCAGTCGCCGGACGGTGACCAGACTGTCGAAGCCCAGACCCGTGCCAAAGTCCGCGCCTTGTGCGCCAGCCACCCGATCTACTGAGGGATTGACCCAATGAGCATCTATGACCTCATCGTCATCGGGGGCGGCCCCGGCGGTTATGTTGCTGCGATCCGGGCGGCGCAACTGGGTCTGAAAGTGGCCTGTGTGGAAGGGCGCGGGACGCTTGGCGGGACCTGTCTGAATGTGGGGTGCATTCCCTCCAAAGCGTTGCTGACCTCCTCGGCCAAATATGCCGAACTTGCTCATCTCTCCTCCCATGGCATTGCGGTTGAGGGGGCCAGCATCGATCTGAGCGCCATGATGGGGCGCAAGGACAAGATCGTCGGCGATCTGACCAAGGGTATTGGATTTCTGTTCAAGAAGAACGGCGTAGAGCTGATTGAAGGCTGGGCCAGCATTCCTGCGGATGGGCAGGTCAAAGTGGGCGACGATGTCTATGAGGCCAAGAACATCCTGATTGCAACCGGCTCGGAGCCGACATCGCTGCCCGGGATCGAGATTGACGAACAGAATGTTCTGAGTTCGACCGGCGCACTGGCGATGGACACAGTGCCGGACCATCTGGTTGTTGTGGGTGCGGGTGTGATCGGGCTGGAGCTTGGTCAGGTTTGGGCGCGGCTCGGCGCGAAAGTCACCGTTGTTGAATATCTGGACCGTGTGCTGCCCGGGATCGATGGCGAGATTGCAAAGCTTGCTCAGCGCGCGCTTGCCAAGCGGGGGTTGAAGTTTCAGCTGGGTCGCGCGTTGAAGACCATCGAAAAGACCGAGTCCGGATTGACACTCTCTCTGGATCGTGTCGGCAAAGACAAGGAAGAGGTGATCGAGGCGGACAAGGTTCTCATTGCCGTAGGGCGTCGGCCTGTAACGCGCGGGTTGGGGCTGGAAGAACTGGGAATAACCCTTGACCCGCGCGGCTTTGTTCAGGTGGACAGCAGCTTCCGCACTACGGTTCCCGGCATCTACGCGATCGGGGACTGTATCCCCGGTCCGATGTTGGCCCATAAGGCCGAAGAAGATGGCGTGGCCTGCGTTGAGATACTGGCAGGGCAGGGTGGTCATGTGGACTACAACACGGTTCCGGGCGTGGTTTACACCGACCCCGAGGTCGCTTCGGTTGGTCTGACCGAAGAGGCGCTGAAAGAGGCAGGAACCGAATATTCGGTTGGTAAATTCGCCTTCATGGCCAACTCGCGCGCGCGTTCGACCGGTGAAACCGATGGCGCGGTCAAGGTTCTGGCTGACGCGGATGGCAAAATCCTGGGCGGGCATATCTGCGGCGCGCATGGCGGCGACCTGATTGCCGAACTGGTTCTGGCGATGACCAAAGGCGCAACCGTCGCCGAGGTTGCCGCAACCTGCCATGCACACCCGGCCATGGGTGAGGCGGTCAAAGAGGCCTGTCTCGATGCCATGGGCCGCGCAATTCACGCGTAACGGGGGACAGCAAGATGACCATCCAGCTTCGTCCCCGCCACCCGGAAAAGGCCAAGAAGGCCGACAGTGTCATCCCGCGCAAGCCCAGATGGATTCGCCGGAAAAAGATCGAAAGCGCCGATTACTACGAAACCCGCCGCCTGATGCGTGATCACGATTTGGCAACGGTCTGCGAAGAGGCGGCATGCCCGAACATTGGTGAGTGCTGGTCCAAGCGTCACGCAACCATGATGATCATGGGCGAGGTCTGTACGCGCGGTTGTTCCTTCTGCAATGTCGCGACCGGTCGCCCGGATGCGCTGGACGTGTTCGAACCCGGACGCGTGGCCGCCGCGGTCAAAAAGCTTGGCCTGCGCCATGTGGTGATCACTTCGGTGGACCGTGACGATCTGTCCGATGGCGGGGCCGAACACATTGCTCAGACCATCCGCGCCGTTCGTCATCAGAACCCCGGCACCACGGTCGAGGTGCTGACACCCGACTTTCTGGGCAAGGGCGCAGCGGCCGATATCGTGTTCGAGGCTGCTCCGGACGTGTTCAACCACAATCTGGAAACCGTTCCGCACCTGTATCCAACGGTACGCCCCGGCGCGCGCTACTATGCCTCGCTGCGGTTGCTGGACGAAGCCAAACGGGCCAACCCCGAGATCTTCACCAAATCCGGCCTGATGGTCGGTTTGGGTGAATGCCTGAGCGATGTCCGGCAGGTCATGGACGATCTGCGGGCCGCCAACGTCGATTTCCTGACTGTCGGTCAGTACCTGCAACCGACCCCGAAACACCATCCGATCGACCGGTTCTGGTCGCCCGAAGAGTTCGCCCAGCTGGAGCAGATCGCACGTTCCAAGGGCTTTTTGCACGTGTCGGCCACTCCGCTGACCCGTTCGTCGTTCCATGCGGACGAAGACTTTGCCGCCCTGAAGCAGGCCCGCCAGCGGACCATCGCCAAAGGGGCATAACCAAACGCAATTGGGAGGGAAACCATGGAAGCGTTAAATTCAATCGTAGGGGCCATCAATGGCGTCGTATGGGGGCCGCTGATGCTGGTTCTCATCCTCGGCGTCGGCTTCTTCCTGCAGGTCGGTCTGAAATTTATGCCGATCCTGCGCATCGGCACAGGGTTCAGCCTGCTGTTCAAAGGCCGTGAAGGGCAGGGCGAAGGCCAGATCAGCCCGTTCAACGCGCTGATGACTTCGCTGTCGGCAACCATCGGTACGGGGAACATTGCCGGCGTGGCCACTGCTGTCTTCCTGGGCGGTCCGGGCGCCTTGTTCTGGATGTGGATGACCGCCCTGGTGGGCATGGCCACCAAATATGCCGAAGCTGTCTGCGCGGTGAAATACCGTGAAAAAGACGAGCTGGGCAATTATGTCGGCGGTCCGATGTACTACATCAAGAACGGTCTGGGCGCGAAATGGGCCTGGCTGGGCGTTGCGTTTGCCCTGTTCGGCGCGGTTGCAGCCTTTGGCATCGGCAACGGGGTCCAGGCAAACGGTGTGGCTCAGGTTCTCGAGGCCAACTTCGGCCTGAACACTTCGGTCACCGGTGTTGTCCTGATGGTTCTGACTGCTGCCGTTATTCTGGGTGGCATCACCCGCATCGGTGCGGTTGCCGGTAAACTGGTTCCGTTCATGGCAGTTGCCTATATCATCGCCGGTCTGCTGGTTCTGCTGATCAACATCGGCAATATCGGTAGCGCTATTTCGCTGGTCTTCACCTATGCCTTTACTCCGTCGGCCGCCGAAGGTGGTTTCGCGGGCGCAGCCGTCTGGGCCGCCATCCGCTTTGGTGTGGCACGTGGTGTGTTTTCGAACGAAGCCGGCCTGGGGTCTGCTCCGATCGCGCACGCCGCAGCCGAGACCAAAGGTCCGGTCAATCAGGGCCTGATCGCGATGTTGGGCACGTTCATCGACACCATCATCGTTTGCTCGATCACCGGTCTGGCGATCATCTCGTCGGGTGCGTGGACATCGGGTGAATCCGGTGCAGCCCTGACCAGCCACGCCTTTGAGCTGTCGCTGCCGGGTATCGGCGGGTATCTGATCGCTATCGCGCTGTCGATCTTTGCCTTCACCACCATTCTTGGCTGGTCCTTCTACGGCGAGAAATGCGTCGAGTTCCTGCTGGGCGTCAAATCGCTGATCCCCTATCGCGTACTGTGGATCGTGATGATCTATTTTGGTGCAACCGCAGATCTGGGCTTTATCTGGCTGCTGGCTGACACGCTGAACGCCATGATGGCTATCCCGAACCTGATCGCCCTCGCATTGCTGAGCCCGATCGTCTTCAAACTGACGAAAGAGTTCTTCGCCTCAGGCGGTCAATCCGAAGAGCCGGGCGGCACACCTGCCGAATAATCTCGGATGAGCATGCGGGGGGCCATCCCGGCCCCCTGCCTTTGAAACAGAATTCCATATCTCGAGGAGAGACGTGATGGCCACGAAAATCCTGCTGCCGATTGATCACACCGACGACCGTTCGTGGAAGAACGCACTGCCGCTCGCACTGGAACAGGCGAAGTTTTATGGTGCCGAATTGCATGCGGTTGCCGTCATCCCCGAGATCATCCAGCTGCCGAACCTGCCCGCCAATTATGGGGCTGGTGCCAAGGAACATGTCCGGGGCGCGGTGCAGGCCGTTCTGGATCATGGCAATGCCTCCGATGTGAAAATTCACATCGAAGAAGGTAGTGTCTACCGCGAAATCCTGAAGCTTGCCTACAAGGACGGCTTCGACCTGATCGTCATGGCATCGACCAAAGGCGATTTTCCGAATTATGAGATCGGCCCGAACCTCGCCCGTGTCGTGCGCAACGCGCATTGCACCGTCACAGTTGTTCGCGACCAGTCTCGCTGATCGAAAGGTTAGAATTATGTCCGATATTAAACGCACGCCACTTCATTCTTTGCATGTTGAGTTGGGGGGGAAGTTGGTTGATTTTGCGGGTTGGGAGATGCCTGTTCAGTATCCTTTGG
>NZ_JBQFMH010000030.1:0-11838 GCF_056531745.1 Ruegeria sp. L12
AAACGCGAAAAGCCTGATAAGAAAGGCGCTCGCCTTCAGTTCAGATGGTCACTTTCTGCGTCAGCAACACGTTGTTTTTCCACAGAATCGGGACAAAGACGCCGTTCGCCGCCGGGCGGCATCTAGCGCTGAAAAAAGATCTGCGCAAGTCGATCGGTTTAGCTACTTGACTAGTAATCTTCGGAGACGCCGGCAGATCGAAGCGCATCAGCCAATCTGTCCCAATCGCTATCATTGTTGAACCGCCACCGGGTTTTGTAAATGTGAATGCGTTCTCCAAGCCTCCAGATTTCCCGCATCTCAGCCTCAACGGAACGACCAAGCATGGAAAGAGTTGCGACATTGAACATCAGCGCATCCCGCGAAGAAGGTTCTCTCGAACGCGCTACCTCCAAGACAGACGCTGCTTCCTCATAGCGCTCAAGAGAAAACAGAATGCCACCTTTTAACGTCAGGTAGTACGTCGGGTAAATTCGGTTCGCAGCGATGGCTTTCTCAATGTCTGTAAGTGCCGCATTCGTTTCACCATTGAGTAGGCGGGCCAAAGCGCGTGTGTATAGAGCGTCAGCTGAGTTCGGTTCAACCTCCAAGGCGTTTACGGCTTGCTGAAACATTTCATTGGTTTGGCCGTCGACACGCATAATCTGCGCCGTCACCAGGTAAGCGAGTGCGGTAGGGTTTTGTTTCGCTAACTCGAGCGTCTCTTCCGAAGACCTTTTGAGAAACCGGCGCTCCAGTTCGGTTTGGTATCCAAATTCTGCGTGCCAGTAGTTTTGCCAAGCTTCAAAGTAAATCAGAGCCAGAAGCGCATATGCTCGCCCGTAGTCGGGATCAAGTTTCGTAGCGACCTCAAGATAAGGTACAGCCTCAGCGAAACTCTGCGCTGTGCCAGTGTCGTATAGATGCAGAGCTTGAAGGTATGCATCAAAAGAAAGAGGGTTTTTGGTGCCACCAATTTCGCTTCTGGCAACTTGCTGGACGTCGAGCTCCACCGGTAGAGAAGACACTACTCGATTGACGACCCGATCCTGAAAAGCGAGAACATTTTCTGTTTCGCCATCAAACCTTTCTGCCCATATCTCCCCTCCTGTCGTGCCATCCACCAGCGTCAGGTTAATGCGGATCGTGTCTTCGACTTTCCTTACGTTTCCGGACAAAATGTAGCGTACGCCCAAATCTTGGCTGATTTGCCTGGGCTCAGCGCTCGTAGATTTGTAACTGTAGGCGCTCGCGCGTGATATAACGAACAACTCTGGAAGTTGGGATAGATCGGTCGTGATGTCATGCGTCAGTCCGTCAGCAAAATAGTCTTGTCCCTGGAGCGACCCGGTGTCACTGAACGGCATCACGACAATCGACGTGCGACCATTGTACAAATCGTTTTCAGTTTGACGGTTCGGAAAGCTTGTAACCGCGAACCATGTCCCGACCAAAAGCAGACCCAAACCGAGCGCATACACACCAAGTCTCAGGCGCCTGCTTAGCTTGCCCAATGGCTCGTCGGCTACGTTTGCGTCTCCAACACCGTCGACGCTGATATGATAGATCTCTACCGGCTCAAGTATGTTTTTTAGCTGCTTTTTGCCTCCCGAGACGAAGCGGACGGGCAGTTGTTTCTGCAATAGTTTGTAAGCAACATCAGATACAACGATGCCGCCTGGAGCAGCGAGCGCTTCAAGACGCGAAACAACGTTCACACCATCTCCCAACAAGTCGCCTTCGTCAGCAACTACATCACCAATATGCACGGCCATCCGGTAGCTAATTTGGTCTCCTTCCGCAATTTGGGCCTGCGAGTTGAGGATTGTCTTTTGCAATTCAATCGCGCAATTCGCCGCGGCAAACACTGAGGGGAATTCAGCGAGAAAGCCGTCACCTGTCGTCTTTATTACCCTTCCGTGATGCAGATTGAGCGCAGGCTTGATAATTGACTTCGTGATTGTCTTTTGTCGGTGTAGAACACCGACCTCGTCGCGTTCGATCAAGCGACTGAACCCGACTATATCTGCGGCAATGATTGCGGTTATGCGTCTTTCCATCGCCCGTCCCTGGGAGCTTCCGCGTCACATCATGCTCTGTGTTGAAGGGCGCTTGGTCAAGCATTTAGGTTTTTCTAGTTTCCCCGAAGATCAATAACCGCTTCGGGCTCATTGCCGCCGCTGGGGCGGTTGCAGCACTTCAATCCGGAGCATGACTACTGCCCGCTAGTACGGCCCGGAGCCGACCTTGAGCGCTATGTTCGAATGCTGCGTATGCAATCCGCATTGATGCCGTTCGCTGCGCAGGCAATATACACGGAGTTATGAACTCACCAAATGCCGGACTTAGTTGCCATTGCCGTCTTCAATCTGAATGGCCGCTTTGCACGCAGCGAACGCAGCTCACAAAATCAACGGAACGAAGTGGAATTATGCTACCGTCGCGAACTAGTGCGACCTGAACCGACCTTCGTTTCAAGGCCTGTGTCATGTTTCAATCGATTGGCATGATTTAATTTTGATCCTTTTGATGCCCACGACGGGTCTCCGCGGCGACTTCCAGCACTTTCACGTAGGCGATCATTCATACGGGCAGAGTTCTTGTTCCTTAAGTTCAGTTCTTAATTGTCGGCAGTTCAGATACAAGCCGCAAGCTCGCGTTGATCCCTTCCAGTTGGTAGTGGGGCCTTAGGAAGAAGCGGGCGTTGTAGTAACCCGGGCGCCCTTCGACGTTGTCGACCTCCACCTCGGCGGCAGCCAGCGGGCGACTCGCCTTGGTCTTGTCATCCGCCATGGCCGGGTTGGCCAGCACGTAGCGGTTGATCCATTCGCTTAATCGCCTGGGGCGGCAATGCGGACAAAACCGACATTCAGGTGTCGTGAAGAATCCAAGCTAGGCGACCTACTTCAAGTAGCGCCACTGTACGACGTGAAGAGGGATTGGTCTCACAAATGAAAAAATACGAAGGAAGCTGCCACTGCGGAGCTATTACATTCGCCTTCGTGTGTCCTGAAGTGATACGCATCATGCGATGCGACTGCTCTTTGTGCGCACGCAAAGGGATCGCGATGACAACAACTACGATTGCGCCCACAGATATTGAGATTTGTGATCCAGAAGGTGTCCTCGCGACTTACCAGTTTGGCACGATGACAGCGCGACATCACTTTTGCAGCCGTTGTGGCGTCCACACATTTGTCGAGACACGACTGAACCCTGGGCACTATCGCGCAAACCTCGGTTGCGTCGATGAACTTGATGCCATGAGATTGCCAGAGGAACTGTACGACGGGAATTCGCTCTGAGCCGAGAGAGCGCATGTTAGGTAGCTTAGGGCTCGCGTCGCAAGTTCGCCGCGCCAGGCATGAACGGCTGTTTTTCGAGATCAGGGCCGTTCACCTGGTCGGGCTTGGACTGGCAGTGAGGCGGACAAAACTGACCTTGGAGTCTACACCTTCGCTGACGCAGGATCCACCGCACTGGCAGCAACAGTTTTCCCTTCAACAGGGAAAATCGCCAAAGCGGCCGTTCCACAGAGGGCTTGGGAGTTCCTTGATCGCTCTTTGACCAGATGACGCTCCGGCATGGAAACTAAGGGACTTGGCCCAGCCCATAACCAGAGCTGGCAAATAGACGTCAGGATCATAAAATTGGGCTTCTTCGCGCAAGGAAAGCGAACACAGGCAACATTGTTACGATCCAGACCACGCTATAAATTGCGGATGGGATGGCATATTCGCTTAACCCATTGGTGTTAGGCAACAGCAAGGTGGCAATTGCGATCCCCAAAGCTCCATTTTGAACGCCGGTCTCAATTGAAATCGTCTTCGCCTCGATGTCTGTGCATCCGAGCATCCCTGAACTCATGATGCCAATAAACGTGAGTGACACACCTACAACCAAAAGTGCGGGTCCAAGCCTAAGGAAGTTATCCGCGACCACCACCCAGTTTGAAATGATCGCGCCTCCGATGACCAGCGCAAAAAGTAGCATAGAGACCTTGCTAAAGACTGGTTCGACAGCGGCTACAATCCGCGGCGCCAGTGACCGCGCGGTCACCCCGACTAGGATTGGAGAAGTTGTTAAAAAAAACATTGCTAAAGCCGTCGAAGAGATGTCGATAGCGGGCGCAGTTGCCCCCATGAACATCTGCATCGAAAACCCCAGGATAAGCGGTACGGTAACGACACAAGTCAGACTGAAGACTGCTGTAAGAGTAACGGACAAAGCAACATCCCAATTCGAAAGCTTGGTTACGATGTTACTGATCGCCCCGCCCGGACAGGCCGCTAAAATCATAATGCCAACGGCTGTCTCGGCGGAAATCCCAAAGATAAAGATCACCATCAAAGCGATGCAAGGCAGCAAAATGATCTGGTTGAGAGCCCCGACGCAAAAGGCACGTGGACGTCGTCCGATGCGTTGAAAGTCAGCCGCTGTGAGTCCGAGGCCAAGGCAGAACATGATGACAACAACTGCGAGCGGCAGCAGCACAGATATAAAAATTTCGCCCATCTATCATGACCTCTATGACTGCATGCTTCCGCACGCTTTCGGACGATACCGTTCAGAAAACCTGATGACGAGTTTTATCAGTTTGGCGCATTTATCCTCAAGCGCCCGAAGATCGAGGCTGTCTTTATTTATTATACCTATCACAGGGTTGGACGATCTGGTGTGAAAGAGCTTTCCAGTGCTAATCTCACTGTATGGCAAGTGTAACCTATGCATTCGCCCGCGCGATGGCCAACGCCGCCGGGATGACGTTGAACGACGATGGCGCTCTGATTTCGAATGGCGCTGTCATGCTGCGTTTACCAGAAGCTCAAGATGGCCAATTGGCGGATGATGCGTATTTCGATCTGATCGATTGGATTCGTGCGCAACAAGCGGACGAGGCCGCGTTGGTTGAGGCCTATGCGAACGCGATTGCGACCGATGATCTCGGCGTACTTGGCTTGGCCGTAAAGACAGCTCCGACCTTGAGGCAATCTTTGCAACGGATCGAGCGTTATTTTCGTCTCGTGACGGACACCGCAGTTTACAGACTTGATGAAACTGGCGATCCGGTCCTTTGGGTTTTTGAAGGACAAACACCACATCGCGCCGCCTTGGAACTGCGCAACGAATGCGCGCTTGCTGCCTTTGCAAGGAACATGCATCGGTTTGTGGGTGATGGGTTGTCGCTCGCATATGTCACGTTTCAGCATGCATGCAGACAAGAGCCAGAACGTTACGCCGAATATTTCGGGTGCCCGGTTCGATTTGTGAGCGACCACAACGCCATTGCGATGCGCCCTGCTATGCTCGAATGCGTAAATCGTCTTGGCGATCCGGGCTTGTCAGATTTCATGACGAAACATCTGGATGAGGAATTCAATTCTCTGGATGATGATTTGTCACTGAGCAACGTACTTGTTCATCGACTTACGCCAGCCCTGAGTAACGGCGCACCGCAGGCGGCGCATGTCGCCCAAGAGATGGGAATGAGCGAGCGCACCCTTTATCGCAGGTTGGCCGAAGAAGGGCTGACCTATCGCGACGTTCTTGGTCAGGCACAAGTTGCACTCGCTCGTGACCTGCTCCGTGACGGTAAGGCTTCCATAGCCGAGATCGCCTTTATGACCGGGTTTTCGGAACAGAGCACGTTCAGCCGCGCCTTCAAGCGTTGGGTCGGACAGGCTCCCGCTCGTTTCCGACAGCAAGCGACCTCCGACTAGGCGTACACCTCAAGACCACATGGCAGGTTCGGTCAAAACCTTGGCAGGGCCTGCCAATACCTCGGCCAATGTTGTGCCTAACTTCTTCTTTGTCAGATCCACCTGGGGCGCTCCGGAGTAAAGCAAACCCATTTGCCCCTCTCAGACAAAGGAAATTTGCAATGAGCAATCATGACCACAAACATGGAGCAAGCTGCGCTTGCGACGTCACGCCCGAACGCGTTGATATGGCGCGCCGGCGACTCTTGCAACAAGCCGCCGGTGCGGCCGCGGCAGGTACAACAATAGTGGCTGGCGGGCAGGCCCTTGCCGCGACCGATGAGGCCCGCGCCTACTATGCTGACCCGGAAAATCCAGGCCTTCCCCAAATCGACATGACCATCGAACCGGGGCGTACCGCGCTTGTGGTGACCGACCCCCAGATTGATTTTCTGTCAGAGGACGGTGTGACGTGGGGCGTTGTTGGCGAAAGCGTGACCGAACAGGGCACCGTCGACAATATCGAACGGCTTTTCATCGCCGCTAAGGCAGTCGGGATGCCGGTCTTCATCTCGCCCCACTATTACTACCCGCATGATCACAAGTGGGAGTTCGAGGGCACTCTGGAAGCCACGATGCACAGCATAGGTATGTTTGACCGCCTGGGACCGCTCAACCTGGACAATTTCGAGGGCTCAGGTGCCGACTGGATGCCGCAGTACAAAAAGTACATTGAGGATGGCGAAACCATCATTTGTTCGCCCCACAAGGTTTATAGCCCTGCTCAGAACGACCTGAACCTGCAGTTGCGCAAGCGCAAGATCGACAAGGTGATCCTTGCGGGGATGTCGGCGAACCTGTGTACGCAAGCGCATCTCTACGAACTGCTGGAGCTGGGCTACGAAGTTGCTGTCGTTCGCGATGCCACGGCCGGAGCCAAGGTGCCTGAAGGTGACGGGTATCTCGCAGCCATAATCAACTTCCGAATGGTCGCCAACGGCGTCTGGTGGACCGACGACGCGGTTGAGCGCATTGGCCAATCGGCCTGACCCAAATCGATCTTCAAATTTGATCCTGACATCCTGAAAGGACATATCATGACACGCATCTTTACATTTCCCGCACTTACAACAGCGTTGACTCTCGCCCTGGCGGCGGCGGCATTGGCTGACGATGAATACAACGTTTCGAACAGTCTTACCTTGACCGGGCAGCCCCTCGGCATGCATGGCGTCGATCCTGTATCGATGTTTGAAGCCGAAAAACCCGAAATGGGCAACGCCACTTTTACATCGGCCCATGATGGAGTGGACTACTATTTTGCGTCGCAGGCAGCGCAAGCCACATTCGAGGCGAATCCGACGGCACATCTGCCTCAATTCGGCGGGTTCTGCGCCTTTGGCGTCTATGTAGGCAGGAAGCTTGATGGCGATGTTCGGTATGCCGATATCGTGGACAACAAGCTCTATCTCTTTGTGAATGAGGACATCTTCAAGAAGTACCTTGAGGACAAAGAGACCGTGATCCAAGGCGCCCATGCCAAGTGGGCAGACATCCACCACACGCCTGTCGGCAGCCTTTGATCGAGGAATTTGGTGGCTTTTGCCGGTCGGAGCCACCGCTGCCTCTCCCCTCCCCAAAAGGCCGGCATTTCTCCAAGACGCCCTGTCCGCAATGACAATTTGCGTGCGTCGAAAACTCTTCCCAAAGGAAACCAGACATGACTGATTTTGAGACCTATACAATCGCCTCAGCCCCTGATGCCGCGAAACCAATTCTAGAAGCATCGCTGAAAGGATATGGTTTTGTGCCCAACCTTTATGCGGCCATGGCCGAAGCGCCCGCAATTTTGGAAGGCTATACGACACTTTCCAACATCTTTGGAAAGACCAGCCTGTCAGAGACTGAGCGCCAGATCATCCTTATGACTAACAACCGGTTGAACGGGTGCAAGTACTGCATGGCCGCCCATACCACTCTTTCACAGATGGCCGGTGTCCCCGAAGACGTGATCGCAGCGTTACGCGATGGCAGCCCTATCGCCGACCCCAAATTGGAAGCACTGCGCAAATTCGTCATCGTGATCAACGAAAGCCGAGGCTGGCCCAGCGACGCACAGGTCGAGGCGTTTCTGACGGCTGGTTACACACGCCAATCTATGCTGGAAGTCATCCTCGGCACAGCGTTGAAAACCTTGTCGAACTATACGAACCATGTGGCGGACACCGCGTTGGATGATGCCTTTGTGCCAAATGCATGGATCGCCCCGGTCGCGGCGGTGGCTGAATAGCGCGACGCCCGCCCATTTGTTAATCTTGCTTTTGGACCTGTGTTTGGTTCCCGACAAGAAGGGGATCTGATTTGAGACGTCCGACAGCAAAGTCAACAAAAGTGCGCACCTTCGCAGACACGGTTCGTCCCTCTTGATGCACAAGATGGATGGGGACTTCGGGTGGTTCATACGACTTTAGAACAGTCTTGAGCCGCCCATCTGCAATGTAGGGTGCGACTTGATAGGACAGAAGCCGCCCGACACCATGACCTTGCAAGGCCAACTCGATCACAGCGTCATTTGTGTTCATGCTGATGCGTGGGCTCATGCGTTTGGTGACAGTCTTTCTGCCCCGTTGAAAATGCCATTGGGCCGATGCATTCAAGGCAGTTGAATTAATGATTGCATGGCAGGGTAAATCGTCGGGCGTATCTGGTTCGCCATATCGGTCAAGATATTTACGGGAAGCAAACACGACCTGCCTCACCGTACCACATCTGACAGCCATCAAACTGGAATCAGCGAGGTTGCCAATTCTGATCCCGACGTCGAGACCCTCATCAATCAGATTGACCACTCGGTCCACATAGAGCGTGCGCGCTGAGAGCTTTGGATACAGATCCAGAAAATCGCCCAAAATTGGAGTGACGAACATACGGCCAAACAAGACTGATGCAGTAACACTAATTTCCCCGGTCGGTTCGGCATAGGAACCGACAGCGGCGCGCTCGGCCTCTTCAAGGTCAGCCAGAATACGTCTGGCATCCTCAAAAAACCTTTGCCCGCTATCAGTCAGCATCACTGAGCGCGTTGTGCGTACAAAAAGACGTAGCCCGAGGCTATCTTCAAGCATAGAAACCAATCGGGTCACTGTCGGTGGTGACATGTTGAGGTGGCGGGCCGCCGCGGCAAAACCTTTCAACTCGGCCACCTTCACAAAGACGTTTAGCGCGTGAAATCTGTCCACAGCATTATTCCACTTTTTGGAATAAAATATTGCCAAGTATCTGAATTCCGCAACATAGAAGATCTGATTAACTTCACCTCAGTCCCAGGGCATCGCCCAGACCGAGATGGAGAATTCAATGGCACGACCCTTTGCAGAGATCAGCTTCACGCCTTCCGTGCGCGAAACGCAGGCCAAAAATGGTTCAGCGAACGGTTACGCGAAGTTTCTGGAAGGCACCCGTCACGAGGACCTGATCAGCCCGATTGAGGCCAGCTTCATCGCGCAAAGGGACGGCTTCTATCAGGCCACGGTCTCAGAAACCGGCTGGCCTTATGTGCAATTTCGCGGCGGTCCAACGGGTTTTCTGAAAGTGTTGGATGAACGGACACTTGCCTACGCCGATTTCCGCGGCAACCGGCAGTATCTCAGCACTGGGAATCTGCTGGGCAATGACCGCATCTCGCTGATCCTGATGGACTACCCCAATCAGAAGCGTCTCAAGATCTGGGGTCAGGCGATGATCATTGGTGCCGAGGACGATCCGGCCCTGATGCAGCGCCTGAGAGCGCCGGACTATCGCGCTCACCCGGAGCGGGCGGTTGTGATCAAGCTTGAAGCGATGGACTGGAACTGCCCACAGCACATCCCCCAACGCCTGACCTTTGAAGAGTTTGAAGATTATCTGGCCCCGTTTCGCACTGAACTGGCAGCGCTGAAAGCACGAAACGCAAGGCTCGAAGCGTCGCTCGGACAGCAAAACTGACCCGTGTCAATCCTGGCGTGTTCAGACGCGTCCCCGTAACCCAATGAAAGGAAATACCCATGTCGCGCAATTTGAAATCCGTCCTGAGCGCCAGCATTCTCGCGCTTTCAATCGCTGCACCAATTGCACCAGCTCCTGCAATCGCAGCAGGGACCGAAATTGAGGCCACGCGGGCCGTCTATTTCCGCGCCGAAAAAATCGACGAAGTCAGTATCGCTTATCGTGAGGCCGGAGATCCGAGCAGGCCCACCGTCCTGCTGCTTCATGGCTTTCCGACTTCCTCGCATATGTTCCGTAACCTTATCCCGGAACTGGCCGAGAACTACCACGTGATCGCGCCCGATTTCCCCGGATTTGGCGCGTCGGACATGCCGATGGCCGAAAACTTCGAGTATTCTTTCGCAAATATCTCTGGAATGATGACGGCGCTGCTTGACCGGAAAGGTATCGATCAATACGCGGTCTATCTGATGGATTACGGTGCCCCGGTTGGTTTCCGTATGTTTGCGGAACAACCCGAACGGGTCACTGGCTTTATCATTCAAAACGGGAATGCTTATGAAGAAGGGCTGCGCGAGTTCTGGGATCCAATCAAAGCCCTTTGGGCCGAGCCATCGCAAGAGAATGGCGACCAGCTTCGTGGATTCCTCACTCTGGATGCCACCAAATGGCAGTTCACCCACGGAGTTCAAAAACCCGAGTTGATCAGCCCGGATAACTATTGGCACGTCCAATACCTGCTTGACCGCGATGGCAATCAAGAGGTGCAACTTGAACTCTTTCTGGATTACGGCACCAACGTTGCCGAGTACCCAAAATGGCAAGCGCTGTTTCGCGAACATCAACCCCCAACGCTGCTGATGTGGGGCAAAAATGATCACATCTTTCCGGTCGAAGGCGCCTATCCCTATCAACGCGATCTGAATGATCTCGAGTTTCATCTGCTCGATACGGGACACTTTGCACTCGAAGAGTATGGGCCCGAGATTGCAGCGCAGATGGCCGCCTTTCTGAACCGCATCACCACCGCTAGCAACTGACGTGGAACTGGCCGCACCGCGCTCAAAGGTGCGACCTCACGCATGGAGTAAGTCAATGAATACGCAAACAAATACTGCCGTAGAGGTAACGGTGGAAATCGTACACGGCTTTGTCGACGGTGGCGCAGGAGGAAATCCCGCAGGCGTCGTCCTGGACGCTGATGAATTGAGCGAACAGGATATGCAAGCCGTTGCGGCAAGGGTTGGATTGTCCGAAACGGCCTTTGTCTCTCGGTCTGAGACTGAAGGCTTCAAACTTGATTTCTTCACACCAAACCGGCGCATTGCTCATTGCGGTCACGCAACAATCGCCGCCTTCTCGCGCCTTGATGCGCTAGGCCGGATTTCCAATCCCAACACCTCGAAGGAGACGGTTGATGGGCCGAGGCGCATACTCATGAAAGAAGGTGCCGCCTATATGGAACAACTGGCCCCAAAATACGCGATACCAGAGGAATGGGCGGAAAAGGGTGTAAGCATCGACGATGTACTGAACTCCCTTGGGATCAGCAGACATCAACTTGATCAGGAGATCCCACCGGTTTTGGTCAATACCGGCAACAGTTTCATTGTTATCGGCCTCGCTGATGCCGAAGGTCTTGCCAAGGTGAAACCAGATTTCGCCAAAATCACACAAATCAGCGAACAACTGGATCTGGTCGGCTATTACGTCTTTACAACAGACCCATCAGCGACCAACCGAGACGCGACAACCCGCATGTTTGCGCCCAGATATGCGATTGAAGAAGAAGCCGCGACGGGGATGGCTGCGGGGCCTTTAGCGTGTGTATTGCACGACTTTGTCGGATCATCTCAACGATCATTTCAAATCGAACAAGGGGTGTTTATGAACCCGGCGAGTCCGAGCCTGATAAAAATCGATCTGGAAATCGATAATGGAACAATCTCTGGCCTCATGGCAGGTGGTTTCGGCAGGGTCATGTGCTCGCGTCGAATTGTTTTCTAGCGTGGCGCTCGCGGCGAATGGCGGGCTGCACCGCAGCAACGACGCCCATCGGGCGACGTCCGAATTGGGCCGTCCGCTGAATTTTGCAAAGTTCTCAATCTGCGGTTTCGCTTTCAAGGGCGGATTTAGATCGCATCGGGGTCATGGTTCTCTCTGGGGTCGAACGAGC
>NZ_JBQFMH010000031.1:0-11316 GCF_056531745.1 Ruegeria sp. L12
GTCCCATCATGGCTGATCCTCCCCTCCACTACAGGAATTGAATCAGCAGTTCAGCCCTCGATCAAGGGCGAGTTTTTCAACGAAATAAGCCGATTCTGCTGAATACCACCTGTCGAGAGCAGAGATATCGATGGTTTCAGCCCCCAGCCCTTCCTTGGCTGTACCTGTCATCAACTCGTTGCCCACAGGCTGGAAATTGGAGTCGCAAACATGTTGTCTGCGAAGGGTACAACCTGATCGTGGTCGTAGAGAACGTGCCCCTGGATGAATTTGTCACCACACGCCTCTGCCAATCTACGCATCCCGGAAAAGTCGCTGGAAGTAACGGTAGCAGACGACTTCACCTCGACCCCAACGATCTCGCCACGCCTGTTTTCGAGAACGATATCCACCTCGTTTCTGTCTTTGTCGCGGAAATGCGAAAACGTGCACCTCTGTTCGCTCCAGGTGGCAATCTTGCGCAACTCGCTGAACACAAATGTTTCCAAGATCGACCCGAAGGGTGTCTTGTCCTTTTCGACAGTGTCCGGAGAAATGCTGCGCATGGCTGCCAGAAGGCCTGCATCCAGGAAGTGCAACTTAGGGGATTTGGTCAGGCGCTTCAGGCGATTGGTGAACCACGGCTGCAAACTGTGCACGAGAAAGAGGTTTTCAAACACTCGTACGTATTTCTGAGTAGTCACGTGATTCAGACCTATGGCAGCACCGATCCCCGAGTAGTTGACCAGTTGACCAGAATGCTCCGCCAGAACTCCCAGTAGTTTTGGCATGATTGCGAGCTGTTCGATCTGGGCCACATCGCGAACGTCTCGTTGCACAATCGCATCAAGATAATCATGGTACCAATCCTGCTTTCGCCCCCATCTTTTCCGGCCAAGAGCCTCGGGGTAACCACCAGAAAGAACTGTTTCAACAAGTTCATCTCCAATGATCGGCTTGTCTACGACAGGGGCTTTGGCTTCGAATGCCCGGTCGATAAAACCCGATTTCGTTTCTAGGATTTCCGTCTGGCTGAGAGGTAGGAGACGGACAATTTCCATTCGCCCGGCAAGAGAGTCTGCGAGCTTCGGAATGGTCATTAGGTTGGCGGAACCGGTCAGCAGAAACCTCCCTGCCCTTTTGTCATCATCCACCGTTTTCTTGATTGCCAGAAGGAGGTCTGGTGCTCGCTGAATCTCGTCGATAACCGCCCGGTCCAACCCGCGAACAAAACCGACCGGATCATCTATAGCTGATTGCAATACAGTCGCATCGTCCAATGTCAAAAAGGGAACTTTGTCAGAGGCGATTTCTGTTGCCAGAGTTGTTTTGCCAGACTGCCGAGGTCCGGAGATCAGAACAACACGCGTGTCGGACAACGCTTCTTCTATTCTGGTTTTAGCAAATCTTGGATACATGTTTGAGAGACTTCCCTTCGTCTGATTGAAAGTAAGGGGGCGACCAATTGAAAGTCAACATCCGACCAACTGAAATCAAAGGTACTGAAAACTGAAAGCACTGCTTGAGCTTTATCATCACAACAAGTGAACTTTTTTCGTGGTTTCTTTCAGTAGACAGGTCGAGATTTTTGAACATCGGCCTTTGTTGCCAACAAGGCCGTTGGTCTCATTTCAACACTTTCCATCTTTGCCAAAAGAAAAATCACACAATAGCCTTGAGACCATTTCTTCTCGGCGCGCTGAAAGACATTCCCCAGAACCATGAAGGGAATAGCTGGGCCACGTGCTGAATTCATTGCATACCCGGTTTTGTCAAATCGAAGATACGATGCGACATCCTCCATAAGCCGATCGTAATGTGCCTGATCCTTTGCCAAGCGTAGTTAGGAGCGGTTCTATTGCAATCTTTTGACCATTGACCTTCTTGCTACCTTGAAACGCAGGCTGCGTTTCAAGGTTGTTTCAAACTATCCGTGGTTTTCGAATACACCCGGTTCCAACTCTTCCCAGAACGCGAAAATCGCCGTTGCGTTTAATCCAGATCGTCAGTCAGGCCAGACAAAAATAACCTCTTGTCCGCATCACACTGGGTCGGGTATCGCCGCGAAACCAGATCTTCGACGACGGCCAGTTTCCGAGCCCGTTCGGTGCGCTCTGCCGCGCGGGCCTCATAGGCCTGATCCTCACGCGCCTTACTCTCTGACCGTTTCCGGGCCGCTTCAAGAGTACCGGGGCTCGGCTCAACCGGCTCGGACGTGTCAGGCGCCTGGAAATCATTGCGCAGCGCCGCTGACAGATACCCGACCGCTGATTTAACATCCCGCTGCCGATCGTTCATATAGTCGAGCTTTTGCTGCACATAGTCCTCGCCATGTTCAGCAATCCATTGCCGTGCCAGACGATCCGCGACCCCCTGCTTTCGCAGCGTTTTGTAAACTGGCAGGTTGCGCACTCCGTCACTATCATCGATCTGGAACATCGCCATCTGCGGGTTCTCGCGGATCAGAAAACGAAGATCGGTCACCGCCCTACCCTTTTTGCGGAATTCAGGCTCGATCACGATGTCCGAGCTATTGTTCACCTCGCTCACGGCCGGTTTGATGATCTTGGCGTTCAGATGTTTGAAGCTGCTGTAATAGTCGCTGCCATCCACACCCATCAGCTTGCGAAATACATCCAGCGTCCACCAGCCGGTCGATCCGGTGCGCACAAAACGATAGCAGTTCTCATGGCTTTGTCGCAAACTTTTAGACCCTCTGGTTGAGCCTGAGTCCTCATGATAATGGCGTCACGGATTTCGAAAGGGGCAAACCGTGACGATTTCGTTCAAGGGCGCGCATTTTCCAAAGGAAGTAATCTTACACGCTGTTTTCTTTTACCTGCGTTACTCGGTGTCGTACCGCGACCTGGAAGAAATCCTTGCCGAACGTGGTGTATCCGTCGGTCACGCGACACTGAACCGTTGGGTCGTCAATTATTCGCCACTGGTCGCCGACAAGGCACGTCGTCAGAAACGTATCTGCGACCGTTCTTGGCGGATGGATGAAACTTATGTTCGTGTGAAGGGCAGCTGGGTGTATCTGTATCGAGCCATTGACAAACACGGCAAGAAGCTTGATTTCATGTTGTCCAAGCGCCGAAACAAAGCCGCAGCAACCAAATTCTTCGCCCGCGCTCTCGAACTCAACGGTCTTCCCCGCAAGATCGTTATCGACAAGAGCGGCGCCAACACTGCTGGTATCAAAGCCGCCAACACCATGTTCAAGAGTTTTGGATGTCCAATTTCAATTGAGATGTTGCGTCGGAAGTACCTTAACAATCTCATTGAACAGGACCATCGTTTCATCAAACGCCGGATCCGCCCAATGCTGGGATTCAAGTCGTTCGCTTCCGCCTCCGCTACGCTGGATGGGATTGAAGTTGCGCACATGATCCGCAAAGGCCAGTTCGGAGTCGGAGTCTGCCCATTTAAGCAATTTGCGCTTCTAGCCGGCTAAACACAGCGACCTCCAGCTGGCGATCATACTTCAGAAAATTTTGCGACAAAGCCCATCAAAGCGCGCCATGAACGTTCTTCATTAGTCTCATGTGCATTATTTGTGGTTTTTGCTCATTACATACACCATCTTATCAAACCACCATTACGTCAATAATCGCGTGTTATGTAAGTTCGATTGCACTGCGAGAGCAGAGCAAGCTCTGCACCATAACACCCCCTGCCCCATACTTCACAGCTGCCTCCCAAGGCCTCCTTTGTTTTTGTCAGGACGCGCGCACATACCTTAATATCCGAGGCGCACCGACCAATACGCTCAGCGTGAATGAGCGTGATCTGCAATATTTAGCAGAGTGAAAACAGGAACAGATCAGAAAAGAACTCCGTTGGCCTGAGATTGGAGAAATCGCCCACGGCCTCCTCCTCGATCACGCCCGCGATCCACACGATGCTTCACCTGAGGACTCTGCGTGCCAGGCTGCTTAGTCGCCGATCGCACAAGGCCTACGCAAATGCCTCGCCCGCGCTGCCCCTCCACTCAGATCAGGCCCGCGAAACGCCGCGCCACCTCCCGGCCCCTGCCACAAAATCCGATACGGTCACCCGTGATGAGTTGGAACAGCGGTGGGCCACCTGCCAGCGCTCACACAAGAATTGCAGGGATCACGCGAGCCCGATGCTGAGCTGGGCGTCGCGCGAACGACCGCAGTTGAAGATTAACGCCTGGCGCGAGATGACATGACGCTGAAGGAATTCGGTACATCCGGTATAATCTGGCTCTCACTGTTGGAGGCCAAGACCGAGGGCGAGGCCTCGCACCTGGGATCATCGGCCGCACGGCCCATTCGCTGGCACATTGGATCAAGGATAAAAACAGAGGATAGCCCCCTCAACTCCACCCGACATCAAGGCCAATCAGATACTGAAACGCGACTTAGTCCGCATGCAATCTATCGGATCGTCGAAACACCACCTTTGGCTCGCGGGCCTTCCCGCAACCTTCGCCTTACAGCAAGGGTTTCGGCGCTGCTTCCTGACGCAAACTGCGCTAATCCATACACAAATCCAGGCGCCATGCCCTAACCACTGCATAAACCCGTCGCGCAGGCGCGGAATTATCATGTTGATGTCGGCATTGCCGAAAGATCCGGGGCTGGCCTGCCGGGATACTCCGGACAATAATTTAGGGCGGTAACCCGTGGGTTATCGCCCTATTGCCAAAAACCGAGAAAATGTAACCCGCGGGTTACCGCTCATTTAGAACAGCCTCAAAGGCCTCGACTGCACGTTGTAGCTTTGTTCTGTCTACCGAGCTAAAGTCCAATCCGGACAATATTCTGCACTCCCCTTTTCGGGCCGTGATCTTTGTTGCGCCGACATGGAACTCATATTTGACGCTCTCGCTCTTCTCAGCCGATTTGCGAACAACTGCTTCGGCTTCAGTGTTCAGGACGAACGCGCTCAAAGCCGCATTTTGCTCGTCAGCTGAAGACACCTGTCCCATTGCGTCCCTCAGGCCGGCCAATGTTCCCGGTGAAGCTTTCAGCTTTCGCGCGACATCAACACCCAGATTTCTTGAAACCGCTTTTGGGTAAGGCAGCGCACCATCCAGCTCATTCAACAAATAGACAAAGCTGCGGATATAGGATCGCTTCATCTTGTGCAAAGACGCGTACAATCGACCGACCAGAGCCTCTGCATCGCCCAATCCTAACTCCGAATCCTGTGTCGCAAGAATGGCTACCTGGGCCATCTCAGCGAAGGTCAGATCCTCCCGGACGACATTCTCCTCCACCATGTCGATGTAAAGGTCGATCCGGTCACTCTTGGCCTCCGCAACTCTGGCCGTCACTTTGGCAAAGCGCTCATCGCCCGTCTCTTCGAACAGCTGTTTCAGCGCGGTAAGCCGGCGCCAACCTTTCTTAAGCTGGAACTGACCGCTTTCATCCTTGTAGAGCTCGATCGGTTCCTTTTGCCCACGCTCCTGAATCGAAGCCTTAAGCTCATCCATCTCATCCGAACTTGCAACAGCCGAGAGTTCAAGACGATCCCGGGGCAGGTCGGATGTATGGATTTCATTGATTCCGACCGCAACCAGAACCCTGCCTTCATCGCGTGCTTTCCGGTACTCCTTGGCGTCCGAGGCATTCTGACGCCGCTGCTCAACGCGGTTCTCAGTGCTTTCGTTCAGACTGTCAGCTGTTTCCCGAACCGCAGCGCCCATCGGTCCGACATCACGGCGACGGGATTTTTTCAGATCGCTTTCGTCAATAGGAGTGAAGCCAAATTTGTTCCCGCTCATTCTACACGCTCCTCAACTTTCGTCCGGGCCTCCCAGGCTCTCAGAACGACTTCTTTGAATTCGCCATAGGCATTGTCGAATGATTGACGCGCCCGCTTCCAGGTATCCCGAGTCATTTGCCTGTAGTCTTGCTCGTAAACGGACATCTGGAATCGGCCCGACTGCTCAACTGCACGCGTCATTTCAATCGCGTTCTGGCAGACATCCGCGCCGAAGACGTTCTTGAACGCATCCATCATCGCAATGTGCAGTGAATTGCTTGCCTCAAAGCGGGTCATAAGAACGCGAATATCATTGAACCGTTTTGGCAAGGTGATGCCTGCATCCTGAGCAATGCGCTCGAATCCGGTGGTGATATCTTCCAGCGCGTCACCCAGCTGACCGAGATAGCTGGTAGTGCTGTCATACTCCCAATACCCGGGGCCTGAAGGAATATAGAGAATATCCGCAGCAAAGGCTGCGTTCAAAGACTGGTATCCGATGGCAGGGGGGCAGTCGAAAATGATCAGGTCGTACTGATCATCCGGCAGCTCGTCGAGATATCGTGCGACACAGCCAAAAAAGCTCCACGCTTTGTGAATTGACCGGTACTGCGCCGAGGCAAATTCGACAAAGGCCGCGTTCGCACAGCTCGGAATGATATCGATCGTCGACCAAGATGTTCTTTGAATGAAATCCTGTACGCGCTGCGCACCGATCGACTGAACATCTTCGGGCAATTCGTCGGCAGTGGGGTAGGGGCAGTCTGCAGGGTCATCATATTCTTCCGCGATCCGGTTGGCCTCGCGGCAAAGATCACGACACATAATACCCCATACAGTGTTCCATTCTCTGACCTCGGCCAGCCCCATGGAATGGGTCAGCGTCGCCTGAGGGTCAAAATCGACGACCAGAACCCGATAGCCGTCAAGAGCAGCTGCGTTCGCCAGGTGCTGGGCAACCACGGTTTTGCCAACGCCACCTTTGAAGTTTGAAACCGCTACTCTCATCGCCCGGCCTGCAGGCCGATGGGGCAACAGAGTTTTGCCTCTGAATCTCAAGCGACGCCGCAATTCGTTAATCTCAGCCAGCGAGAACCATCTCTGCCGCCCGTCTTCTTCTGTCGCGCCTTGTGGTAGCGATGGATCATCGGCCAGTTTCTTTCTTAATGTGTCTGCGGGGACATCAAACATGAACTGGCTGATCTCCCATATCGAGAAGGGTCGAAGCACTTTCTCATCTGCAGGAGAGAACGTCGCCCGGCGTACGGCAGCCTGCTGAGCCAGGCTGCGTTCGTTCATTGCTTGTAGGTCGGTATGGTCACGCATCATGCTGCTCTTGTTATATATCGAATATCCTCTCTTAACGCGATTTTCGGAAACTGCAAAACTTAAAGATTGGATTTTCCGCTTTTTCCAAATCGGTCGAGGAAATACGGGAGATATTTGAGGTCAGCGACAAGGTTTAGGTGACAGGAAATCGCGTTTCACCAGATTTATGGTGACAAAACGCCCCCTATAGGGTGTCATATAGCTGTCACCTATATCCTATTAACCGATTTTTCTTTTGATTTTTGAATAGATGTATCTCATCCTGCTTTTCTAAGATCGTTGACAAACTACGGGATTTCGCCACACTGAACTCAATTGATGGAATCGGTCGACGAAACCGGTCCACACGAGGCACAGTGGCAGTGGTGAGATGGAAATAAAGCGATTTACAGGACCTCATGCTGGGTCGCAGAAGTACGACCTTCTAACTGCGATATCCGTGGCAGGGCTAAACGGGACACCCGGATTTCAGTGTTCGATGATGCGTCTCATTGCGCTGATCACTGCCCGCTACAACTGGCGATCCGATGAGTTGACGGTCGGACAAAAGGAAATGGCACGGTTGTGGTCGGTAAACGAACGCACCGTAAAGCGAGAAATCAAACGTCTCATCGACAAAAAAGTATTACTGCAGCTTAGACCTGGTGTGAGAGGGCGGGTTGCTGCCTACAGGTTGAACTATTCCGAAATTCATCGTCTGAGCGAGCCGGTCTGGAAGAATGTGGGTCCAGATTTTGCTTCGAGGATGGAATCGCAGGCGCCAAAACCAGTCGAAAAGGTCGTTCATGTAAATTTTGGTCCTGAAAAACCGGCAACAGCCGAACTTCAAGGACAAAATCTGCCCTCGCCTTGGGATAGGGTGCTGCACCGATTGTCACTTTCAGAAGCATTGCTGTTCAAAAGCTGGTACCGCGACCTGCAACTTGTTGAAACTGAAGGGCAAACAATCACGTTGCGTGCCCCCAGCAAGTTCATCGCGCAATATGTACAATCTCATCATCTGAGGCCATTGATTGGGGCTATTCAGTTGGAATTTGGTGCCATCCAGAAGGTGAACTTTATCAGCTAAGCTGTCCACATACCCCATGTAGGCGATTTTTGGTGCGATGCTGTGAATTCTCGTCAACGGATAGGGCAGGGGCAAGCGGGGTTGCTCAGGGGCGAAGGGAGGACTATCTAGCGACAATGGTTTTTTGGGCCGGGTCCCAATGCCCCGCCTCTTCTTTGATCACTGTGGAAGCTTGCATTGCTAAAGATCAAATCGAAATTCGCCGCATTCACCGAAGACTCGATTCTGTGGAGATTGTTGGCTGAGAATATGCGGGCGCAGATGGTGCCCTATATCATTGCGATCATCGCGATGGTCTTTGTCGCGGGTACCACGGCGGCGGTTGCGTTCATCATGCGCGACGTGGTGGATTCGCTGTTCGACAGCGAGAATGCCGGCAAGATATTTGGCGTATCCATGGCGGTCTTCTTGATTTTCCTCGTCAAAGGGGTGGCCACCTATGTGCAGGTGGTGGCTCTGACGCGGGCAGGGAACCGTATCGTGGCACAACAGCAGATCAGACTCTATGACAAGCTATTGCGGCAGGGCGTTTCATTTTTCAATCTCACAGAAAGCTCGGATCTTCTGATGAAGGTGACGCAATCTGCGCAGGCAGCGCGGACCGTTATCGAGATCATGGTTACCACCGCTGTACGTGATACCCTGACATTGGTCGGGCTGCTGTTCGTCATGTTCTATCAACAGCCGATTCTGTCACTGTTTACGCTGATTATTGGTCCTGTTGCGATCTGGGGTGTTCGGTCGCTTCTGCGCAAAGTGCGCGAGATTGCAGATATGGAACTGCAATCGATGGGCGCGATCATGAAGGTAATTCAGGAGACTTCGGCCGGTATTCGGGTGGTCAAATCGTTTGGTCTGGAAGAGCGCATGGCCGGACAGATGTATACGGCTGTCAAAAGCGTTGAAAAGCGGCGCAATAAGCTGGCGCGCCTGCAAGCCGCAACCAGCCCGCTAATGGACATTCTGGCGGGTTTTGCGATCGCCTCCGTCATTGGCCTGAGCGCGGCCAACATCTTTGGGTCCGCAGGTTCGACACCGGGCGAGTTGATGTCCTTCGTCACAGCTTTGATGATGGCTTATGAGCCGGCCAAACGATTGTCCAAAGTTCGGGTCAAAATGGAAATTGGACTGCGGCGTGTGAAGATGCTGTTCACATTGCTGGATCAGCCGGAAACGTTGCCTGAGCAGGCGAATCCGAAGACTTTGCCCGATGGCCCAAGGAAAGTTGTATTTAACAAGGTCACCTTCGGATATCGCAAGCGGGACCCCATTCTCAAAAAGCTCTCGTTGACCTTTGAGGCCGGGCAAACTACGGCGCTTGTCGGCCTTTCCGGGGGCGGTAAATCGACCATTCTGAACCTCGCGCTCAGGCTTTATGATCCGATCAAAGGTTCGGTATCGATTGACGGGCAGGACATCAAATTCGCCTCGTTCGAAACGCTGCGCAAAAATATGTCCTTCGTGGGTCAGGAAACTTTTTTGTTTTCGGCTTCTATTGCCGATAATATCCGCTTTGGTCGTGAAGGCGCCTCGCAGAATGACGTGATCGAAGCTGCCAAAGCGGCTAATGCTTATGACTTTATTATGGCCCTTGAAGACGGGTTTGACACCATGGTGGGCGAAAACGGAGCCTTCTTGTCAGGTGGGCAGAAACAGCGTCTCGCAATCGCGCGTGCGCTGCTGCGCGACAGCCCGATTCTGTTGCTTGATGAACCCACCAGCGCGCTGGATTCGCAGTCCGAACATCTGGTCCAGGAAGCTCTGCATCGACTGACGAAAGGGCGCACCACAATCATCGTGGCGCACCGCTTGTCCACAATCATGCACGCGGACAAGATTGTTGTTATCGAAGGCGGCGAGGTTCTGGAACAAGGCAGTGCAGAGCAGTTGCTGGAGCATGATGGGCCGTTCAAAACGCTCTATGACCATCAGTATTCCAACGCGGTCAAAGTGGAATGAGCGCAGGGTCTGACAGCAAGCCTCTGGTCGCGTCCGTCATCATTCCAACCTACCAAAGCTGGGATCAGTTGCAGCTATGTCTTGATTGTCTGGCCACCCAGACAATCGATTCTGACCGGTTTGAAATCCTGGCCGTGAACAACGACCCCAAAGACCCGGTACCAAAGGGATTTCGACTGCCTGCGAATGCCCGCATCCTCAGAGAGGCCAAACCCGGTTCATACGCCGCAAGAAACTGCGGAATTGAAGAGGCTGCCGCAGATTTGCTGTTTTTCACGGATTCTGATTGTCAGCCCGATCCCCATTACGTCGAGGCCGGGTTGAAATTTGCCGACGATCACCCCGAGATCGGTCGATTTGGTGGCAACGTCGAACTGATCCCGAACGGCCAGGACTGGACGATCGCCGAGCTCTATGATGTGCACCTTGGCCTTGAGCAACAGAAATGGGTCGAACGGGGCAGGGCGGTGACCGCCAACCTGATCGTACGCCGCTGGGTCATGGATCGGGTCGGGCGCTTTGATGACACGGTTCTGTCGGGCGGTGATATGGAGTGGAACGACCGGGCCCGGGCCGCGGATGAGCCCATTCTGTTCGCCTCAGACGCCATTGTGCGCCACCCCGCACGCCACAGTCTTGGCGAACACATTACCAAGGCCCGCCGCATCGAAGGCGCCCGATTGCGTCGGAACTCCAAGCGGGGTTTCGTCAATTACATTCCGCCCATCCATAAACTTGTTCCGTCATTCAAGACGCTGCGAACTCTGCTCAGGAAAAGCGAACTGACGACCGCGCAGAGCTTTGGTGTATGGGGTGTTCACTATGTACTGCGCGTCGTGAAAATCACCGAGACGGTGCGTTTGTTGTGGTTTCGGAGGCCGGATCAGCGGAGATAGCCCGAATTCTAGCCTTTGTGGGTAGTGTGCATTATGATGAAATAATGATCATAGGGCGATCTTCTTGGAATACTGATGGACGTGTTGTGGAGGCTTAGTCGCAAACTTTGGGCCTGGATTGACGGGATCTGTTGCAAACTTTTGACTGTTGACGCTCAAGAACGCGGGGAGTGAATAACTACCGGTGTAATTCAGCCGAAAGTAAGCTCATGATCTCTTTCAAAAGCGCACAGTATCCGAAAGATGTGATCCTCTTCGCAGCGTCGAAACAAGCCCGCGGCCACCAAGTTCTTCGCGCGAATGCTGGAGGTCAACGGCCTACCGAGAAAGATTGTCATCGACAAA
>NZ_JBQFMH010000032.1:0-10742 GCF_056531745.1 Ruegeria sp. L12
CCGCCCGATGCTCGGCTTCAAGTCTTTTGCTTCGGCGTCAGCGACTCTGGCTGGCATCGAGGTCGCTAACATGATCCGTAAAGGCCAACTCAAGCCCGGACTCTGCCCATTTCGTCAGTTTGCAGAATTGGCGGCATAAGTCCCGGGTTCGGTACCAACTATTCGTTCAATAAGAAACTTTGCAACAGATCCTTTTGGTTACAGTGCGCCTTTAAACGAAGTCATGAACCGGCTTTCGTCTTCAGAATTTTGATAGCCATTCATTCTAAGCAATTATGGGCATCAACAGTCAAAAGTTTGCTACAAATCCACCTTGCAGTGATCGCGAAATACGGGAAATGAGGGAGCCCATCGGCAGTGCTGAAACGGCATTTCTTCTGGTGCGAAGACCACGCATGCGAGTCCGGGATTGCTGCGTTGCCCGATCGCGATTGAAGGCGACCGGGCAACTTGGTTGGTTATCAACCTGCGATGTTCAGCGCCCAGCCGATGGCGATCACCTGAGGTACGGTCAGCAATGGCATCAGCAGCGCCGATTTCAGGCGGTCGGTCACTTCACGCAGGATCAGGATTTCGGTGTAATCCGTCGCCACGCCCGCCATCAGAAAGGTAAATGCGTTGCCTGGGGCCTGGGCCCGGTGCATCAGGTCAGCGGCGATGGGCACCGAGCCTTCCGAGCAGACCTCGATGATGGTTGCGGCCACAAGCGTGGTCAGCAGGCCAAAGATTGAGGCTCCGAACCAGGTGGCGAAAATCTCGGTCGGGACGGTGGCCTGAAACAGCGCGGCAAAAACGATGCCGAAGAACAGCCAGCGCAGGACCATGCGGCTGGCGCTGAGCGCGCGGCGGGCGACGTCGCGGGCAAACTCTATGTCATAGCGCTGCGCCTTCAACCCGGCGCGGGCCTCGGACCACAGATGGAAATCCGCGGGCAGATCGACGCGGTTGGGGTTTGGGGCCTCCTTGCCCCGCCGTTCGAGCATCTCGATGACCAGACCGGTTATGAAGGCGATAGCCAGCGAAGCGCCGATGAACAGGGCCATCCAGCCCCAGCCCATGGTCACCCCGATGATGATGGTCAGCGACAGCGAATTCCAGGGGCTGGCGATCAGGAAGGCAAAGACCTGACCCAGGCTGGCGCCGCGCTCGTACAGCTTCGCCCCCACCATCAGCACTCCGTGATTGCACAGATCCAGCAGCACCCCGGCCAGAACCGCCCGGACCAGGCCGAGCGCGCCCTGATCCCGGCCGATAATGCCGATCACGAACTGGCGCGGTACCCGGTCGATCACGCCGACCGCCACCATACCCAGCAGGATGCCCCACCACATCATGTTCATCATCTCATAGATGCCAAGGGTAAATGTGCCCAGACCCAGCGGTGCATACTCGGGCAGGACAAAGGCCGCAAAATAGGACAGCGCGATGATCGCTGCCGACCCCGAAAGCAGCCAGTCTACCCGCCGCCAGGCCGGAGCCGAAGCATCCGCAGTGCTGCAGCAGGACGGCGCGACTTCCAGATCACTGCCGCAGGAAGACGTGGAGGAGCCACAGCAGCCCGACAGGCGTTCGGGCGCGATGATCGGAGGGCTGGTATCTTGCATTATCAGGTCCTGATTTCTGTGGTTCAGCTGGAAACCGGTTGTGTCCTTCCCAGGGCCCGCCGGATTTTCGGCACGGCATATTCACGCGGTTCGTGGAAATCGATGATTGACTTCCAATTGCCGGTCGCATCGAACACGAACACCCCGGCGGTGTGGTTCATGGTATAGTCGCCATCCTCAAGCGTGATCCGCTCGTATTGCGCTCGAAACCCCTGGGCCGCGCGGGCAATCTGATCCGGGGCGCCGGTCCAGCCGCGGATGGCGGGATGAAACCAGCTGACATAGTCGGCCAGTGCCTCAGACGTGTCCCGTTCCGGATCGACCGAGATCAGGATGACGTTCATACCTTCGGCCTCAGGCCCCAGCGCGTCCAGCCAGTCTGAAATATCGGCCAGAGTGGTCGGGCACACGGCCGGACAATAGGTGAAGCCGAAGAACACCAGGGTCTGCTGGCCAATCAGCGTTTCCGGGCCGACGGGTGCACCGCTGTGATCGATCAGATCAAAGCGCATCTCGCTCAGGTCCTGCGGCAGCAGGTCGCTTTTCTGCGCCGCGCCGGGCCCGTCGACCTGCCACCAGCCGATGACCAGCGTCACCGACAGGGCCGCAAGGCCGATCAGAATCCGGCGCAACCAGATCACTTGCCCGGCCCCCGGTAGGCGACGCCGTGGATCGGAACCTCGACATCATGGCTGCTGCCATCCTCGAATTGCAGGGTAACGGTGAAGGTTTCACCCTCGACCATCGGGCGTTGCAGCATCATCAGCATCAGATGCAGGCCGCCGGGCTGCAGCGTCACTTCGCCTCCAGGGGCAATTTCCACCGGACCCGCAGGCGACATGGAACTGACACCGCTGGCATCGGTTGTGACGTTATGCACTTCGGGCCGCCCGGACAGATCGGTGGTGATCCCGGTCAGCACAACCGACGCGTCGCCGGTGTTGCGCAGGGTCATATAGGCTGCACGCGGGCGGTTGACGCCGATCGAGGCGCGCGCCCACGGGTCCGAAGCTTCGATGCTGCCATTTCCGGCAAAGGCGGGCAAGGCCGTGGCCAGAAGGACAAAGGCAGAGGTCAGATACTGTTTCAAGGATACTCTCCGAGGTCAGGTAGTGGTTTGGGCGACGGCGCGGGCAACCAGCGCGCGCAGTTCAGCCTTGCCAAAGGGTTCAAGCGGTTGGCCGTTCACAAAGAATCCCGGCGTGGCGCGCACGCCTACAAGACGCACATCCTCGCTGTCCATGTTCAGAATGGCGGTGACGTCGGGGGCCCGCATCTGGTTGCGTGCAACGGCCATGTCCAGCCCCGCCCCAGCAGCAATCCTGTCGGCAACATCCGCGCGCAACTGCCGCCGCGAGGTCCAGTCCGACTGATCACGCAGCAGTGCCGCCTTGACGGGTTCGAACACGCCCTGCATCCGGGCCGCCTCAAGCAGGCGAACCGCGTATTCCGACGGCTCACCATGGAATGGGGTATAGCGGATCACCAGCTGCACGGCGTCCCCATGCTGGGTCATGATGTCCTTGACGATGGGATAAAAGGCGCGGCAGGCCTCGCAGGCCGGATCGAAGAATTCGACCAGCGTCACTGGCGCCTCCCGGGGGCCGATCACCGGCGACCAGGGCCGGACCAGCGCGGCGGCCTTGTCACCGTCAAGCGCGGGCACCGCAGGCGGGGCCGGTTTGCGCAGCACATAGGCCGAGGCCCCGGCGAACCCGATGCCGCCAAGCGCCAGCGCGCCCAGCATCATGGTGCGTCTGTTCATTGTGTCTTTCCTTTCATGGACATAAGGCAGAGTCCCGCTATCGCGGCAAAGGCCAGCAGCGCCAACAGCGGGATCGGCAGGCCCAGGACCTGCTGGTTCTCACCCGTGCAGGACGGGCCGGTTTGCGAGCAGGGCAGCACCGCCTGCGGCAGCAACCCGACATAAAGCCCCAGATGCCACAGCGCGACGGCACCCCCCAACACGGCCAGCGCCACGCCATAGCGCGCGGCCCCAGGGTCGTTCCACCACTGGGCCAGTCCCAGCACAATCGGCAGAGGGAACATGAAAGCGCGCTGGAACCAGCACAGGTTGCAGGGCGTCTGGCCCAGCACCTCGCCGATGAACAGCACTGTCAGCGTTGCGGCAAGGGCTAGCAGCCAGGCGGTGAACAGGAAGGTTTCCGGGGCTGCGCGGGCGGTCATGCGCCGATCTCCTGCTTCAGGTCGGCCAGGATCTGTTCGCCACTGGTGCCGTAATGCCAGAATTTGACCAACGCACCCTCGGAACTGAACAGAAACAGCTGCGAGGCATGGGCCATGGTATAGCCATCAGGGGCCGAGTCCTGTGCGACCCGTTCATAGAATACCGGAAAGTTCTGCGCGCTTTGGGCCACCTGTTCCGGTGTTCCGGTCAGTCCGATGATCCCGGCATCAAACCACGAGACATATTCGCCCAGCACCTCGGGTGTGTCCCGTTCGGGATCGACAGAGATCATGATCGGTTGCACCGCTGTGCCCGCGTCACCCAGTTCGTCCATCACAAAGGCCACTTCGGACAGGGTTGTGGGGCAGATATCGGGGCAATTGGTGAAGCCGAAAAACACCAGCATCCAGCCATCCGCAAAATCCGCCTGCGTGCGTGTGGCACCGGTGTGGTCGGTCAGTTCGAATTGCGCCACGATGGGCGTTTCGGTGGTAATCCGCGCCGCCGCCTGATCCGGTTGCTTCGTATAGGCCACGATGGCCACCGCTAGCGCCGCTGCGCCGGTCAGACCCCAAAGAGCTGTTCGTAACGATCTGAATGTCACTGTTGATTCCCGCCGGAAATTCGATTTGACGGTCAGATAGGACCTCTAGCAACTAGAGCTTCAACGGGTTATTTTAGGTCCGAGAGACTTTTTTCATCAGGACCAATCATGCTGACCATCGGAGCGCTGTCGCGACAGACCGGAACCAAGGTGCCAACGATCCGGTACTATGAACAAATCGGCCTTCTGCCCGAACCCGGACGCACGGAAGGCGGCCAGCGGCGTTATGACGAGGCGCAGGCCGAACGATTGGCCTTCATCCGCCAGTCCCGCGATCTGGGCTTTTCGCTGGACGACATCCGCGAGCTTCTGGACCTGTCCGACAGTCACGGCCAGTCTTGTGGCGACGTGGACGCATTGGTCGAGCGGCACCTTGATGCGGTCAACGCGCGTATGGCGCAACTTGAAAGGCTGCGCGCAGAGCTCAATCGGATGCTGAAGGCCTGCAAGGGCGGGGCCATCGACGTTTGCCGCATTCTGGGGGTATTGCGCACGGCCAGGACATCTGGTTGAGATTTGGTCTTTGCGGGACGGCAAAACGATGAATCGGCCATTAGCCAAAATCAGACCAGCAGCCTTTTGTCAGGGCGAGGGGCCAGAAAGTGGCAGGTGCCGAAGCTCTTTCTATCAGCAATCGCGCTCACGGCTACCGTCTTGTTCTGGCGGTAAATCAACCAGTCTGGAGCCTGGAAATGACATCAGGCAAAGGCGGTGGCCTCGTTATTTGCGACGTGGCCCGTCCGGGGTAATCATCCAGTTTGAGAGCGTCTTATCCATTTTTCGCATCCGGTGACGTAGCATGTCGCGTGTCATGCGCGCCAAAGTAGCTGCGTGTTCAGGATGTTCCGCCAGATTCTCTTGCTCTCCTCGCTCTGCGCTGTCGAACAACAAGGGCGGCAATTCGGCTGCAAATTCGACCAGGGTGAATCGATTGTCGCGCAGAATGCTCAGGCAACTGTCGTCTAGTCCCGTTTCAAGATTCCGTTGCCAGCGGGTTGGGCTAAGAGGATCGGCAAAATCCAGTTCCGAGAATGAATAGTGGCGCCAATCTTTGGGTGGATTTGGGTTTTCGTCCTGTACAAAAGGCATCAGCGAATGCCCGTTCATGGAATCCGGGATGCCTTGACCGACCCAGTCGAGAATGGTCGGCACGATATCGATGGATTCCGTCGGCGCATCGACGCGCTTGCCGCGCGCGCCGCCGGGCATGCGCATTATCAGTGGCGTATGATAGGCAGCATCGTAAACCGACATTTTGCCCCAGCTGTGCCGATCCCCCAGCATTTCGCCATGATCGGCAGTGATCACCAGCAATGTGTTGTCGTATTGACCTGATTTCTTCAGAAAAGACACAACGCGGCCGATGTGATGATCCACTTCGGTTGCCAGCCCCAGATAGATGGCGCGCAACGTTTGCACCACCTCGTCCGTCGGTTCGAGATCCGGGAAGCCTTCGACAAATCCGGCAACCGTGGTGTTGGCGCGTGCCGGGGCGAAAAACGGGTGCAGCGCGTTCTCGGCCTCCGGCGTTGCAAGGCGCGATGGCAGCGGCAACGCGGCGGGGTCATACATCCGGTTATAGGGTGCCGGGGCGACCAGCGGTGGATGTGGACGCAGATAGGTCAGATGGGCAAACCAGCCCCGGTCATCATCTGCATAGGCGGGCATGGTGTCCAGAAACCGGTCTGTCAGAAAGGCCGTGTCGCTGTCTTCGGCCGCATACATTGCGGGATCGTTCAGCGCAGGCTGGCCGCCATCTGATGCGACCGGTTTGAACACATCGAAATAGTCATCGAACTTATACCCGCGGTTCTTCAGATGCGACCGCCAGGGAAACGACATCTCCATGCGCATTTCGAGCATTTCCTGAAATCCGGCCATATGGAATTCGTAGGACCTGAGCGCGGGGTCGTTTGCATCAAGGATGCGCGGGTCTTGCGATGTGTCCGTATATCCAAACAGCATTGGCAAATACCCGGCCTTGCGCATTTCGCTGGCGATGGACGGCGTATCATGTCGCAAGGGTGTGCCGTTTCGTACCGATCGGTGGTTCATCGCGTATTGCCCGGTCAGCAGTGAGGCACGCGAAGGTCCGCACGGGTTGGTGACCGAAAAATGCCGGGTGAAAGAAACGCTGTCTCCCATCAGCGCGCGCATATGGGGCAGATCCACATGATCGGCCAACGCCCCGAACAGGCAATCCGCCCGCATCTGGTCGGTGATGATAAACAGGACGTTGCGTTTGACTGTCATTTCCCGTTGCTCCTGATCGCCGGACCGAATCTCGGGTCCCGTGCGTGTATTCCTGCCCAAAATGCGCTGTGGATGGGTCCGCTTTGCCGCATGCTTGCGATATCCGTCGCCTAAAATCCACAAAAGAACGCAACAATCAACAAAAAGCGGAGCATTTGCGTTGTGATGGTTGGTTTTTGTGGGTTATTGTTGACGTGTTGTGTGGAATTTATGAGGTAGATGCCTCAAACATGCTGCGCAACTTAGGTGCTCAGAGTGACGATACAGTCGGAAAACCCGTGTGCAATGATGATCTGTTACACATCTGGTTTAGCTGTTTCAGAACCGCGCCTCGATCTGCCGCCACGGGTACTGCGATGAAGGAAGAACTGAATGCCGACCCCACGTAACGCCGTTGAAACATCCGAAAAGACGGCAGACATCGCAGCCCATGCGGCAGAAATTGCCCGTATCGCCGCTCAGGCCGCGCGCGGTTATTTCCGCGGACGGCTGGGGATAGAGTTCAAGGCCGATGAAAGCCCCGTCACGCAAGCGGATAAAGGCGTCGAGGCCGTTGTGCGCCAATATCTGGCCGAGAACTTCCCCAACGACGGTATCTTTGGCGAAGAACAGGGTTTCGACGGGCAGGATCGGCAGAATGTCTGGATCGTGGACCCCATTGACGGAACCCGCTCGTTCCTGTCGGGGCATCCGTTGTTTGGTTTCCTGTTGGGGTATCTGACCGACGGGGTGCCGCAGCTGGGTGTCATCGGTATGCCGGCTCTGAACGAAGTTCTGATCGGCATAAAGGGTCAGCGGGCTACGTTGAACGGTGTGCCCGTCGCTGTCAGCGCGACACGTCAACTGAGCGATGCGGTTCTTTTCGTCAACGAAGGCGATAAGATTTATCGAGATCACCCGGCGCTGTTTGACCGGCTGATGAACGCGGGGCAAACCCGGAGGTTTGCATATGACTGCTATCCTCATGCGTTGCTTGCGATGGGTCACGTGGATGCGGTGATCGACTATGATCTGCAGCCCTATGACTACTTGCCTGTAACAGTGGTTGTTGAAGCTGCTGGTGGGATCATGACCGACTGGCAGGGCAGGGCACTGGATCTGAACTCAGACGGGCGGGTGATATCAGCCGCGACGCCCGCGTTGCACGCCGAGCTTCTTGAACTTGTAAACGGATAAAGGGAAGCGATGGCCCATTTCTGTGTCGCTAAGGGCAATGACCAGAGATGTGTCTGATCAGAGAAATGGCGCGGAGTGCGTTGGATGTTGATACGGAGGTCAAAGGTTGACCGGATCAGTTGAAATCCTGAACGAAACGGGCAAAGGGCGCGTCGTTCTGCTCTGCGAACACGCAAGCAACCACATACCGTCCGAGTTTGATGGATTGGGATTGTCCGACTCGGATCGTGTCAGTCATGCCGCCTGGGACCCTGGCGCATTGGCGCTGACTCAGGCGCTGTCTTCAGCGCTTGATGCGCCGGTCGTGGTTTCGACTGTTTCGCGACTGGTTTATGACTGCAATCGCCCGCCCGAGGCGGCAAGCGCGATGCCCGACAGATCTGAATTGATCGAGGTCCCGGGAAATGTGGGCCTTGATCAACTGCAACGCGACGCACGGACCCGGGCGGTCTATCTGCCGTTCTGTAGCGCCGTCGCGCAGGTTCTGGATGGGCGTGGACCGGACACGGTGGTGGTGACTGTTCATTCCTTCACGCCGGTCTATTATGGCCAGCCGCGCGCGGTGGAGCTTGGGTTGCTTCATGATGAGGACAGCTGGTTGGTCGATGCAATGCTGGATTACGCGGATCGAATTCCGCACCGTCGCACCGAACGCAACCAGCCCTATGGACCGGCGGACGGTGTCACCCATTCACTTCGACTGCACGCGCTAAGCCGGGGATTGGCCAATGTGATGATCGAGGTGCGCAATGATCTGCTGAGCGACAAACAGCAGGTTGCCGCCATGGCACAGGACATTCTGGCGCTGCTTGAACCGGCGCTGAACGATATCACGATCAGGGAGGACGCATCGTGAGCGCGACACTTACATTCGAACATCTTCAGGCGCAGGTTTCAGCCGGTTCGGTTGATACGGTTTTGGTTTGTTTTGTTGACATGCAGGGACGTTTGATGGGGAAGCGGTTTCATGCGGGTCATTTTGTGGCGGGTGCGTGGGAGGAGACGCATTGTTGCAACTATCTTCTGGCGACGGACCTTGAGATGGGCACGCCGGATGGTTATGCGGCCACGAGTTGGGAGCGGGGCTATGGCGATTATGTGATGAAGCCGGACCTGAGCACTCTGCGCCCGGTGCCGTGGCTTGAGGGCACGGTGATGGTGATGTGCGATGTGCTGGATCATCACACGCATGAAGAGGTGCCGCACGCGCCGCGCTCGATCCTGAAGCGGCAGGTGAACCGGCTGAAGGCGATGGGCTATGAGGCGATGTGCGCCACCGAGCTGGAGTTTTTTCTGTTCGAGAAAAGCTTTGATGCGATCCGCAAAGAGGGCTTTCGCGATCTGCAGCCGATCTCGGGCTATAACGAAGACTATCACATCCTGCAGACCACCAAGGAAGAACACGTGATGCGCCCGATCCGCAACCATCTGTGGAATGCGGGCATCCCGGTGGAGAATACGAAGGGCGAGGCCGAGACCGGGCAGGAAGAGCTGAACATCAAATATGCGCCTGCGATGGAGACGGCCGAGTATCACTCGATCGCCAAAAACGCGGTGAAGGAGATCGCCTGGCAGCACGGCCACGCGGCGACCTTCCTGCCGAAATGGCATCATGAGAAGGTGGGCAGTTCGTCCCATGTGCATCAGTCGCTGTGGGCGGATGGCCAGCCCGCGTTTTATGACGCTGAGGATGAGCTGGGCATGTCGGCGCTGATGAAAAGCTATATGGCCGGGCTGTTGAAATACGCCGGTGATTATACGTACTTCATGGCGCCTTACATCAACAGCTACAAGCGCTTCATGAAGGGCACCTTTGCGCCGACGCGGATCATCTGGTCGGTGGACAACCGCACCGCCGGGTTCCGCCTGTGTGGCGATGGCACCAGGGCGGTGCGGGTCGAATGCCGCATACCTGGCTCGGACATGAACCCTTATCTGGCGATGGCCGGGATGCTGGCCGCCGGGATTGCGGGCATCGAAGAGGGGTTGGAGCTGCAAGCGCCTACCAAAGGCGACGTTTATCAGGGTGAAAGTGGCATGATCCCGGGCAATTTGCGCGCGGCCCGGGATGCTCTGCATGGCTCGGCTATGTTGCGGGCGGCGATGGGGGATGAGGTGGTCGATCACTATACCCGCGCGGCGGAGGTCGAGATCGAGGAATTCGAGCGGGTGGTGACCGATTGGGAAATTGCCCGCGGGTTCGAGCGGGCGTGAGGTGGAGGGGGCGAGGGGCTCTGCCCGCCGCCATCGGCGCTCGAACCAATGGCGCACCAATGGCGGCCCCCGAGATATTTATGGCCAGATGAAGCAGGGATCCTGCTTTCTTTCGAAATGGAGTGACTATGGGGCAGATGTTGCAATGTGTCTCGCCGATTGATGGATCGGTTTTTGCGGAACGTGAGATACTGTCGCGTGAGGCGGCGTTTGAGGTTGCGGGCCGGGCGCGGGCCGCACAGGCGGCTTGGGCGGCGCGGCCGTTGCAGGAGCGGATTGATCTGGTGATGGCGGGCGTGGCTGCTGTCGGCGCGATGAATGACGAGATCGTGCCGGAACTGGCGCATATGATGGGCCGTCCGGTGCGCTATGGTGGCGAGTTTGGTGGCTTCAATGAGCGCGCCAGCCATATGGCCGGGATTGCCGAGGACGCGCTGGCCGATATCGCGGTGGGTGAGGATGAGACGTTCAAACGCTATATCAAGCGCATTCCGCATGGGGTGGTGTTTGTGGTGGCGCCCTGGAACTATCCTTATATGACGGCGATCAACACGGTGGCCCCGGCTCTGATCGCGGGCAATACGGTGGTGCTGAAACACGCCACGCAGACCCTGCTGGTGGGCGAGCGGATGGCGCGGGCCTTCCATGCGGCGGGTGTGCCTGAAGATGTGTTCCAGAACGTGTTCCTGAGCCATGACGTGAC
>NZ_JBQFMH010000033.1:0-8256 GCF_056531745.1 Ruegeria sp. L12
GGGGATCAATTGTAGTGATGCGGGCTGCGTTTGGATTTTCCGACGCTGGTTGCGGGAGCAGGATTTGAACCTGCGACCTTCAGGTTATGAGATAGCTTACGCCCACCTGTACCTACTACGCTTGAAAACGCTGACTTACCCTATCTTATTGGAATCGTTGTTTTATTATTGACGACCGGCACGCTCCGTTCCTACCTCTTACGCCATGAACCGCTTCCAGTTGCTTCCACAATGCTTCCACGGGGCGATGAGCGAGAAAGGACGAGGGATGCCCAAACTGACCAAACGCGCCGTAGAAGCCTTGCCTGTTGAGGCGAAAGACTACTTCGTATGGGATAGCCAGATTGCCGGGTTTGGTGTCCGCGTGATGCCTTCCGGGGCCAAGACCTATCAGGCGCAATATCGCAAAGGCGGAAGGACACGGCGCGTTTCCATCGGTCGACATGGCAAGATCACCGTGGACGAGGCACGGAAGCTGGCAAAGGAACTCATGGGGCAAGTGGCTAAGGGTGAGAACCCTGCCGAAGAGATTGCCCAGCATCGCCGCGCACCCACCGTCGCAGCCTTGTGTGAGCGGTTCTTTGAGTCCCACGTCAAAGAACGCTGCAAGCCGTCCACCCAAGGCGAGTATCGCAGGGCAATTGACCTGTTCATTGCTCCGGCCATTGGAAGCTTCAAAGTGGTCGACGTGGAACGGAAAGACATTGCCGAACTGCACCACAAATTTCGGGATAAACCCTATCAGGCCAATCGGACATTGGGCGTGTTGTCCAAGATGTTCAATCTGGCGGAAATCTGGGGCTTGCGGCCTGACGGGTCGAACCCCTGTCGCCATGTCCCAAAGTACCGCGAAGAGAAACGGGAACGGTTTCTTAGCCAGGACGAGTTGCAACGGCTCGGGCAAATTTTAGCAGATGCGGAACGGGATGGATCAGAGACGCCCTTTGTCGTTGCCGCATTCCGGTTGTTGATCCTGACGGGGTGTCGCTTAGGTGAAATCCAAACCTTGCAATGGTCGTTCATCACAGACGCGGGAATGGAGCTTCCAGATACCAAGACAGGCGCAAGGCGCATTCCCCTGCCCCAAGCCGCCAGAGAGGTTCTGAGCGTCCTCCCACGGCTTCCTAACAACCCTTATGTCATAGCTGGAGCTGTTCGCGGCCACTATGCCACCGACCTGCAGAAGCCATGGCGCCGTATACGTAAGCGGGCTGGTCTGCATGATGTCCGTATTCACGACTTGCGCCACACCTATGCGTCGAATGCGGTTTCGTCAGGCATGCCCATTCAAATGGTTGGGCGGTTGCTGGGTCACAGTCAGATTCAGACCACTATGCGATATGCGCATCTGGCAGATGATCCGGTGCGTCAGGCGGCGGAAGAAAACGCCGAACGCCTCAATACAATTGTAGGTGCGCAGGAACCGAACAATAGGCTGCGCCTAGTTAGGTAAGGCGCTCAACGCGGCCAACCCCCTTAACGTATACATAGGCGGGTTACATTACATAAGGTGACTACGTATACGATACGTTACATAGGAGTTTTCTCCCTACCCGGGGTATACGCGGGGCCGGGTATACCCCGGGTAGGAAACAATGATGCGCAAAACCGAAACTAATTCGACATGGATGAGCACAGCGCACAAAACTTGACGTAAATGGTATGAGCAAATTAGGTTCGATCAATCGGGCAAACATCTGACCGATTAGGGCAGATCAAGAGGGGAAGGAAAACTCTTAACTTACTTTGTACAGCGACAGCGTTTTTGCATGTCGCAGCCTTGGTAAAGATTTGCCTCCAGTATTTTTCTAAGGGGGACTGTAATATGGCGCCAATAAATTTGACCGAAGACTTCAATGATGGAGAATTGAACGCTGAACCTTGGGTATACTCTTATGATGTGACAGAAGTTGACGGTCATCTGAGAATATCGCAATCGACCACAGATCTAACAAGTCAGGCGCGTATCGAGTTTGACACTGGCTTAACAGAAGCGACCATTAGCTATGACGCCTATATGCATGCTGCAAACAACTATTTTTATGGTCGGAATGGGCTAAGCTTTACTTCCGCTACAGGTGAGCAATTAAGTATTCGATTTCATACTCAAAGAACCAACTACGGGCCCAGCTACGACAACGACCCAGCCAACTTCGACCTGCCCAAGCTCTGGCTGGTTCCGTCAGATGGCGATAACGACAGTGTATATTCCACAGGAGAAAATACATCATCATACTTCGACGCATGGACCCGTATAACAGTAGAGTTCGACTCTGACGCTGGCACGGTAACTGTCGATATGGAATCGGATGGCGTCGTTGATATAGAACTTTTTGACGAAGACCTCGTCGGTGCGACGCTAGATTCGTATGGGTTCGCGTCTTATGGATGGTGGACTGGGCATTACACACTGATCGACAACCTTCAAGTTACCGGCGAGACTTCGCTTGATAGAGAAACACCGGTCTCCAATGGATTCGATATGCCTGTCGGTGAAAGAGATGGGCTCTTGGTCACCGAAAGCAGGGCAAGCGAAGATGGCTGGCAGGACGGTTGGTATAATGCTTCTGACCTAGGAGACCCACACCCATGGGTTATCGGCGCCAACCATCTCGGAGAAGACTGGAATCTAGATGATTTAGATGGCGACGGTGCCGATGAAGACGATACCGGGCAATCCGTATACGCAGTCTCGATCGGGCGTGTAGTGTATGCAGGAGAGTATTTTGGTGCGAGTGGGCCGAGCGCTGGGCTTGGGGAAACCGTTGTCATTGAACACCTTCTACCAGACGGAAGAATTGTTTATTCTCTTTATGCGCATCTTCAAGAAAATAGCATCACGGTCGATGTCGGCCAAATCATTGAAGAGCAAGGCTACCAAATCGGAGCAATTGGTCAGACAGGAGCCGCACAAGATGGCCCTCACCTGCATTTCGAGATATTTACTATTGAGGGCGCATCCGGCCAATATGAGTCATCTCCTTGGCTTTTAGCGATGGAAGAATTCGCCTACACCAATGACAACATAACCTCTGGTGTCGAATCCTTCACTATTAACTACCCACAAGGCTCGGTAACATGGTTTGATCCGTCAGATTTTATTCGAGACCGCATTGTCTTTGAAGTTGACGAGTCCATTGAAGTTTCTAATGCGAACGGTAGAGGCACTATTGCTGGCGGCTCGGGGAACGACAACCTGAACGGGGGCAATGGGAACGACACGATTTCCGGCAATGAAGGCGCCGATATTATGTCAGGTGGGAATGGTGGCGATCTCATTCTCGGAGGAGACGGCTCTGACTATCTTGTTGGAGGAAACGGCAACGACAATTTGTCCGGTGGTGCTGACGCTGATCAAATCGATGGGGGTAATGGGGCCGACTCAATTGAAGGAGGAGGTGGCAACGACATTCTTCTTGGCGGAAGAGGTGGCGACGAGTTCATTTTCGACTTAAGGAATATACCTACGGGAGATGACGTGATCCTCGATTTCTCGACCACAGATACGATCACAATTGTTGGCGGACCCGATTCATTTGAGGAGTTGGGGTTTGAGCAAAGGCAAGATGGCGTTGCGGTATATCTAGACGAAGACTCTTCGATCCTACTAGCTGAGTTTAGCGCAAGCGAAGTCACAGCTGATGTGTTCAATTTCCTGTAAGTTAGTAGATAAGTGGCTCGTGTAATAACCTCACGATCATACTAATGTGAGACGTTCAATTGACTCTTATGGGTTAGAACAATCGGCGTGACCGCATCTATACAGCCCCTTTTCTGTGAGATGTTAGGTTAGCTGTGTGGCGGATCGTGACCGGCTTTTGGAAGGCTGGTCACGATAGCTCTCTCGCGCTTCGCTCCACTTGCATATTTGGTCGATTACCATCAACTTACCTCTTACCCGCGGTATGCCCCGGGTAGGGATAAATGCAAGTTTCACCAAATAGAAAAGAGGCGTGTCGTGACCGACATCATGGAGCTCTGGAGGCGGTCCCACTGGTTGGGTTACACCGCAAAGACTTACGCCACCCATTTCTTCAAGGATGAATGGCAAGCCGCCATGGATTATCGGGGCGACCAACCTTGGACGAAAATACTCGAAAAATCTGCGAACGAGGCGAGAGCATCTGGCAAAGACACGATTGACACAATTCAACACACTCTCGGGGCGCTTTACGAAAGGAACAAGCCGCAAGCAGACCTTTTGGAGCGTGCGCGACAACAAATAACAAACTATCTGTTGGACGGCACCTATCGGGGCTTTGGATTTGACCGACCACGTACGTTGGACACAGACCCAGTTCTTATCCCCGCTGAATGTTGGAAGGGTGCCGTTTCGTGGGCTGGTAACGAAGTTCAATTTCAATCTTTGAAATTTAACGAAGTGCGGGTGCGTATGATGCGCGAACATCTCGATCCCATTTTGAATAAACCCTTTGAATCAACTGTCGCGAAAGTCGGGCGACCCACGGTAGCCCCTGCCATCGAAGCGGCCTTCCACGCGCTGAACAAGATTGGGCAAATCGATCCTAAAGCTTCTCTGCAATCCCACTACCCCAAAGTAAAAAAATGGCTAGAGTTGAACCGCACCGACCTTTCGGTGCCGGCAAACAAGATTAGCTCTGAAACCATTCGGAGAATTATTTCCCCCCTTTTCTAAGGGTTAAAAGAATCCAATAAACAATAAATCCTGTTGGCATTTATTGGCATTTTTTGTGGTTGGCAGGTAATCCAAGTCTAGAGCATCAACAACTCAAACTGGAGTAAACAGATGCTCACGAACGAACCCGCCAACGACAACAACCGCCCGGCGACGGATTATCTGGACGGCTTCATTGACGAAAGCACTGCCGCCGACTTTCTGTGTCAAAGCGTGCGCACCATCCAAAAATGGCGCGTGACGGGTTTTGGCCCGAAATTCTACAAGTCGGGTCGTTCTGTCCGCTATCGCCGCCGTGACCTTCTGGAATGGGCCGAAGCACGTCGCTACGGCAACACCAGCAGTTACACCGCAGCCTGAGTTTTGCCCGAACGGGGTTGGCAGCGCCGTGCGGGATTTTGGGGCCGGAATGGCTCTGTAGGGGCGCGGGCGAAACAGTCCCGCGCCCTTTTCCACAAACATCAACAGAAAGACACTGAACCATGGCAAACCAGCCTGCACAGAAATTCAAAATTGGTCTAATTACCGCAACGATTTGGGACAATGACGGCTTCTACTCAGTCGATATGTCCCGCGCCTACAAGACCGATACCGGCGAATGGCGGAACTCGAACAGCTTCCACCATTCGGACCTGCTCAATATTGCCAAATGCGCGGAGCGCGCCGAGATTTGGATTGGCCGTCAAACCAATGCCAGGTGATGGCAGCGCCGGAGCGGCTTCGCTCCGGCCCCAAAACAAATGCTGCCCCGCCGGAGGCACTCAGGGGGCGTAAGCCCCCGCACTCTTTTTCCTCGCATTACCAAATCTCCCAGCGGTAGGGCATGCCGCGATAGAGGGGGGTCTTGTAACACCCCCCTCCACGAATACAAAAGCGAAGGTCAGCGCAATTGGAAGCAACAATCCTGCATTCGGGCTTCGATGGGCTGAAATTCACTATTCAAGCCGATATCCCAGAGAACTTTCGAGAAGAACTGGCATCCGCTAAGCAACATGCAAAAGAGACCTATGGCGATTGTGTCCTCGAATTTGGCTCCATGTCGCTCAACGTGACCAGCAAAGGCGCGCGGGGTTTCACTGGTCATACCGGCGAACACGGGGCCGTGTGGCTGTTTCAGGACCCACAAGACCGCATTCCCAACAATCCCGGCATCACCGTCGACTTCCGTGCTTTCGGCCTCGCTACAGGCGGTATAGTTGGGGCTGAGCAGCACTTTCGCGATTGTATGGAAGCCTTCGGGATCAAATACGTAGAAACGCAGTTGCGGGTTGCGCGGGCTGACTTTGCCGTGGACTTGCTGGCCCCATGGTTCGAACCCGACCGCGAAGCCTTGGTTGTTCCCCCCGGCACCAAGGTCACGGAATACACTGGCGTTGATGAAACCGCGACAGTATCCAGCGGTGCGCGCGTGATTGGCTTGCGGGCCGGTGCCGTCGCCAACCGACAATTGGCGATCTATGATAAGCGGGCCGAAGTTATCCAGCAGAACAAGATGGGATGGCTAACCATCTGGAACGCAGCACTTGAAGCAATTGGCAAACCGCCCCTTGATCTGACCGACCGGACCTCAAGCCAAGTCTGGCGCTTTGAGATGCGGCTTGGTTCCAAGCAACTCCGCAACCGTTTTGAGATACGGAACTGGCAGGATGTTCATGACATCATCGGAGACGCCTTCACAGACGCGTTGGGCCGTATTCGTTACTGCCTGCCCACCGCAGACGGAAATCGCGCTCGTTGGCCCACACACGAGCTTTGGCAGCAGTTCGAGGCCGTAGTCGGCAATGACCTCTGGCAGAATTGTGCAGGCGTTCTGCCCTGCGACGTGATTCAAGCCAACCGCGTTGCCAAAATGCGGGAGCTGGATGCGCAACTCATTGGACTGTTTATTACACGCGCTGCAATTTCCGATGTAGCAGCGGACGGCTTTGGTGAGTTTTTGGAGAGGCACTCTGATGTATTGGTTCGGCTGATCGAAGAAAATCCTACACCACTCCCAGAAAGGCTCGCCAAGGCGCGCGGGAAGTATCAGTTGGCTTGAGAGGCCACTAAGCCGCCGTTCGTTTTGGTTGCATTTATTACGCCCACTTGCGACCGCTTCGCGCGGAGAGCGATCTTCGCGAAGTCTGTGCGACATCCCCGAAATCGGATTTTCAGCTAGGGGATGGAGATCAATAAATCAGTGCCGTATATAAAACAATCTGCAGCTCCCCACCATAATCTTGCCGGGCTCTGTTGATCCAAGGGAGCAAGATATTGATGGGGTTGCGGAAGTTTTTGTGGTTTGAGTATCGTTCGAAACAAATGAGGGCTAGAGCTTCTGACCAATATCAAAAAACGGTAAGTCTTTTATATGCCATTGAATTTGCTGAGAATTGAAATCCTACGGGACCATTGCAAGCGTCATCTTGAAGTTCTCGAAGTCTGGCTTCGTCGATTAATACACGATGAGTTCAAAAGGAAGTACGGATCAAACTATTTGGACGCCAAGTTGCCTGATGGAAGTTTTCTTCTGAACTCAAGTATCAGGAGCCATATTAAAGCTCGTATGGTAGATCAACCAGAGAGGTTCGCTAGGCCCATTGATGCCGCAATGTTGGATCAGGCGATTGCAATTATCTCAAATCCTCGCCATTTCGACGCCCATTTCCGTGCACCGCTGGAAAGAGCTTTCCCTCTAGGAGATAGGCATGCAAGGGAAACGCTTTCACGACTCATCGAACCAAGAAATCGTTTGTACCATGCAAACCCGATTTCTACGCGCCAAGCTGAACAGATAATCTGTTATGCTGGTGACACCATTGACTCTATCAAAGCTCACTACAGAGAAATTGGTATGGAAAAAGAATACATTGCACCTATGATAATTCGATTGTCAGATAATTACGGAAATGAATACCACGAAGGGGATTTTCAACGAAATAGCACGGGACGCGCGAGCTTGGTTATTCCGAGCGATGCCCAGCTTAGATTAAGGCCGGGTGATGTTTATAGAGCGCAGGTCGAGATCCATAATCCCGATCCTGAATCCAACTACCAAGTAGATTGGGTGATTACTCAGAACGGCGGCTTTACACCCTCTGGTACCGATCTCATTTTAAAAATCACTACGGACCACGTACGGACGGATTTTTCCATTTATTGCCGCGTGGTGAGTGATAAAGATTGGCACCGTTGTGGTGACGTAGATGATTCACTGCATATCCCACTGAAGATATTGCCACCGCCGAATAATGCGTAGTCAGCGCTGTACAACGAAATGGTGGCTCGCACTACAGAGTGAAGTAGAATGAAATTTAGTGAATGTTCGGTTTGAAACTCACACCATTTCTGGTCCAACGTGTACGGTAATGGCTCATCTCGACCGTTGCATGTTTTTGGTGAACTTAAGCCTGTTGCGGCGTTGCCACAGGCCCAATTCGCTCCGCTTGCTTCCACAATGCTTCCAGTTGTGTTTGTCGCGAAGCAAAAAGCCTCGTGCGCTGCGAGGTTAAGTGTTTGATTTCCGACCTTAAAGATTGGTTGCGGGAGCAGGATTTGAACCTGCGACCTTCAGGTTATGAGCCTGACGAGCTACCGGGCTGCTCCATCCCGCGACACTT
>NZ_JBQFMH010000034.1:0-7859 GCF_056531745.1 Ruegeria sp. L12
CTCATCTCCACTCTCTGATGGTTACGATGAGCCTGAAATCCTCCGTTACGCAATCAACCTATTCTGTTCCATGAGTGCTGATGGCAGACAGGCGGCTATCGTGAATCATCCGAATAAAGACAACTCCCCCCTACTTCTTCGACCGTTCGAAGCTGGCCTATTGGTTGCGACAGCTTCCATCGATTTTTCTGTGGGTGAAAAAGGCAAGTTCTGTCAAGGTTATCAGGCTGGTAACTTTGTGGGGCCTGAAGCAAACTTCCAAAGGGATCAGCTGCCACGATAAGCTTGGCACGTTAGAGGTCGATTACAACCTCTTCAATAGTTTGCGAAACAGCCCTGGTATGCAGAGTTTGCAAAGCGAGTATGCGAGAATTCTTGGTAGTCAGAACGAGAATGGCCCCATAAGTAAGCCGAGTAAATGAAGCTCCTGATTAGGATGAAGGCAATGGCAAAAGAATATAGAGACGCGCTCAGCCTCTTGAGTTTGGTCGCTGTAACCGCGTCGCTGATCGGTCTGCATTCCTGGTTGTATGTTCAGTAAGTCAAATGCGGCCGCGTTTGATCTAAAGTATGCAGAGTAATTAAGTTGGAACAGGTTGGTCACACGACCGTCCGCTAACGTAAAAGGCGCCCGAAATTCGGGCGCCTTTTAGTGTTCACGGCCAGTCCTCTCAACGGCTGAGCAGCAGATCCGGCAGCCACAGGGCAAGCTCAGGAATGAACGTAGTCAACATCAGCGTTGGCAGCCAAGCGAACACTATGAAAACCAGAGTCGGCCACAGCATCTTGGACACCGGCGTGTCGCAAATCTGAGCCCCAAGATAAAGCAGTGGTGCTGTGGGCGGGGTGATGTTGGCCATCCCAAGGTTTACGCCAATGATTGCGGCAAAATGAATCGGATCAACTCCGACACTTTGGGCGATCGGCAGCAGGATCGGCGTCGCCAACAGCAAGCCTGAGATGTCGTCCATCAGCATTCCGATTAAGATCATCACGACGTTGATCATCAAAAGGATGATGATTGGGTTGTCCGAAACAGAGTAAACCATGTCCTTCGCCAGTTGCGGTGCGCCCTGAGAGATCAGGTTGTCCGACACGATCAGAACCATGAAAATCATGACCATAACTACGCCAATGGTCACGCCCGAGTTCTGGATGGTCTGCGCCAGGGTTTTCCAGGTAAGACCGCGATAGAAGTAGATCGCAACCGGAATCGCATAGCATACCGCAATGCCAGCGGCCTCGGTTGGTGTCATGATGCCGCCGTAAATACCGCCCAAAATAATGATCGGCATCATAAGCGCAGGCCCGGCCAGACGGCCTTGACCCAGAAGCGCAGGCATGAAGGGATCGGGACGATCTGTCAATTGGATGTCGTCATACTTCCGCAGCATAAACTGGTTGGTAATGATCAACAGCGTGATCAGGATAATCGCAGGGATGACCGTAGACAAAAAACACTTCAGTACGTGTTGTTGTGCTACCCAGCCATAAAGAATGTGCGATGAACTGGGCGGGATCAAAAGACCCAGAGGGCTTGCCGACACGATAAGCGCTGCGGACTGTCCCTTCGGGTAATTTGCCTTTTTCAGGTGCGGCATCATGATTCCGCCGATGCAAGTCAGCGTCGCATTCGCACTGCCAGAGATCGAGCCGAAGACTCCACAGGCCAGCACAGATGCTGCGTTTAGACCGCCTTTGATGTGGCCTATGAACATCTCGGCCAGCGCCACCAGCGGCGCCGCGATCCGGCCTTTTTCCATAATGCCTCCGGCAATCATAAAGAGAGGAATTGCCAACAGCACCAAAGAGCGGATCCCGGTTGCGCCAGTCGGTAGGTAACCCGTGATGGATTGATCTCCAACCAATGCAATAAAGATGAGAACTGCCCCAAACGCCACATAGACGCTGACGCCCAGCAAGAGCATCAGGCAGACAATAATAAGACTTCCGCCGATAATCATTTCGCGGCTCCTTTAAGGGTTTCGGACCGCAAAGGAAGCCCGAGCCCCTTTCGGATATGCACATAAAGATATGCCGCGGTGAACATCGCCATGAAGCCAAATGCGCACATGATCGCGATACGCCAGGTGACAAACGGAATGCGCAACACCGGCGTCGACCTCAACCGTGGGAACGAGAAGTCGTCAAGCAGCGATACATAGCAGGCCCAAACCAGAAAGAGGATCACGATAAGTTCAACTAGCAACACAATGAACCCGCGCCACCAGATGAGCCGGGGGTTTTGAATCACGATGCCAAGGATGTCTGCGTTGATGTGCAGGTTCCGCGCAGATGCCAAAACCGCTCCGGCGAAGAAGCCCACGATTGAAAAGGCCAATAGCCATTCCTCATAGGCAAATAAGTCGCCGCTAAATCCATATCTGATCACGACGACTGCACCAAACGTGAAAGCCATCAGGAAACCACAAGCCATCACAATTTGCCGCATGACAAATGCAATGGCTTTCATTGGATACCCGATGATCGGTGGAAGTTCGTCCGTGATTTTCTGCGGTTTTTCAGCGTCTTCGTCGCCGATATATGTCGTCATGTCATCTTTCTCAATCGACATGCCTGTCCCCCCGCTTTTTTCTTTTTTAGTGAGCAAATAGCGAAAGGGCCGGCAGTGTTGCCGGCCCGATTGATTGTGCTGATTATCAGTTCTTGCTGGCCAGCAGGCGGTCGATCACATCCTGGCCAACGCTCTGGGCCATCATCGGCCAAATGTTTTCCTGGATATGGGCGGCCATGGCGGCCTGCTCTTCGTCGTTCAGGCTCAGGATGGTGTAGCCTTTGTCGATCAGCTTCTGTCCAAAAGCCGCGTCGTTGTCGCGGTTATACTGGAAGAAGTCGTCTGACGCCTTGGTCATTGCGGTCTGCAGTGCAGCGCGCTGTTCGTCGTTCAACTTGTCCAGAGTACGCTGCGACGCGTAGAACGTAGTCAGTTCCGAGATCGAGTTGTACTCGACAAAGTGCGTACCAACATCCGACTGCGCGAAGATCGAGTAGGTTGCCGTTTTGGTGCAGCAGATTGCGCCATCAACAATACCAGACTGGATCGCAGGGAAGATATCACCCCACGCCATGGTCGTGGCCTGGTAACCAAGCGCTTCCACCATGGATTTCACGGCGGGCGACGACCAAACACGAATGTTCATGCCTTTGTCGTCGAAGTTGTTCCAGTTGGTCGGTTCCTGCGTGGCCACGATGCCAACAAACCCTTCGGGATTCTGGGCTATTACGCGCACACCGTACTCGTCGGTGATTTCCTGCAAGATTTTATTATACTCGGAGTCCATGTTGCGCATGATGTTGTCCATGTCGTCCCAGCCTCCTACGAGGAACGGCATCGACAGAAACTCCAGACGCGGGTCTGTGTCGGCATAGATAAATGCCGCCGCCAGATCGATGTTACCACGTGCTACATCTTCAAAGAGCGCCTCGCCCGACCCAAGCTGGTTGGCCGGAAAAACTTCGATTGTCAGGCCCACATTCGCCGCTGCTACATCTGCGGCGACCTGCTCCATCATCTTGGTGCCCTGATGGTCGATCGGGAACACACCGGCAAAGCGCAGCTTCATGTCTTCTGCCAGCGCCGCGGTTGACATTAGAGCGCTTACGGCACCAAGCATCAGGCCTTTGGTAACGTTTTTGAATTTCATCTAGATTTCTCCCAGTTTGCGGTTCTTCTTTACGTTGGCTTCTTTTACTGACCGCTGTGAATTGTTGCGTTTGGTCACACTATGCGAACACAAATTGCAGTGCAATTTTATTCACGGGTTATTCTTGCTTGGATCGGGTTCCTCCCTATTTTGGATTTTCGGGGTGTGTTCTGAGGTGGCTACGACCGTTCGTCGGATCCATTATCGTCTTATCAATCCGATTGGACTTCCAACTTGAGCAGGGCGGGCGATCGGTTTGTGTTCAGCCATCAAAGTGGCGATTCGGTTTTGAATGTCGACCGGATAAGGGACGGAGCGGCGTGTGCCGTGATCGACGTTCACGAGTACCTGCTCCCTCACGCAGACAGTTGTTTGATCTTTCAGCTTTATCATCGATCCCGCGATATGCAGACGTTTAACGTCGGCATCCAGCATTAGAAACTGGCAAAAGAACTCTTCGCCTACCAATAGCTCACCCAGATAGTGGACGTGGTTTTGGAGTACAAACGGTCCGGCATTGAAAGCCTTCGCGTAACTTGGGCCAACGCCAAGCTCTTGATCCAGCATGACATCCAGGGCCTCGTCAAAGGCCATGACGTAATAAGCCAGATTCATATGGCCGTTATAGTCAATCCATGCGTCCGGTACTCGACGGTTTTCTGATGTTACCCAGTTTGTCATTCCACGTCGCCCTCGAAGCCCCGCAGGAATGCATGTAAATTGTCGCCCAACTCATCACAAAGATAACCTCCTTCCTGCACTATCACGGTGGGTAGATTCAGCGCTGAGAGCATCTTTGCAATTTCGGAAAAACCAGGTGTTGAGACGGCAAGACCTCCGAATGGGTCCCCTTCAAAAGCATCGAGACCGAGCGCGATGACGATGGCGCCTGGTGCAAAGCTCCTGACATGGGTCAGACCGCTCGACAGCCCGTTAAGAAAGCCGTCATCGCCGGTACCGCGCGGAAGCGGCATGTTGAAGTTATAACCATGGCCTGCGCCTTCTCCGACCTCATGAGCGTGGCCCCAGAAAAACGGATAGAACCGCGCCGGGTCCGCGTGGATGGACAGGGTGAACACGTCGTTGCGTTCGTAAAAGATGCCTTGCGTTCCGTTGCCGTGGTGCAGGTCAACATCGATAATCGCCACTCGGTCGTGGGTTTGCCGCAAGAATTGAGCAGCGATAGCGCTGTTGTTGAGATAACAGAAACCGCCGGCTAGATCGCTAAAGCAATGATGACCCGGTGGCCTGCAGAGCGCATAGGCCACATTGTCCCCGTCCAATACTGCTTGGGTTGCGCTCACGGCGCAGTTTGCGGACCAACGCACTGCCTCCCAGGTGTGCGCGCCGATGGGGCAGGACATGTCAGCGACATGAAATCCCGCCTGACCAACTGCCGATAAGGGATAGCTGGCCGTGCGGCGATCCGGGTGGACGTTCGGGAAAATCTCGGGCGTGGCGTCGGGAATGCGTGCCCACCGTTCATAGACCGTCGACAGGAACTTCAAGTAGGCCGGGGTGTGTACCGCTGCGATCGGAGCTAGGCCATGATCAGTTGGCGTGTACACCGCGTGACCGCCTGCCGCGACGCCTGCAAGCAGGCGCTCCAACCGCTCAGGTTTTTCGGGGTTGGGTTGCATCACACCGTTTACCAGAAACCCGCTAGGATTATGCTGGCCTTGCCGTTCCTGATCAGAAAAGACTTTCAAGTGTCAGAACCCCACCTTATCTGCTCCTTTGAGACCGAGCATCACGCGCGTCTCATCAGGTGTTGCGATCTCGTATCCCAGTTCTTCCAGAACGGATCGAATTTTAGTGACTTGTTGGGCGTTGCTGGTTGCAAGCTGCCCGCGCCCGATCATCAGGCTGTCTTCAAGACCTACACGAACATGCCCGCCTAGAATGGCGCTCATCGCGCCCAGTGGCATCTGCTGTCGCCCAGCGGCAAGTGCCGAGAACTCATAGGCGTCGCCCAACAGTCGGTCAGCCGTTTCCTTCAAATACATCAGGCTGTGTGGGCTGGCATCGATCCCGCCCAGTACTCCCATCACAAATTGCAGAAAGACCGGTGGTACAATGCGCTTTTGTTTCAGATAGAAGGCGAGCGTCTGAATGTGCCCCACATCGTAACATTCACATTCAAACCGCGCTCCACCGGCATCGCCCAGCATTCGAAACACGGTTTCTATGTCATGGAATGTATTCTTAAACACAGTGTCGCGCGTGTTCTCCAGAAAGGTCTCTTCCCAATCATGGGTCCAATCGGAATAGCGATCCTTCATCGGGAAGAGGCCGAAATTTATGGAGCCCATGTTGAGCGAACACATCTCTGGCGCCAGTTCTACAGGGGCCGAAAGCCGTTGTTCCACACTCATCTGTGAGCTGCCACCCGTGGTCAAGTTAATAACGGCATCACTCGCGTCCTTGATCCTTGGCAGGAACTGGCGAAAGACTTTGATATCCGCGCTTGGGCGGCCGGTGTCCGGGTCGCGCGCATGCAGATGTAAAACAGATGCACCGGCTTCCGCTGCCTCGATTGCAGACTTGGCGATTTCGTCGGGCGAAACAGGCAGATGTGGGCTCATGCTCGGCGTGTGAATCGAGCCCGTCACAGCGCAAGTCAAGATAATCTTTTGCGCCATGTGTCAGACCCCCTATGCGCATTCACGGGCGAAGTCCCGGAGACTGTCGTCAAGTATATTCAGTATTTCGTTGATCTGCGGTTCGGTGACGATCAAAGGCGGGCAAATCAGGAAATGATCGCCCTCTATACCGCCGCGGGTTCGGCGCGAATAAGTGATCAGGTTGCGCTTGTAGCAGATTTCTACCAACCGTTCGTAGGCGTTCATGTCCTTGGGCAATGGTGACATAGTGTCCCGATCCGAGACCATTTCAAAGGCGGTTAGCAGGCCTTTTCCCCGCACATCACCGATGAACGGGTGACGCGCCATGAGGTCCATGAGCCCCGCCATCAGGATTTCGCCCATGATCCGCGCATTGGTCATCAGGTCCAGTCGGTCGATCTCGTTCAGAACCGCCAATCCGGCGCTACATGCAAGCGGGTTGCCGGCATAAGTGTGGCCGTGGGCAAACCCGCCGCTGTCCAGCACGGTTTCAACCATCGCTTCGTCGGCGATCATGGCCCCCAACGGGGCATAGCCCGCACCAAATCCCTTGGACAGTGCCACAAGGTCGGGGCGGATGTTCCAGTGCTCCGATGCTAAGAACGTACCAGTGCGTCCAACACCTGACATGACCTCATCCATGATCAGCATGACGCCAAACTCGTCGCAGATCTCACGCACCCGACCGTAATAGCTGTCGGGCGCAACTAGCGCGCCGGTAGATGCACCGCCCACCGGTTCCATAGCAAAGGCCAAAACAGTGTCAGGCCCCTGGGCAATGATCTCATCCCTGAGCATCTCGGCATACTTTAGACCACGGTCGTGGTCAGAGAGGTTGTCGCGGTCCAAATAGCAAGTTGGCGCAGGAATTTTCGGCATTTCATTGAAAAGCGGCCCAAACGCGTTTGTCAGCGGCCCGTATCCGGTAATCGCCAACGCGCCCAACGTTGAACCGTGATAGGATGGAAAGCGCGAAATGACTTTCCACCGACTGGCTTGCCCCCCAGCAACCGCCCATTGTCGCGCGAACTTCACGCAGGATTCCATGGCCTCGGACCCACCCGAAACAAAAAAAACCTTATCCAAGCCTTCCGGTGTGCGATCTACAATTTCTGTGGCCAGGTCTTCGGCTGCGGCGTTTTCAAAATGTAAACGATAGGCAAAGGTTGCGCTGTCCATCTGCGCTTGCATCGCAGCCAGAACATTAGGGTTTGAATGGCCGATATTACTGACCATCGCCCCGGACGAACCATCTATATAACGCTGGCCGTTCTTTCCCCAAATATAGATTCCTTCTGCGCGATCAACTTCGGGGCGGCGCGCGCGACTTTGATAGAAAAGGTTCGATGCCTTCACGGTTATTCTTCTTTAACAGGTGTGGCGATGCAGGAGCGATACCCAACCTTGTGTTGGATTCCTTTATAGGGCAAATAGATAATGAGAATTAGGTATATTGACTAAATCAATGCATAACGCCACTGTCTGTCATCAAATGATTTGGAACACGAGCGGTTGATTGGCTTTGGAGGCTCAGGCTCGCTGTAGTTTCAATTTACGCCGCGTTTTGATG
>NZ_JBQFMH010000035.1:2500-6170 GCF_056531745.1 Ruegeria sp. L12
CGGCTGAAACGAACAGAGTTGTCCAAGTCAAGTACACTAACCCGCATGATCGCCGCCGATAGTCACCCGCAAGGATGACCGGCACTAAATGATCATGCATTGTCTTCCATTCTCCATGTGGGGCCGACCGACATCGGCAGCATGGGTTCCAGGATGGAAGGCGGGAAAGTATGCTTTTGGTTCAGAAGAATGACTGCCTTTAGTTACCAGCTGGGCGGTCTCGATCGATCCGACCCCCGAACTGTGAAGGCCGAAGGCCGGAAGAGTTCATGTCCTCAAGTAGCCGAATAGGCGGTAGGATAAAAAGGTCGTGTCTTTCTCTTTCTGGATCAAATCAAGCGCGAGAAGGGCGTTTGGTGAATGCCTTGGCAGCAAGAGGCGATGAAAGACGTGATACTCTGCGATAAGCCATGGGGAGCTGAGAATAAGCTTTGATCCATGGATCTCTGAATGGGGCAACCCACCTGAAAGCTTCATATTGTTATCTTTGATACTCAATATGGGGTTTAAACAGGTACTTAAGACCTGAATACATAGGGTTTTAAGAGCAAACCCGGGGAACTGAAACATCTAAGTACCCGGAGGAAAGGAAATCAATTGATACTCCCCTAGTAGCGGCGAGCGAACGGGGACCAGCCGAGCCAGATAAGTGAGAAGAACATGTTGGGAAGCATGGCCATAGCGGGTGACAGCCCCGTATTCTAAGCTTTGACGGACGTATTAAGTAGGGCGGAACACGTGAAATTCTGTCTGAAGATCGGAGGACCACCTTCGAAGGCTAAGTACTCCTTGCTGACCGATAGCGAACCAGTACCGTGAGGGAAAGGTGAAAAGCACCCCGACGAGGGGAGTGAAACAGTACCTGAAACCGAACGCCTACAATCAGTCGGAGGCTCCTTGCGAGCTGACGGCGTACCTTTTGTATAATGGGTCATCGACTTGGTCTCACGAGCAAGCTTAAGCCGTTAGGTGTAGGCGTAGCGAAAGCGAGTCTTAATAGGGCGCATGAGTTCGTGGGATCAGACCCGAAACCGAGTGATCTAGGCATGGCCAGGTTGAAGGTAAGGTAACACTTACTGGAGGACCGAACCCACATCCGTTGAAAAGGATCGGGATGAGCTGTGCCTAGGGGTGAAAGGCCAATCAAACTCGGAGATAGCTGGTTCTCTGCGAAATCTATTTAGGTAGAGCGTCATCCGAATACCCCGGGGGGTAGAGCACTGGATGGGTAATGGGGCCCCACAGGCTTACTGATCCTAACCAAACTCCGAATACCCGGGAGTACTAGATGGCAGACACACTGCGGATGCTAACGTCCGTAGTGGAGAGGGAAACAACCCTGACCTACGACTAAGGCCCCCAATTCATGGCTAAGTGGGAAAGCAGGTGGGACGACCAAAACAACCAGGAGGTTGGCTTAGAAGCAGCCATCCTTTAAAGATAGCGTAACAGCTCACTGGTCTAAATAAGTTGTCCTGCGGCGAAGATGTAACGGGGCTCAAGCCATGAGCCGAAGTCTAGGGATGCGTAAGCATCGGTAGCAGAGCGTAGTGTGACATAGTTCCTATCCTCTTTAGCGTTCTTCGGAACGCCTTGGAGGATATTTGGAGCTTTCGATGAAGCCGGGGCGTGAGCCATCCGGTGGAGAGATCACTAGTGAGAATGATGACATGAGTAGCGACAAAGAGTGTGAGAGACACTCTCGCCGAAAGTCCAAGGGTTCCTGCTTAAAGCTAATCTGAGCAGGGTAAGCCGGCCCCTAAGCCGAGGCCGAAAGGCGTAGGCGATGGGAACTAGGTTAATATTCCTAGGCCAGGAGGATGTGACGGATCACAGGTGTAGTTCAATCTTATCGGATTGATTGGGCTGCTGAGTGGTTCCTGGAAATAGCCCTCCATCAGACCGTACCCTAAACCGACACAGGTGGACTGGTAGAGCATACCAAGGCGCTTGAGAGAACGATGTTGAAGGAACTCGGCAAAATACCTCCGTAAGTTCGCGAGAAGGAGGCCCGGTTCCTAGGCAACTAGGGGCTGGGGGCACAAACCAGGGGGTGGCGACTGTTTATTAAAAACACAGGGCTCTGCGAAGTCGCAAGACGACGTATAGGGTCTGACGCCTGCCCGGTGCCTGAAGGTTAAAAGGAGAGGTGAGAGCCTTGAATTGAAGCCCAGGTAAACGGCGGCCGTAACTATAACGGTCCTAAGGTAGCGAAATTCCTTGTCGGGTAAGTTCCGACCTGCACGAATGGCGTAACGACTTCCCCGCTGTCTCCAACATCGACTCAGCGAAATTGAATTGCCTGTCAAGATGCAGGCTTCCCGCGGTTAGACGGAAAGACCCCGTGCACCTTTACTACAGCTTCGCACTGGCATCAGGATTGTGATGTGCAGGATAGGTGGTAGGCTTTGAAGCAGGAACGCAAGTCCCTGTGGAGCCTCCCTTGAGATACCACCCTTCGCACTCTTGATGTCTAACCGCGGTCCGTTATCCGGATCCGGGACCCTGCGTGGCGGGTAGTTTGACTGGGGCGGTCGCCTCCTAAAGCGTAACGGAGGCGCGCGAAGGTTGGCTCAGAGCGGTCGGAAATCGCTCGTTGAGTGCAATGGCAGAAGCCAGCCTGACTGCAAGACTGACAAGTCGAGCAGAGTCGAAAGACGGCCATAGTGATCCGGTGGTCCCGAGTGGAAGGGCCATCGCTCAACGGATAAAAGGTACGCCGGGGATAACAGGCTGATACTGCCCAAGAGTCCATATCGACGGCAGTGTTTGGCACCTCGATGTCGGCTCATCTCATCCTGGGGCTGGAGCAGGTCCCAAGGGTACGGCTGTTCGCCGTTTAAAGAGGTACGTGAGCTGGGTTTAGAACGTCGTGAGACAGTTCGGTCCCTATCTGCCGTGGGTGTAGGAGACTTGAGAGGAGTTGCCCCTAGTACGAGAGGACCGGGGTGAACGATCCACTGGTGGACCAGTTGTCGTGCCAACGGCAGTGCTGGGTAGCTATGATCGGACAGGATAACCGCTGAAGGCATCTAAGCGGGAAGCCCCCCTCAAAACAAGGTCTCCCTGAGGGCCGTGGAAGACCACCACGTCAATAGGCCGGAGATGTAAGCGCAGTAATGCGTTCAGTTGACCGGTACTAATCGCCCGATAGGCTTGATTTGATCCAGTAATGGAAAGACAAATCAAACCAGAAGCATACACCGACCTTGAGTTGGACAACGTTGATTGATGTGAAACCCCGTAAGGGGTGACATAACAACCGTGCGGCAACGCGCATTCGCTTCGCGAATACGCTGCCTGCCGCGCGTCGCCTTTTTGCACTGCAAAAAGAGCGACGGGGATTTTCCTCGGTTTGGTGGTCATAGCGCAAGTGAAACACCCGGTCCCATACCGAACCCGGAAGTTAAGCACTGCCGCGCCAATGGTACTTGGGCTTAAGCCCCGGGAGAGTAGGTCACCGCCAAACCTAGAAAAATCCCCAATCTCTCTAATACGATATCAAAATTACCGACCCTGGCCTCAAGCAGCGTAAGCGATAGGCCAACAATGGTCTCAAGTAGCCGAATAGGCGGTAGACCAACGCAAAGTGTCGCGGGATGGAGCAGCCCGGTAGCTCGTCAGGCTCATAACCTGAAGGTCGCAGGTTCAAATCCTGCTCCCGCAACCA
>NZ_JBQFMH010000036.1:0-5818 GCF_056531745.1 Ruegeria sp. L12
CAACAGGATGATACCAGATGCGCTCGCCAAGCTGGATGCCACGCATTTCAATCGTAGTGGTCGGTTGAGAGAATGCGTCCCGCGAACCGGCGACGGATGCGATTGCGCATCCGCCGAGCCATACAGCATGGCGTCGCGTGCAGATCATTCGGCCAGACGCTCCTTGGCGTTTTCATCGTGAAACAGAACCACATGTGCGTGCGGCTTATCCACGCCGGGATGCCCTGCATTGAAATAAATATCGGTGAAACTGACGGTGTGTGATCCGATGTTCAGGCCGTCAAACGATGTTCCGTTCTGCAGATCGTCCAACGGTGTCATGTAAACCGTCGCGGACAATCGGCCGTCGCGATCATACGCCAGGAAGGGTCCCGCTGGGAGTGTGGTGGGGTCGACGAAAAGCGTTCCCAGACCGGGGATGAACTCGGGCAGGGGAAGAACATCGCTCACTTTCACATAGGGTTCACCGGCGGGGGCCGTCGCGAGGGCTTGCTCATCCTGCGCGTTGGCGGCGAGTGAAGTTGCTATGATAAATCCAGCGGCAATTGCGGTTTTGCCAAACATGGTAACGTCCTTTCCAAGGTTTTCTTAGGATGCGCATTTGCGCGCTCCTGTTTCATTGGATGCAGGACGGGCAGAAAGGTTCCCGATATTCGACGAAATCGCGCAAAAAGATCGTTGTGCGCTAAAGGTCGGCTTTGTCAGCGATGTATGAATTCAATTGCTTCCAGATTTTGCGCTCACGGCGAATGTCCGGAAAGAAGGTTGCATCCGCAATATCGCGGGGTACATCCAAAGTGGCTTTTGGGCCGTCCTCATCAGGGTAGTTGGATTGAGGGCAAAGAATCCCGCATCGCATCCGAAGTCCGCAGAGAGCCCGGAGCAGACTCGGTATTTTCAGACGTCTAACCCGTTGGCTATACCAAAATCGGTGTAGAACGAACTGCTTGTGAACTTTGCAAACGTTTGCTCACCGAGCGTTCCTGAGTCTCTGGAAACCCTACTGATACCAGTTCCCTCTATTAGGCAGTTCACCAAATTGAAGACACCGCAGACCTGAATCGCATCGAATGGCGCGTGCTCCGACCATCCCGCTTCATAGACTGTTTGTGCGACTGCTTCCGTCATACGGGAGGGTGAAAGTGTGAGTTTCGCAACGTAGGCGAGGACGGGCTCCATCTGGTGATCAACTGGTGCCGAGCATTGGTCGTCCATCAGCGCCTCAACCACCATTGGTTCAGTGCCATTGGCGCGAGCAAATACGGTATGGGCATCGTGACAATAGAAGCAGGAAATCAAACCGGAAACGTAGGCGGCAATTAGTTCACGCTCGGCGCCGGAAAGCTCAATCCCTCCCCGCATGACAAGATTTTCAAACTCGCACCAGTGAGCGAGATTTTCTGGAAACACCTGAAAGACACTGCCAAGCGTTGCGTCCTTGGAAAGCGATTGAAATAGCCTCTTCATTAGAAGCCTTCCATAAACAAAAGGTAGACTGGCGATTGTATTGCCTGGATCGCCGCACGGACATCAGGCTACCGGCAATCTCGCTTGGCAATCGGCGGCATTGTCCTCACAATGGCCATCAGCCCCTGGCTGGCCTAGGACGCACGCTACCTCTACCCGAAGATCGGCAGTGAGCCCAAAGCAGAGTTCGTTTTTCGGATGAATAGTTGTCTAGCCCCCTGTATCTGGGCCATTGGTTTGGCGTTTTTCTAATATGGTTCCCGACACTGGTGGACGCATGTTGAGCGCCTGGTGAGGGCGGGTATGATCGTACTGCTTGAGCCAGTGGTAGATGACGATCTGGGCCTGCTCGGTTGTGGTGAACCATTCGGCATTGATCACTTCTCGAACTGCTGGTGGCCCGAACTTTTCAATTTCCCAGATTCATACAATTACTGCTATATGTGAATTCATTATATGATGAGGACACGATGAACTCACTAACAAGAATAACACGTGGGATGGGCATCGCTTTCAAAGACGGTAGAGTGAAAGGCATTCTTGCCTTCACAATTGGAATGATTTTATGGGCCTCGGTCTTTTACCACTTTGTCGAAGGTTGGAGTTGGCTCGACTCAATCTACTTTTCTGTGGTGACAATTTCGACCGTGGGGTTTGGTGACTTCTCACCTGAAACCGCGGCAGGAAAGATCTTCACAATGGTATACATCATAGTAGGTCTCGGTGTCTTCGTGACCGCAGCGACCACAGTTGCAGATACAATCTTGTCCCAAGACGACAATAAAGCGGACAAATAGACTATCTCAATTTGGCCAAATCGAGTTCATGCCCAGGCATTGGTTTGACTGGGCATCTCAAGCCCAGGCCCGGATTTATTTGTGTCTTCAAGCTGATAGATGATCACTAAAATTCAAAAAAATATACATATTATGTTTTTTGAGTGTAACATTCGAAAAACATAAGGAGGGATGGAATGGAAAAGACACAGGACGCAAAGATTGTCGATCTAGCGATACGATTGCTCTTTCTCGGACTATTCCTCTACAGCGCCCTGGTCATGGTGGCCCCGCTTGCGAGTGTAGTTATCTGGGCAACGATCCTCTGTGTGGCGCTTTATCCGGCATTTGATTGGCTTCAGTCCAAACTGGGAGGACGGAAAAAACTTGCCACGACGATCTTGGTTTTGTTGGGCCTTGTTCTGACCCTTGGGCCAGTCGCTACCGCGGTGTCTGGTGCCGCAGAACTTGGGTCTGAATTCGCAGAACAAGCAGACAAAGGTGAGTTGAAAGTCCCACCTGCGCCCGAGGGTCTCAAGGAGTTGCCCTTGGTGGGAGACAAAATAGCCGAAGTCTGGGGAATGTTTGAGCGCAATCTTGACGGCGCGCTTGCAAAATATGGCGCGCAAATCCTCGAGATCACCAAATCGCTCTTCGGAAAGGTGCTGGGCATCGGAATAGGGCTGCTTGGCTTAGCACTGTCCGTCTTGATTATGGGGGCTTTGTTCAGCCCCGGGCCAAATTTGGTCCTGGGTCTTCAGCGCTTTGCCAACCGTGTCTTCGCACCACGCGGCGGTGAATTCGTAACACTGGCAGGCGCAACGATCCGGAATGTGACAAAAGGCGTGATTGGCGTAGCAGCCATTCAGGCGGTTTTCGTTTGGATATTGTTGGCTTTGTTTGGGATTTCTTCGGCAGCCACGCTGGCATTTATCTGCCTGATACTCTCGATTATCCAAATCGGGCCCGGATTGGTTCTTTTACCCGTTATTATCTACGCGTGGAGTTCTATGTCCGGCGGAACTGCTTTGATCTTCACCATACTGGCCGTTCCCGTCATGATAATGGACAGTTTCCTAAGACCCGTGTTCATTTCAAAGGGCCTTGAGACTCCCATGTTGGTCATCCTTATCGGTGTTCTCGGAGGTATGATGGCGTACGGTTTAATCGGCGTCTTTATGGGGCCAGTACTCTTTGCTGTCTTCTATGAGCTGTTCAAGGTTTGGATTGATACCTCGCCTGAAGCAGAAGGCACTGTTGAAGGTGCGGCGAAATGAGAAAGACGATATGGACAACCTTGGCTGTCATTTTGATTTTTCTTGTCTGGTATCTGGTCGCTGATCGAAAAACGCCATTTACCGGGAACGCCAGAGTAAAAGCTGTGGCCACCCAAATCGTACCTCAGGTGACCGGAACGGTAACGGAAGTTTTGGTAGAAAACGGCCAAGTCGTTTCGGCAGGTGATGTTCTGGTTCGAATAGATTCCAGGCCCTACGAAATCGAGCGTTCAAAGGCGGAAGCTGATCTTGAAGCGGCGACCCAGGAGGTGGGTGCGTCGTCGGCAGAGGTAAGTGCGGCACAAGCCAAACTCGCAAGGGCGCAGAGCGATCTGGATACGATGCGCATTCAGACGGAACGTGTGTTTGCGCTCGAAAAGAAAGGGTTGATTGCCGTCTCAAAGGCCGATGATGCACGAGGACAACTAGCAGAATCTGAGGCAAACTTTGAGAACGCACAAGCTGATCTGGAAAAAGCAAAGCAAAGGCTCGGTGATGACGGGATTGAAAACCCGAAAATCCAGCGCGCGTTGGCGGCCTTGGCGGACGCAGAACTCAACCTTGAATGGACTGAACTGCGTGCTCCGGCGACAGGCGTCATCTCTAATCTGCTGATAGCCCCAGGAACGTATGCGCGATCCGGTCAGGATCTGCTGACGTTTCTGGATGCAACTGACGTCTGGATCGAGGCGTATTTTACCGAGAACAACCTGGGAAGAGCTTCGATAGGGTCTCCGGTTGATGTGGTGTTGGATATGCATCCTGGTAAGATTGTTCCGGGCGTCATTGAGAGCTTTAGTGCTGCTGTTTCCCTAAGTGGCGGTGATGAGCCAGGGCAATTGGCGAGCCCGCCAAGCACCAAGGGATTTTTGCGGGAGCCTGAAAGGTTTCCGGTCAGGATCGTTCTGCCCGGCTATGAAGCTGGAAGTGCCGAAGATGATCTTCGCTTTCAACTGAACGGGCAGGCCGATGTGATTATGTATCTGAGTGACAACTCGCTGCTGAACCTCGTAGGCCGCACCTACATCCGCTTGGTTTCAATCCTCTCCTATGCGTACTGAGGACCAGCGCTCTGTCGCCCGGCTAGCGGTGGGTGTTACCGGCGTCTTTTCCTTGGGCTTGTTTCTTGGTTGGCCACTTGCCGTTGTCGGGGCAGTGTTCACCGCCCTATTTCTGCAAGCGCCTGCCGCATTGCCGTTGGCGGCATTTGGTAAGCTGTTTGTGTTCTCAATTGGATTGATGTTCATTTCATTCCTGATGTCGTCAATCTTCTCACCATATCCTCTTGTGTTCCTCATCCTCGTGGCCATTGGAATAATCCTTTCTTTCATGTGGTCAGTTTCCGGTGCCGGAGTATTGCCGGGTGTCATCGCTCTCATGGGAGCATTGATGATCCCGAACTTGGTTCTGCAATCACAGGATCTGGCTTTGGTGCTCGTGTACTGGATACCGTTGAACCTGCTATTTGCAGGCTTCGTATCGACGCTGATGTTCGTGTTGATACCCGCTGAACCTCAAACGCCCGCTCAAAAGAAGGCCGCATCGTCGCCGAACTTCGATCCACATCGTCGAATAGTCAGGATGTCGCTTGTCACAGTTCCGTTTGCCATAGCGTTTTTTGTTTCCGGCTCATCTGCACTACTGGTTCTGTTCTTTGTCGCCCTGCTGAGCCAGCAACTTGCGGCAATGCCTGCCGCCGGCAAAACCGTCGCAAAAGCAATGCTGACGGCAAACCTACTGGGGGCGGCAGTATCCATCATATGCTATGAAATAAACGTAATAGCTCCGGTTATTCTCACTCCCATTCTGCTGTGTTTTTTCTTTTGCCTAACACTCGGAGCACTTGGAAAGTCAAAAGTACCGCTCGCCGCCGCCGCCGGTTCCGCTATTACAACAGCTCTGATTGTATATGGCGGTTCGGTTGCACCATTTTCAGACGAGGCTGACGTCAAGAGCATCACTCGCGTATTGCAAGTTGCCAGCGCCGCTTTTTTTGTAATCATCGCATATGTCGTGGTGGATGAATTCTGGCCGGAAAAAGAGCGCCAGGCGACTCAATAAAGTTAGTTGCGACAAAGCTTGGCGCTGAAACCAGCAGAGTTCCCGGTTTGACCATTTATACGTAATTCATCTGGGCCGAAAGACGTCAGCTTTGTCCGAACAGCCGCCGTTCGCTCCTTATTGTGGACTATCAAATGTTCGCTGTGACTGTCTGTCATCAAATGATTTGGAACACGAGCGGTTGATTGGCTTTGGAGGCTCAGGCTCGCTGTAGTTTCAATTTACGCCGCGTTTTGA
>NZ_JBQFMH010000037.1:0-5462 GCF_056531745.1 Ruegeria sp. L12
TCATCTCCACTCTCTGATGGTTACGATGAGCCTGAAATCCTCCGTTACGCAATCAACCTATTCTGTTCCATGAGTGCTGATGGCAGACAGATGGTGCGGGGATTTCTGATCTACCGCAAAGTTCTTGGCGATCAGGCAAATATGGGTATTGCCAATTTTGTTGCTTATAGCGGCGACAGCGCTGCGGCCGATGTCGGACTACTTGGCAGTGAACAGCCGCATATTGATGATTTCGTCAGGCACCAGGCCTATATGGCCGCAGGTGTTGCCCTGGGGCTGGAAACAGCGAGCGCCGACGAGCTCAAAGAAAAATTCAGGCGCCTTGTCGAAGAAGGCGTTGAGCAAGCGCAGGCGCGACTGGCTGACGAGCAGTAGGTGTAGCGGATTGCACTTATCCGGCGCTCGGATCGCAAACAGCATGATTTAGCGTCTGCGCTTGCCCCGCAGCATGGACGCGATCACAACCAAGCCCACGGAGCACAAAAAAACTGTGCTAGACAACCGCAAGCGGACCGTCGCTTCAGTCTCTACAAGTTTTCACCGAGCGACCTGATAGGCACGGACACAAATCCTTGCCGCGAAAAAGGTGCTTCTGCTTTTTCCTGACACGATGCATCGACTTGCGGTTCAATGCGCCAATATCTTTCGCATGCGTATCGAGTTCTGAGAATATGTCCGGCAAAAGCTCAACTATGGTTCGCGAAACATCCAGCGTCTTGTGCAGGCATTCAACCAAGTCTGGAGTGCCATAAAAGTCATGTCGACCGACAGAAAACTCTCTCTTTAGATGGCGTGTGCCCCAAGCGTCATAAGTCGAAGTAGCCTTTGTCGTGGTAGCAAAGAGATCACCAACATTAGGATGAAGGAATTCGCACAAGACGTCATATGCGAGCCGACAACCGGGAGCTCGTTTATTCAACTTGTCGATATGGTTCAGTATTTGTCCGGCAGAAACATCGAGATAGTTTTCCTTGGGCTTATATACCAGCTCTCGATTTTTGGATTTCGTAAAATCAGATTGGGCGAGCTTATGCCAATCGACGCGAGTGCCATAAAGGCTTTTTCCGATCATTTCTCCGATCTTGGTTTCGTAAAGAACTTCGTGAAAACCCTTGGCCTTTGCTGCCTCGCGCCATGGCTCTGCGAGTTTTGAGCGAACGCTTTCCGCTAGTGCCGCCCTTTCGATCAAACCACGAATAAGAGACAGCGGAACTAAGCCGTAGCCTTCATCAATCGCTTGAAGCGCGATTTTGGCATGCTCGAAGCAAGCCAGTCGAGTAACGCAGCAGAAGGCGATGATCTGTTGGGCATAGATTGATTGGTTATAAATAGAAGCTCGCACTGCGGCATTGGAGTGACCATCCGGAGTGCCGGGTTTGCCCGAATTAAACCAGGCAGCCATACTGTTGGCTACGGGAACTGCTTGCGCTTGGCTGACCATGCGGAAGGCGTGCTCACCGTTTAAGTCCTCAGGCACCCGATCAACAAGTAACTCTAAGGGTTGTCTAATGGTATTCCAGTCAATCCGGACTTCGTGCTCGGCCATATTTCACTTTTAACCATCCATATTAGTCACTTAAGCGAACCGCTCGGAGCTCTCCTGGCAACCATTTTTTTGTATCTATTCGCATTGGAGACAGTCAAGGCAATGGTTGGATAACCGCGTTCCCGACTATTTGCCGCTGGCGCAAAGCTAGGTTGGCCAGACACGAACACCCGCCAGCAAGAAAGCGCATCATCTCAAACCTTCACTGATTTTTCCGAACGCCCGATCACAGGCCTTTACCGGCGAGCATGTGACGGGGGGGGCGAAAGGCCCGGTGGTCGGGCTGGAAAAACAGCCGGAGGATGAGATGCATCTTGTGACGATATTTGAACTAGCCAACCGCCCCGATACTGAGCTTCAGGCTATGCTCCAGAACATGGACCGAGTACTTGCCAATAGCCGCCCGCATTCCGCGCAGCAGCGGGCCGCACATGCGAACAGCCAAGCGATACGCCGCGCTCTGAACTGCCAGAACCGGCGCAAACCGGGGCCGACGCCATAAGCGCCGACCTACAGTCCGACATTTCTATCGGCGACACACATTCCTTGGATTTCGCACTCACGGAACGCACAGAGATTAGCGGAGTTTCACATCGACACCGAAAGTAAGATTTGCCGCGCGGCACAGAGCTCGAATCCCGCGTTCCAAGTCTTCCCGTCCAATGTTTTTGCTGATCCACCAACCTGATGCCGTTTTTATTACCGGAAGGTCGGTGTTTCCGGGGTGGATTGCCTCTGGTTTTCGGGCCACGTACCGCCTCGTGCGCCCGCTCATCGCAGCTAATTCGTCAAGTGCGTCCGGGGCAATCCTGGCTGTGATGTCTACCATTTTCGCAAAGACCTCAGGTAAAGTCTGCGCGCCGAATGATGTGCCAAGGAACTCTGCCGCATACTTGCCTTGCGGGGCAGCGCGTGGCTCCGTGGGCTTCACATAGCCGCCGCGCGGAAGCGGCTTGCGTTGACTCGCGATGCTCGCTTCAAGCGTGCCAGCGACGTCCGTATCCAGGGCAGTGTGCATCCGGAGAAGGGCCTCAACGAAGTGCGCCGGTAGGAACACCTGCACCATTTCCTCATTGGCGTGGAGTTTCATGACAATCTCCTGTGCTTTCTGCGACGAGATTTCGGAGCGGCGTGATAGAGCGTGATCAGGGCACCGTCCTCGACGATTATCTTGCTGCCGCGCAATCGTTCGAGTTGTTGAATTTCGCGCTTTCGTTTTTCGATTTCCCGTGCGGCGGCACGGTCTGTGAGAAAATAGGCGTCATCAGCGACACGCGTGGCCGCACTGATGAGGAGATCGATATCATCCTTGCGGAAACCTCGCTGATTCATGCGCTTCTCTGCGTGATGTGTGAGCCGAAGATCAGGCATTTTCACCTCCCTTGGATTCATTTGACGTCGCAGAAGGTTCGCTTGTTTTGTCGAGCCCAATAAGGGCCAGCAATTCATCGCGTTCCGCTTGCCTTTCAGAAAGCTCGTCGTCAGGAATGGAGGCAATCATCCAAGCAATACGCTCTTCGGCTTTGTCATCACCCAGAAGTTCTTCGGGAATGTCTTTGAGTTTGACGTGCCCGCGCAAGAGCGCGTATTCCGCATCGGGATCATCGCCGGTCAGGCCGGTGATGACATCACTTGCGATCCGGTACTTCGGCAACCCCTCACTTGTCTTCCAACCGAAGTCTTTATCAAAGGAAATGGTTGCCGCTTCGGTTTGGCGCGCGAGTTCCTCAATATAGTCGGCGAACGGATTGTTCACGGAGCGGTCGTACCCGCAGTCAAATGCTTGCTCCGACGCTTCCACGCCAAAGAGATCCAGTTTGGCAATCGACTCTCTTTCCGCGGCCGTTCCGTCATCCACGCGCCAAGCGGAAAAAACATACGAGTTGTGGCCGCCGCCAAGGTCTTGGAGCCTCTGTGAGGCTTCCTCGATTTCTTCGACACGCTTTTTCCGCCACGCGAGACTTCCTTCCGCAAGCAGGGCGGCAAAAAGCGGCGCCATTTCAATCTGGGTCCGAACCGGAATGCCATAGACGTGCTGGACCACGTTGAAGGCCAAAGCCGTTTCGGCATCGATCATTGTTCGCAGGGGGCGATAACCGAACTTACGCAAGGCCTGTTCTCGATCCTGGTCTTCTGTGGGCGGCTTTGACAATGTCTCGACATCAATTCCAAGGGCCTTCGCTATTGCAGAGGCAACACGTTTATTGGCTTGATACGTGCCTTCCTTGGCGCCTTCGATGCGTTTGATCGTCGGTAGGCTGACTTGATCTTTGCCGCGTGTGGCGTCGACAAGTTGCTCTTGCGTCCACTGTTTACGGGCTCTGCCCGCCTTCAGTGCTTCGGGATGGATTGGCGTGCTCATATGTCTATCTCCGGTATCATGGTAATAATATGATGCCGATATCGCCACCTCTCAAGTATCATCTAGGCATAATAATCCCACTACCTCCTCCAGCTTGTTTGCACAGATCGTGCGCAGGTATCACGAAATGAGCCTTCAAGCGCCGTTAACGCCGCGCTTGCCCTTGTTGGCTCAGCAAATGACACCGCGCAGTATCAGCGTGGCCTTCTGAGACGCTAGCGGCGAAAGATACCGGTTCACTTTACCGCCACTGATATCCGCCCTGGATCAGCGGATTGGTCATTAGCGGTCTCGCCCGCGCTCATTGTCTTTGCGGCGACGCTCACGTTCCTGCCGCTCCCTGAACTCTCGCGCCTTCCGGCGGCGCGCACGCAGTTTCCGCTTTTTCTCGGTGTCGGCGGACTTCGGTTTACGGCCGTCGCTACCTTCACCTTTTTGATCACCTTTGCCGTCATCGTTGACATCACGGGCGTTTTCTTTGAACGCGGCGATTTTCTCCTGCTTTTGCGCTTTGCGCCGCCGCCGGTCGGCGGCATCGCCGGTTTTGGAAGCTTCCGGGTTGGCAGCGTTTTTGTTGAATTCCTCAGGTAGGGTTTCGTGCTGTTCTCTTTCCTGCTGCCGCCGGGCAGCCCGCTCTTTGTCCAAAATCTTCTTGGTGTGTCGGCCCTTGGCCTTGTGCGGTGCGGCTTTCCGGCCTGGCGGTGCAAACTCAAGTGCCGGTGCCGGTGCTTGCTGCGCACGTACGAGTTCGCGTTGGCGCTTCTGCGCCAAGAGTTGCGTTTCCAGAGTCCTTTTTTCGTAGGTGTCGATACGTTCGAGTGAACGAATGTGCCGATTTACTTCGATAAGCTGGTTGTCATATCGCCGCTGAAGTTTCGCTGCTTCCTGCTTTTGCCGCTGCGCGCGATGGATTTGTGCGCGTTTGAAGCGATAATCGCGAAAGGCTTGCAGGCCGGTGATACGTGCCAAAAAGCCAGGCAAGCCTTTAGGCCGGTTTTGTTCATGGGCAGCGCGGGCGCGCGTGATTTCCTTTTGGTGGCGCTGCTCAAGTGCGGCCATGGCTTGCTGTGCTTCCGCAGTAATCTGATCGCGCGCTTCTTCCAGTTTTTCCCGCCTTCTGTTTTGTGCTTTTTTCAGGTCGTCACGCTGCGCGCGTTGCTGTGCGCCAAAATCGTCTTGAGATTTTTCTTTGACGGCCTGCTGGCGCTGCCGCGCCATTTCTTTGGCCTGATCGACCGAAGGCAGCGCCTCTAACGGGTAGTCTGCCTTGAGCCGCGAGGCGATCTCGGCTGCCTTGATGCCTTTCAGGCAGCGGGATAGGCCGTGGAGCTCACCATAGCGGTCAATCAGGACATATGTGGAATTGCCGTTGCGTTTGCCGGTCTTACGCGAGCGTCGCCCGTCACCACGGGCGAGCGTGTAACCGTGCGGATGTTGTTCAAGGGCATTGACGAATGCTTTAGCTGTCTGCCATCAGCACTCATGGAACAGAATAGGTTGATTGCGTAACGGAGGATTTCAGGCTCATCGTAACCATCAGAGAGTGGAGATGAG
>NZ_JBQFMH010000038.1:0-4469 GCF_056531745.1 Ruegeria sp. L12
AAACGCACGCCACTTCATTCTTTGCATGTTGAGTTGGGGGGGAAGTTGGTTGATTTTGCGGGTTGGGAGATGCCTGTTCAGTATCCTTTGGGGATTATGGGAGAGCATAAGCAGTGCCGTGAGAAGGCGGCGGTGTTTGATGTGAGCCATATGGGTCAGGTGATCCTGCGGGGTGAGAATGTGGGCGAGAAGCTGGAAGCTTTGTGCCCGCAGGCTTACGCGACGCTAAAGGAAGGCAAGGCGCGGTACGGGTTTTTCACCAATGCGGATGGCGGGATCATGGATGATCTGATCGTGTCGAATGCGGGCGATCATTACTTTGTGGTGGTGAACGCGGCGCTGCGGCATCAGGACATTCCGCATATGCGCGACAACCTGGAGGGCGTCGAGGTGACCGAGATCTTCGACCGCGCGCTGGTGGCGGTTCAGGGCCCTGCGGCGGAAAACGTGGTGGGCGAACTCTGCCCTGCGGCCCGTGACCTGACCTTCATGGAAACCACCGTGGCCGACATCCTGGGTGTCGAGTGCCGCATCTCGCGGCTGGGTTATACCGGCGAGGACGGCTACGAGATCTCGATCCCCGAAGACAAGGCCATCGAGATCACGAAGGCGTTTCTGGCCCATGAGGATTGCGAACCGGCGGGTCTGGGCGCGCGCGACAGCCTGCGGCTGGAGGCGGGGCTGTGCCTTTATGGCAATGACATCGACCAGAGCACCTCGCCGATTGAGGCCAGCCTCGGCTGGGCCATTCAGAAACGCCGCAAGGAAGAGGGCGGCTTTCCGGGTGCCGACCGCGTGCAAAAGGAACTGGCCGAAGGCGCGGCGCGCAAGCTGGTGGGCATCAAGCCCGATGGCCGCGCACCGGCGCGTCAGGGCGTGGAAATCCAGTGCAGCAATGGCAACACGATTGGCCAGATCACCTCGGGCAGCTTTGGCCCCACGGTCGGCGGCCCGGTGGCGATGGGCTATGTGTCCGCAGGCCATGGCGAGCCGGGCGAGAAGGTCAATCTGATCATCCGGGGCAAGGCGCAACCGGCGCAGATCGTGGCGCTGCCCTTCGTCAAACAGAATTACAAGCGTTGAAGTCAGGAGAGTAACACTATGGCAACCTATTATTCCGAAGAGCATGAATGGCTGACCGTCGAAGGCGACATCGCCACGCTGGGCATCACCAAACACGCCGCCGAGCAGCTGGGTGAGGTGGTCTTCGTCGAACAGCAGGAAGCGGGTGACGAGTTCGAGAAGGATGGCGAGATCGGCGTGATCGAATCCGTCAAGGCCGCGTCCGAGCTTTATGCCCCGGTCGATGGCGAGATTGTCGAAGTGAACGAAGCGCTGGCCGACAACCCCGGCGCGCTGAACGAAGACCCCGAAGGCGAGGCGTGGATCTACAAGATCAAGATCAGCGATGCCGCGCAGCTCGAAGACCTGATGGATGAGGCCGGCTACAAAGCCTTCATCGGTTAACTCAGGCGGCGGATCCTTGCGCGGACCCGCCCCTTTATCTTTTCCCAAATACTCCCGCCGGAGGCTCCCGCAGTCTCCGCCGGCCCTGACCTATCCTTGAGGAGCGCAAAGATGGCCTTCAAACTGACCGATTACGAAGCCTATGACTTCGCCAACCGCCGCCATATCGGGCCCAGCCCGACCGAGATGCGCGACATGCTCAAGGTGATCGGCTTCAGGACACTGGACGAGCTGATCGACGCCACCGTCCCGCCTGCAATCCGGCAGACCGAACCGCTGGACTGGGGTCCGGCGATGACCGAGCGCGATGCGCTCTTTCACATGAAAGAGGTGGCGAGCAAGAACAAGGTTCTGACCTCGCTGATCGGTCAGGGGTACTATGGCACCACCACGCCCGCGCCGATCCTGCGCAACATTCTGGAAAACCCGGCCTGGTACACCGCCTATACGCCGTATCAGCCCGAAATCTCTCAGGGCCGTCTTGAAGCGCTGCTGAACTTCCAGACCATGGTCAGCGACCTGACCGGGCTGGACGTGGCCAATGCTTCGCTGCTGGACGAAGCCACCGCTGCCGCCGAAGCCATGGCCATGGCCAAGCGCGGCGGCCGGTCCAAGGCCAACAACGCGGCCTTCTTTGTCGACAAGAACTGCCACCCGCAGACCATCGCGGTGATCAAGACCCGCGCCGAGCCTCTGGGCATCGAGGTGCAGGTGGCCGATCCGGACACGCTGGATGCGGGCGCGGTCTTTGGCGCCATCTTCCAGTATCCCGGCACCCACGGCCATGTGCGCGACTTCACCAAGGAAATCGCCGCCCTGCATGAACATAAAGCGATTGCCATCGTGGCCGCCGACATCCTGTCGCTGGCGCTGCTGAAGTCACCGGGTGAGATGGGGGCGGATATCGCCATCGGCTCGACCCAGCGTTTTGGCGTGCCGATGGGCTATGGCGGCCCGCACGCTGCCTATATGGCGACCACCGACAAGCTGAAGCGTTCGATGCCGGGCCGGATCATCGGTGTTTCCATCGACAGCCGCGGCAACAAGGCCTACCGCCTGGCGCTGCAGACCCGCGAACAGCATATCCGGCGTGAGAAAGCCAACTCGAACGTCTGCACCGCGCAGGCGCTGCTGGCCGTCATCGCCTCGATGTATGCCGTGTACCACGGCCCCGACGGCATCAAGGCCATCGCGCAATCGGTGCACCGCAAGACCTCGCGCCTGGCCGCCGGCCTGGAAGAGGCAGGCTTTGCGGTGGAACCGGAAGTGTTCTTCGACACCATTACGGTCGAGGTCGGCCATCTGCAGAACGTGGTGATGGAGGCCGCCGTGGCGCGCGGTGTGAACCTGCGCAAGGTGGGCGACACGAAAGTGGGCATCAGCCTGGACGAACAGACCCGCCCCGAGACCATCGAGGCGGTCTGGGGCGCCTTTGGCATCGACCGCAAGGATGACAGCTCGAACAAGCAATACCGCCTGCCGGATTATGCGCTGCGCGAAAGCGAATACCTGACCCATCCGATCTTCCACAAGAACCGGGCCGAGGCCGAGATCACCCGCTATATGCGCCGTCTGGCCGACCGCGATCTGGCGCTGGACCGGGCGATGATCCCGCTGGGGTCCTGCACCATGAAGCTGAACGCCACGATCGAGATGATCCCGGTCACCTGGCCCGAGTTCGGCAATCTGCACCCGTTCTGCCCCGAAGATCAGGCGCAGGGCTATCACGAGATGATCGACGATCTGAACGACAAGCTGTGCCAGATCACCGGCTATGACGCGATCTCGCAGCAGCCCAACTCGGGCGCGCAGGGCGAATATGCGGGCCTCTTGACTATCCGCAACTATCACTTTGCGCGGGGGCAGGGGCAGCGCAATGTCTGCCTGATCCCGACCTCGGCGCATGGCACCAACCCGGCCTCGGCGCAGATGGTGGGCTGGCAGGTTGTGCCGGTGCAGGCGGATGAGAACGGCAATATCGACCTGAACGACTTCCGCGCCAAGGCGGAAAAGCACTCGGATCATCTGGCCGCCTGCATGATCACCTACCCCTCGACCCATGGCGTGTTCGAGGAGACGGTGCAGGAGGTCTGCCAGATCACCCATGACCACGGCGGTCAGGTCTATATCGACGGGGCGAACATGAACGCCATGGTCGGTCTGGCGCAGCCGGGCAAAATCGGCGGCGATGTGAGCCACCTGAACCTGCACAAGACCTTCTGCATCCCGCATGGCGGCGGCGGCCCCGGCATGGGCCCGATCGGCGTCAAGGCGCATCTGGAAGAACACCTGCCCGGCCATCCGGAATACGGCAGTGCCGTGGGCCCGGTCTCGGCGGCGCCCTTCGGTTCGCCCTCGATCCTGCCGGTCTCATGGGCCTATGTGCTGCTGATGGGTGGCGCCGGTCTGACCCAGGCGACCAAAGTGGCGATCTTGAACGCCAACTATATCGCGGCGCGGCTCAAGGATGCCTATCCGATCCTCTACACGTCCGAGACGGGCCGTGTGGCGCATGAATGCATCCTCGACACCCGCCCGCTGGCGGATGAGGGCAATGTGAGCGTCGATGACGTGGCCAAACGGCTGGTCGACTCGGGCTTCCACGCGCCCACCATGAGCTGGCCGGTGGCCGGCACGCTGATGGTGGAACCCACGGAATCCGAACCCAAGGACGAGCTGGACCGCTTCTGCGACGCCATGCTGTCCATCCGCGCGGAAGCGCAGGACATCATCGACGGCAAGATCGACGCGGAAAACAACCCGCTGAAGAACGCCCCCCACACGGTGCGCGATCTGGTTGGCGACTGGGATCGTCCCTACTCGCGCGAACAGGCCTGCTTCCCGCCGGGCTCCATGGGCGTCGACAAATACTGGTCCCCCGTCAACCGCGTCGACAACGCTTACGGAGACCGAAACCTCATCTGCACATGCCCTCCCATGTCAGAATACGAAGACGCCGCTGAGTAATACTCCTCAACCCCGCCCAATAATGGGCGGGGTTT
>NZ_JBQFMH010000039.1:0-4416 GCF_056531745.1 Ruegeria sp. L12
AAATTGGCCAAGATCATTCCTGCACCGCAGCAAACGCGAAAAGCCTGATCAGAAAGGCGCTCGCGCCGTGCTCAATACCGTCAATTCTGCGCCAGCAACACATTGTTTTTCAACAGAATGGGAGGAAAGCGGGCTTTCGCAGCGATAGTGGAGTGACTTGGTTCTGGCTGCCAAAGCGGACCTTCGATTTCGCATCATCTGTGGAAGCGTCATTCGATCTCAACGATCCAGAGAGTGGCCTTTTCGAAAGCCAAGGAGTCGATCCAATGCACCATGCCAGTGTTCAATGCCGATTCCCTTGATGGCATGTAGAAAAACTGTGCAGACATTCCGCGGCACACAAAAATAAGATGATAAAATAGGCAAGCTGGTGGTCTGGTGAAATACCAAGTGGCCTTTGAATTGCGATCGATGAAGCTTGGGCTCACTTGGGAGCCTATGAAACAATACCTCACTGTCGTTGTCGTTGAACAGAACCAAGAACGTGCGTTTGCAATTGTGGATGCCTTAAAGGAGTCTGGAGACGTAGACGTTTCTGTAATCGGCAATGTCTCCGGGCTGGCACGTAAAATTGCAGTGCATTGCCCAGACATCGTTCTAATCGACATAGACAATCCTTCGCGGGATATGCTGGAGGAGTTGACAGTTGCCTCTGGTCCCATGGATCGACCAGTGGCAATGTTCGTCTCAGGCGCCGCTGGCGGGTTGGCAAAAGCCGCCGTTGAGGCCGGGGTATCGGCCTATGTCGTCGACGGCTTGCAAGCGGAGCGCATCAAACCTGTGATTGATACCGCCATCGCCCGGTTTCAGGTACTACGCCAAATGCGCACCGAGCTGGCCGAGACCCGTCGTGCTTTGGAGGAGCGCAAAGTGATAGACCGCGCGAAAGGTTTGTTGATGAAAGCCAAGGGCGTGTCTGAAGACGAGTCCTACGCTCTGCTGCGCAAAACAGCGATGAACCAGAACCGCCGAGTTGCAGATGTGGCCGAAGCCCTGGTCACCGCATCGGGATTGTTATCATGAGAACAGTAACTTTGCCTGTTGCCTATATGCCTTTGGTCGACGCGGCCCCGTTGATCGTTGCGCGCGAGATGGGGTTCGACCATGCTGAAGGCATCTCGCTAGACCTGCGTCCGGCCCCGTCATGGTCCTCTCTGCGCGATATGCTGGCCTTTGGGCATGTGGACGCGGCGCATCTGCTATCGCCTGTCCCCGTTGCGATGGCTTTGGGTCTTGGTGGCATCACGACACCACTATCCGCAGTGTATGTCCTGTCTCTGAATGGCAATGTAATAGGTGTTGGAACGCAATTGGCCGAGCGATTGATCGGCCAGGGCTATGGTTTTGATTTCACCGATGCCGCTGCGGCTGGGGCTGCACTGGCAGAAGCTGCCGATGACGTCTTGGTGTTTGGCGTGCCTTTCCCTTTTTCAATGCATGTCGAGCTGCTGCGCTATTGGATAGCGGGAACCAAACTGGCCTCGAAACAGATCGAAATCCGTACCGTTCCACCCCCTCTCATGGCGCAGGCGCTCGCGGGTGGCGAAATCGATGCCTTTTGCGTGGGCGAGCCCTGGGGCTCATTCGCCGTGGACGACAGTGTTGGCGCGTTGCTGTTACCTGGTAAGGCGATCTGGACTTGCGCCCCTGAAAAAGTATTGGCAGTTAGAAAGGACTGGGCCGAAACCGAGCCGCATCTGCTGGGCAGCCTCATGCGGGCTGTTTGGCGCGCGGGACGCTGGCTTTCCAAAACGGACAGCCGAACAACCGCGTCCGAGATGCTATCGCGCAATACCTACCTCAACGTCTCACCCGAACTGGTCGATCGTGCATTGCTGGGGGACTTCACGATCTCGGCCCGCGGCGAACAACGCCATGTGGATGGGTTTGTCGAGTTCTTTGACGGTGCTGCCACCTTCCCGTGGCGCAGTCAGGCGAAATGGGTCGCGCATCAATTGGCGCTAAGAAACGGGCTGGACGTCGGGACAGCGGAACGACAAGCCGCCAAGGTTTTTCGCAGTGATCTCTATCGTCGCGAGTTGCAAGGGCTTGGTGTGGAAACACCCGGCGCATCCGAGAAACTTGAAGGAGCTTTGCCTAAGTCGACGGCAGTTGCCTCGGCCAATGGCAGCCTGATTCTGTCTCGGAACGTCTTCTTCGACCGACGCATTTTCGAGCCCGCAGGGTGAGTTTGCACAATTTTTTTGCAGTGCAGCATCTCTTTTTGCTGCGTTGCAGAATTTTCGGAGCGAAGACGTCAAATAATGATGACGTTCTGCTTCGCGTCTGACTTAATCGAGACATCGGAAGGCAACGACGCCCCCCCGACGGAATTCGCCCACAATCCAGGGCACCTTAGAAGAGCAAAGCCGCTCGACCATCCGCCACCTCCTCCCGGCGGACTGTGTCGGCGGCTTTTTTGTTTGCCCATGGGGTTGGGCTGAACCGAAAGGGATCGAGATGAAAAAGCTTCTTTTAGGCCTCGCGGCGACGACGGCGCTTGTGTCTCCAGCACTGGCCGAATTGGAACTGGAAAAAGACGAGCTGACCTTTGGCTTTATCAAACTGACCGACATGGCGCCGCTGGCTGTCGCCTATGAGAATGGGTACTTTCTGGACGAAGGCCTGTTCGTGACGTTGGAAGCACAAGCGAACTGGAAAGTACTGCTGGATGGCGTGATCGGCGGGCAGCTAGACGGCGCGCATATGCTGGCAGGCCAGCCATTGGCGGCGACCATCGGGTATGGGACCGAAGCCCATATCATCACGCCATTCTCAATGGACCTGAACGGCAACGGCATCACCGTCTCCAACGAGATTTGGGAAGAGATGAGGCCGAATATCCCCGTGATGGACGACGGCCGTCCCCAGCATCCGATCAGCGCCGAGGCTCTGGCGCCGGTCGTCGAGAAGTACAAATCCGAAGGTAAGCCATTCAACATGGGCATGGTCTTCCCGGTTTCGACCCATAACTACGAGCTGCGCTATTGGCTGGCCGCCGGTGGTCTACACCCGGGCTATTACAGCCCTGAAAACGTGACCGGTCAGATTGGTGCCGATGTGTTCCTGTCGGTGACCCCTCCACCGCAGATGCCTGCCACTTTGGAGGCCGGCACGATCTATGGCTATTGCGTGGGCGAGCCGTGGAATCAGCAGGCTGTGTTCAAGGGTATCGGCGTTCCGGTTATTACCGACTACGAGCTGTGGAAGAACAACCCCGAAAAGGTCTTTGGTCTCAATGCCGAGTTCGCAGAACAGTACCCCAACACCACTCTAGCCGTGACCAAGGCCCTGATCCGCGCGGCGATGTGGCTGGACGAGAACGAAAATGCCAACCGCCCTGAAGCCGTCGAGATTCTGAGCCGGGCTGAATATGTGGGCGCGGATTATGACGTCATCGCCAACTCGATGACCGGCACGTTCGAATATGAAAAAGGCGACAAGCGCGAGGTCCCAGATTTCAACGTGTTCTTCCGCTACAATGCGACCTATCCGTTCTACTCGGACGCCGTCTGGTACCTGACGCAGATGCGCCGCTGGGGTCAGATCGCCGAGGCCAAGCCCGACAGCTGGTATGACGAAGTCGCCAAGTCGGTCTACAAACCCGAGATCTACCTCAAGGCCGCGCGCCTGCTGGTTGACGAAGGGCTGGCGAACGAGGCTGATTTCCCTTGGGATAGCGACGGCTACAAGACCCCAACTCCGGCCGAAGAGATTATCGACGGCATCGCCTATGACGGCCGCACCCCCAACGCCTATCTCGAAAGCCTGACCATCGGTCTGAAAGACGGTCAGACGATCGTCGGCTCGGACGTGCAAGGCTAATTCCCCAAACGCCGCGCCCGGCCCTCGACGGGCGCGGACCCCAAAGTGCCCCGCCACCGCAAGGACACATCAGATGACAACAGTCGATCCAGAATTCAACGCAGACGCCGCTCGGGAAGAGCGTCGTGCCCGCCTTTTCACTCGCATTAATGCCGCCGACAAATGGTTTCAGGTTCTTGGCCTCAGCTGGGCCACGCCGGTCCTGAAGGCCGCCGCCGGAGATAATCCGCGCGCCCAGGTGGCCGAAATCTGGCGACTGCTGATCGTCCCGCTGCTGTCGATCTGCGCCTTCCTGCTGCTTTGGGCGACACTGGCGCCCAAAGTGCAGACGTCGCTGGGTGCTGTCCCCGGGCCGGCACAGGTCTGGGGCGAGATGGTCAGTCTGAACGCCGATGCGCAGGCGAAAGCCGCCAAGCGCGCCAAGTTCGAAGCCATGGTCGAAAAGCGCAATCAGAAGTTCATTGATGCGGGCCAGCCAGAGAAGGTGAAGGAAGTCGCCTATACCGGCGCGCCGTCTTACTACCAGCAAATCTGGACCTCGATCAAAACCGTGTTCTTCGGATTTCTGATCGCAACAATCATGGCCGTACC
>NZ_JBQFMH010000040.1:0-3662 GCF_056531745.1 Ruegeria sp. L12
TGTCACTGTACCCTAATTAATCAGAATTTGCGGATTCACGGCGTTCCGGGGCGTTTTTGTACCCTTAATTGCAATATATCCACAGGTTCCGTGGCTTATGACTTGACCCCACTTGAGCGCTTCCAGATTGCATCGGCGCGCATCAGAAGCGCTTGACGATTTGCGTCTGCCCCGAGCTCTGAGATGGCCTGACGAGCGGCCTGCAAAGCGCTCTCCGACACTCTTGGGCGGCACAATCCATGTGCTTCATGCCCGATTGGATGCACTGTTTCAACCAATCTAGGAAGCGGTCGACCGAGGTCCTGCGACAATCCACGGATCCGCTCGATCATCTCACGATGTTCAGGAAATACGCGGCTCAACTCCCGGGCCGCCCGGTCGTTTCCTCGCAGTATGATGGCGGCACCCAACAAGGGACGGGTCGTGCCGATACCGACCGCCGCAAGCGCCATTAGCCTTTCGCGCTTGTTCCCGGAGGTGAGCGACCAAAGACGCCCGATCTTCAGCACCGATATGACTTGCAGGGTCAGACTGATCCGGTTCAACCGCGCAAGATCGGTCGCGGCGGCAGCCGTCTTCAGAACTTCCGCGCCGCGCAAAGCTCGGGCATGAAGTCTGCCTGATACATCATTGGCTGGATACTTGGCTGCCAGGGCCAGGCCGCAGATTTCGCAGGTCATCGACCATGCCAAGCGCCAATGGCGAAGCACCAGATCGGGTGATTTCGCAACACACCCCGGGCAATATTGGAAGTCATGCCGGGACACGTATTGCACGTCATGATGCATTGAATCCGGAAGAGCCATGCTGACGATTTCATCCCGGGACCGCTGAACCGCCCTGCATAGCATGGCCCAGTTCGCCGTTCGCAGGTCGCTTGCACATTCCGGCACCCTGCCCTGCCCCAAACCCAGATAGCCACAAAGCTCTTCAACCGAACAATGATTGGCCTTCGCCACGCGGCCCATCCAGCTCGACAGAAGCTCATCAAGCATAGGTGGCGGTCGAAACGGTAGCGGTCTGAGGGTCACCCGAATGTAGCGGCGGGCTGTCGAGGGATGTTCCAGGCATGCTTCGTCCAAACCGGTTGCCAGGCATGGACCGCTTCGTCCGTGATCCGCTCTTCTCCGGTCTCGATTGCATCGATAGCCAGGGATTTGATCATGATGAACACGCGCGAGGTGACGCCACCGGTCACTTTCAGGATCGTCCGAAGCGACGCCACCGTAAGGCCTGAGCGTTGCTCAAGCGCCATCGCCGCGATCAACGTCTGGATCAGGCGAGAGAACTCCACATCGTCTTCCCAGAGCGGCAGGTAGTGTTCGTCCAAACGTCGGGCCAATTGATCGTCTCCTCGAACCGCTTCCAGAGCTTCGTTCACACCGAAGACGACGAGCGAGGCGCAGAGATCGTTGGCGAGGAACCGGAGCATGTTCAGGAAACGGCGTTGCTCACGGTAGCTGCCAGCAAGCAGGTTATGCACTTCGTCGATCATCAGCATCCTAAGGTCCATGTCCCGAAGATGACTGAGCGCGCGCACCTCAAGCTCGGACACGGTATGCCGACCCCACATAGGCGCCCCGATCGTCGCCAGGATGTGCTGATAGAACCGCCGTTCGTCCGGGGCCGGCGGGGCCTGAACCAGCAGGATGGGTGTTTTCGTGATGCCCAGTTCAGCGTTGTACTGCGTTGGATATTTGCTCGCCATCCGCTTGGCGATCATCGTCTTTCCTATGCCGGAACTTCCATAAACCATCAGCCCTGGCATCCGGCTTTGCTGTGGCATTTCCATCAGGGATGTCAATCGGTTGAGAACGATGGTGGCACGGTCAAACGCGACCCAATGGTCGCCGCGGATACGGTCAATTCTTTCTTCTGGGGTCATTAAACTCATCAATCTCATAGGTAGGCAGATCAGGGTTGCCTGTATCAATCGCGAACATTTCGCGCGACGGATCACGGCGCGGTTGGTGCCGGGGTAGCCGCGCATCTCTTTCGTTCTCTAGCCGGGCAATCCGCGTTTTTTGGCGCGCCGCCTCAGCCAGCTGCCGTTGCGCGTCAATCAATTGGAATAGGACCCGCTCGTTGATCCGGCCACCATGCTTTTCCTGCCAATCTTTCCGGGCTCGCCGACTTTCCCAAAGCGATATCCGCGGGTGGCTGAGATCCCGGTAGCGCGCCGGGATCACGCGGCCATCACCGGTGATGACCCACACCTGCGATAAGTCTCGCGGATCGTATTTCACCTGTACCTTGCCCTGCCCTCGTCCGACCAACGAGGCAAAGACATCACTCCAGTAATGGACCCCAAAGAGCGTGATCCCGGTGCGCCCAAGCTGGCGACATTCGAAAGGCAAGAAGCTTGTCCTAAAGGCATCGACATCGACAACCTGCCGTCCCGCAGTATCCCCGCCCATGTCCGCCCATGCCGCGAGCGGGGTTCGTCCGAGAGCTTCGTGAACCGTATTGTGGTATCGGCAGATTTCCAGATGAAGCCAATCCTCGAACTCGGTTAGTGTCAGGGCCGCATGCTTCTCGCTGTCATAGTCGCCCTTCTCAACGATTGAGGATTGCGTCGTCCCGGGCAGCACATGAACGGCCCCCATAGTTGTTCCGATCAGCCGTTCGACATGGCCGCCGTAGTGTTTGCCGCCAAGCGGACGATACTCGACAGCGATGCCCCAATCTTCGCAGGCCATTCTGAAGGCGTCGCTGTGGAACTCCCGCGCATTGTCGACGTAGATCGCCTTCGGAATGCCGGCCGTCGGCCAAACCAGCTCTTCCTTTGTTCCAGGGACGTGCACCGATTTCCGGCGCACGCAGTGATCGAGACATAGGGCGATCGACAAGATAGATGGCTCGTCGAAAGTGACATAGACCCCGAGAACGATCCGGGTCGCGACATCAATCGCAACCGTCAGATAGGGGCGCGCAAGTGGCCGTCGATTGACGTGATCGACCAACGTGATGTCTGAAGTTGTATGATCAATCTGAACGACTTCTAGCGGGGCTGAAACTTCAAGGCGGCCCGGACGCGCAGCAAAGACCTTGTCAGCCTCCTCTGCCCCGCGCCGTTTCCGGAAGACCTCTCGCTGATCCATAGCATCTAGACGGGCTTTGACCGTTCTACGGGTCGGGGGCTGAAACCCCTTCGCCACGCACTCGGCACGAATCTCGCGCCAGATGCGAAGAAAGCTCGAGCGCTCGCGGTTCAGATAGTATTTTCGCAGGCTCTCATAGATGATGATTTCGACGCCTTCGGCAATCCGTTTCGACCCTGGTTTCGGCCCGCGACGGTCCAACTCCAACGCCGTGGCACGTGCATCGTTCTCTCTCAGACGCCGGTAAAGCGACCAAGTGTGGCTTTTCGCCAAGCCCAGTTCCCAAGCGGCATCTCCGATCGCCGCGCTGATCGGCTCACCTCTCTTCTCAAGCTCCAGGATCGGCCGAAGAACCGCTGCACGGTGTTTCGCAAGACGCTCATCTACCACGCAAATCCCCCGCCCCAATAGGCCGAAACTTATCCACAGTATCGACAGTACGGCAATTAAGGGTACAGTATGGTAATTAGCGGTACAATATGAAAATTGAGAGCACAAACCACAATTGATTTTGCAGGACAATTTCAAGCAAGATTCTGATTAATTAGGGTACAGTGACAG
>NZ_JBQFMH010000041.1:0-2481 GCF_056531745.1 Ruegeria sp. L12
TTGAAATGCGTGGCAGCCAGCTTGGCGAGCGCATCTGGTATGATCCTGTTGGTCTAGCGGTATCTCCGGGCACAACTGTCCGGTTTTTCAATCGCGATCCCGGCAATAGCCATACGGCAACAGCCTATCATCCGTCGAACTATGATCGAAAGCGACGCATTCCCTCTGGCGCGGTCCCATGGGATAGCAACTTTTTGCTTCCGGATGAGTATTTTGAAATCACTCTGACAGCACCAGGCGTATATGACTATTATTGTCTACCTCACGAAATGGCGACGATGGTCGGTCGCATAGTGGTTGGAACACCCGACGACCCCGGCTGGGAAGGAAGCTCAAACGACAAAAGCGATGTGTCGGAAGACGTCCTGAAAGCATTGCCTTTAGTCCAAAAGATTCTTTCAGAAGGCACCGTTCGCAAGGAAGGCGGATCATGAAAGTTCAATTGAGCCTCAGACAACAAGCCTCGACCGATGCAGCCAAATCGGAAGCCGAGCTTGTAAATGCTGCGCGTGAAGGAAGCGAACCGGCTGTCCGCGAACTCATCCGCCGCCTGAACCCTCGCCTTTTTCGTGTTGCCCGAGGCATCGTTGACACTGACGCCGAAGCCGAAGAAGCCCTGCAAGAGGCTTATCTTTCGGCGTTCAGCAAACTTGAGGGGTTTCGTGAACATTCCAGTTTTTCCACCTGGATCACCCGGATCGCGATCAATACCGCGCGAATGCAGCGCCGACGCGCACGTCTTGTTGAGGAATACGATACCGTGGACGAAACCAGCGTACCTAGAGTGATAGTATTTCCAGACCAAAATCCAGAACCGCCCGATGTTATGCTTGGACGCGCGCAATTGAGAGGTTTTCTTGAATCGGCCGTTTCTGAACTGCCGCCAGATCTAAGATTACCGTTCCTGCTGCGCGAAGTAGAAGTCATGAGCATTTTTGCCATTGCACGTGAACTTCAAATCAACCCGATAACCGTGAAAACACGCCTATTTCGCGCCCGTCGCCGGTTGCGTACCACCATCGAACACCGGGTCAAAGGCGGGTTCGAAGCAATCTTCCCATTCGGCGGCAAACGCTGTGCCAACATGACCGATCACGTAGTAGCGCGACTGCATGCGAGCGGCGCACTTTGACGGAGAAAAGCGGCCCTTACCGGACACTCAGCTGCGTTCTTCATTGCTACGGACGCAGCCCACAAAGCCACCGTTCGCCGCAACGGTGGATTTGATCGATTGGGAAACTGACAGTTTGCGCAATAAACCCTCAATTTCAATTGAATATTTGAAGGTTAACTACGCAAAATATATTAGTAGTTTGCATCAAGGTACCAAAAGCCCAAATGATGGTTCGCACTGGATCGCGCCACCAGCATTAGTTTTTTCTTCCACGCAAGGCACTCGCCAGTTTGCTGCGCGACAGGCTACTCCGGATCAACACCTGCCCCATCGGCTCTCGGTTGGTTATGCGCATCAGGCGCAATGCAGCGATCAAGCTGTTTAGAGTAAAACTGCGAATCCGAAGGAGAGGCACTTGCAACCTCCCCTAACTCATTGCGACAAGATGTGCTGTTTTGGGAAAAATTTGCTTATTTGCGACCAGAAATTCTGCATTTAAAACCACCATTACGGCGCGATTGGCAATAGTCTGGGGAAAACCAGAGCGAGTTGCCATGCCAGTATGTTTCCAAAAAACTAAATTGGAAGTATGTGATCTTCTGATCCGCAGCTCTTCAGTAATTGACGGCACTGGTGGCTCGGTCCGCAAAGCAGACGTAGCAGTTTCACGAGACGAAATTGTGGGCGTTGGTCAGCTGAACGGCATTCACGCACAGACGGAAATTGATGCGACGGGCCTGTGCCTCGCTCCCGGATTCATCGATGCGCATACCCACGATGACTGGGCACTTTTGTGCACTCCGGATATGCCGTTCAAAGTGACACAGGGAGTTACTACGGTTGTCGCCGGGAATTGCGGGATCAGCGCCGCTCCGTTCCGGGCGCAAGAGGGTTTGCCAGACCCGTTCAATGTCACCCCAGAGGTGCTTTCATCCAGCTTTGAAACCATCACCGATTATCGACGAGCGATCAACGATAAGGCGCCTGCCATCAATGTGCGACTGCTGGTCGGACATTCCGCACTACGCGCTACTGTGATGGGGCCGGATTTGGCGCGGGCCGCTACTGGTGAGGAAATCAACCGAATGGCGGAACTGCTTGACAAGGCACTGACCGAAGGTGCGTCCGGGCTGTCAAGCGGGCTGGACTACCCCGCCGCGATAGAAGCCCCGATGGACGAAGTTGTGACGTTGGCCAGGGTGCTACGCCACCACCCGAACACCGTTTACACAACCCATGTTCGGGATGAAGGTGACGGCGTGATCGAAGCTATCAAGTGTCTGTCATCAAATGATTTGGAACACGAGCGGTTGATTGGCTTTGGAGGCTCAGGCTCGCTGTAGTTTCAATTTACGCCGCGTTTTGAT
>NZ_JBQFMH010000042.1:0-2050 GCF_056531745.1 Ruegeria sp. L12
TCTCATCTCCACTCTCTGATGGTTACGATGAGCCTGAAATCCTCCGTTACGCAATCAACCTATTCTGTTCCATGAGTGCTGATGGCAGACATTCCTCGTCATCTTCAAGCAAAGCGCTCCACACATCTAGGTGCTTGGCAGCGGTCTGAGCATCCAGAGCAGCATACGCCTGTTGCGTTACGAGTGTATTGCTGTGCCCGAGTAGCTTCGACACGACTTCCAGCGGGACCGACTTGGTCAGCATTAAGTGCCCAAACGTGCGTCGCAAGGCGTGTGCACCGAGCGGCTTTGGACGAACCTTCTTCCAGACGTAGATTTGGTGGTTCTTGGTAACCGGCAAATCCGCTCTCTCATCGTTGCACGGCGATGATCCCGCGCCGATGCCCGTTGGGCGCAGGAAAACATCAGACGAACGTGGCAAGCAGTTCTGATGATAGAAGAGTAGTTGAGCGCGGTGACATCCAGCCTAGACACCAGAAAGCTGCCATTCGTGCAGGTTGCAGCATTCGACATTGTGGGCTCAGAGCCGTCATTCGACTATACCGGTGTGATGGCGCGGAACTGATAGCTTTCTGACAGTTGGCCTGCCGCCTACCTCCCCATTTATAGCGGGCTGAAAAAGACGAGGGCTTTGTTAGAGTTTTGTATCTTTCCGCTCTGGGGGCAGGGGAAAGATCCACCGTCTCACAAATGATTGAGAGTGAAGGTGGTGAGGGGCTGGATGAGGGGGTCTTGGCCAGCCCCTCTTTCTTGAGGGGGTATACGGTGTGGTAGTGTTGTTCCGTTAGATACAACCTAGCGTTTGAGCGATTTCCTCGAAATTGGGGGATTCCCGTAATGCTTACAGATAAATCGAAACGGTTTGTTTCCTTATCGCGAACCGTGAGATTCAAAAAGAATCGTAGACACAATTTTGCCACAATGCGATCCTGACAACGTGGGCGGCATGTCTTGATTTTAGAACGTTCTGGTTTTTCCAACTGGATTTGAGGGGGTTAATTAGTTCGGCGTGTCGCCCCGCGAATTTCCCAACAATTGGCTAGAAACAGAAATGAGATATTCGCATGTCCGAATATCACTAGTTTATTCACCGCAGGGCCTCAATTGAAACACTTAACACATATAGCAGTGTGATGCGGCGCGCCTTGATGGGGATTAGCGATTTCAATGAGGGGGTACGAGTTCGGCGCGTCGCACCTCTCCACTACAGAGTCTAGGTGTCTTCATCACAGTTCTTTAGTTTCTGATCCGCAATAGCGTAAGCTGCCGCTAGCTCCTCCTCGTCCATGTCTTCGATGAACTTTCCACCGGCTTTGATGGCAAAAACGCGGCGCTCGAATTCGCTTTGGCTTTCGCCTTCGTTTGGGAAGATCCTACCAAGACCGAGGCCCGGTATTGTCGCTGGGCCAGGTTCTCTTTCGATGACACGGGTGGTTTCTTCGGTGCCTTTCTTGATTCTGCAAAATTGATAGAACAAAATGGGAGGGTCGAGTACCTCTGGTGACTTCGCCTCCAGTTTCTTCAATCTGCTCTTAATCGTCATCACAGCATTCCTTCAGTTCCTGATCCGCGACGGCATATGCAGCCGTCAGTTCTTCCGCGTTCATGTTTTCTGTGAGCTTTCCGCCCGCTCTAACGGCATGGACACGCCGTCTGAACTCAAATTCGGGCTCACCGTCATGCGGCTCTATCCACTCGAAACCAAGGCCAGGGATGCTTGCGGGTCCGAGGGACTTTTCGACTATTCGAGTGGTTTCCTCGGTGCCCTCTTTGATGCCATTAATCTGATAGAAAGCGATGAGCGGGGTGGTTGCCACAGGCGAACGTGCCTCCAGCTTCGTCAATCGACTTTTGATGCTCATGCGTCCACCCCAATTCGTCTTCCGTTGGCCGCGATGTAGTCAAGCAAGTCACCTAGATCCCCAAACCAACCCAGCGTGGGCTCTTTGACGTTGTGGTTGTCTGCCATCAGCACTCATGGAACAGAATAGGTTGATTGCGTAACGGAGGATTTCAGGCTCATCGTAACCATCAGAGAGTGGAGATGAGA
>NZ_JBQFMH010000043.1:0-1676 GCF_056531745.1 Ruegeria sp. L12
CGCCAAGGCGGTGGAGATCGTGAAGGGCTATAAGCTGGGCAATCCGCTGGACACTGAGACGACGCTGGGTCCGATGGCCAATGTGCGCTTTGCCAATGAGGTGCGGGCGCAGATTGCCGAGGCCGTGGCGGCGGGCGCGGTGGCGCATATCGACACCTTCGCCGAAGACGATGGCGGCGCATACCTGACGCCGCAGATCCTGACCAATGTCACCCACGACATGCGGGTGATGCGGGATGAAAGCTTTGGGCCGGTTGTGGGCATCATGAAAGTGTCGTCCGACGACGAGGCCATCGCGTTGATGAATGACAGCGAATTTGGCCTGACCGCCAGCCTCTGGACCCGTGACGTGGACCGCGCGGCGCGGGTTGGCGACCGGATCGAAACCGGCACCGTGTTCCTGAACCGGGCCGATTATCTGGACCCGGGCCTGTGCTGGACCGGCTGCAAGAATACCGGGCGGGGCGGGGGATTGTCCGTCATCGGCTATCACAACCTGACCCGTCCCAAATCCTACCATCTGAAGAAGGTGACCTCATGAGCCTTGTTGGAAACTGGTCTTATCCGACCGCAATCAAGTTCGGCGCTGGCCGGATCAAAGAACTGCCCGAGGCCTGTGCCGCCGCTGGGATGAAGCGCCCTCTGCTGGTCACCGACAAGGGGCTGGCGGATCTGCCGATCACCACGGCGACGCTGGATATCATGGAGGCCGCCGGTCTGGGCCGGGGTCTGTTCAGCGATGTTGATCCGAACCCGAATGAGAAGAACCTCGACGCCGGGGTCGCGGCCTATAACGCAGGTGGCCATGACGGGGTGATTGCCTTCGGTGGCGGCTCGGGGCTGGATCTGGGCAAGATGGTGGCCTTCATGGCCGGTCAGACGCGCCCGGTCTGGGATTTTGAGGATATCGGCGATTGGTGGACCCGTGCCGATGCCGATGTGATCGCGCCAATCATCGCGGTGCCAACCACTGCCGGGACCGGATCGGAAGTGGGCCGCGCCAGCGTCATCACCAATTCGGAAACCCACGCCAAGAAGATCATCTTCCACCCTAAGGTGCTGCCGACCGTGGTGATCTGCGACCCGGAACTGACCGTTGGGATGCCCAGGTTCATCACCGCAGGTACCGGACTGGATGCGTTTGCGCATTGTGTCGAGGCGTTCTCCAGCCCGCATTACCACCCGATGTCTCAGGGCATCGCGCTGGAGGGGATGCGGCTGGTCAAGGAGTATCTGCCGCGCGCCTATGCCGACGGCACCGATATCGAGGCCCGCGCCCAGATGATGAGCGCGGCGGCGATGGGCGCCACCGCCTTCCAGAAGGGCCTGGGTGCGATCCACGCCATGAGCCATCCGATCGGTGCGGTGTTCAACACCCATCACGGCACCACCAACGCGGTCTGCATGCCCGCGGTGCTGGAGTTCAACGCCCCCGCCATCGCGGACCGGTTCCAGCAGGCGGCGGCCTATCTGGGTATCGAAGGCGGCTTTGACGGCTTCCGCGCCTTTGTGCAGAACCTCAACGACAGCCTGGGCATTCCGCGCAAACTCTCCGAGCTGGGCGTCACCGAAGCACGGGTCCCCGAACTGGTCAAAGGCGCAATCATCGACCCCTCATGCGGCGGTAACCCGATCACGCTGACCGAAGACAACCTCACCGCGCTGTTCAAAGCGGC
>NZ_JBQFMH010000044.1:0-1510 GCF_056531745.1 Ruegeria sp. L12
TGTCTGCCATCAGCACTCATGGAACAGAATAGGTTGATTGCGTAACGGAGGATTTCAGGCTCATCGTAACCATCAGAGAGTGGAGATGAGAATGAAATCCGGGAAACAGAAAGCGTCGTCAGAGAGGGTCGTCAAAGACATCCGCAGGAAGACACGGCGCCAACATTCGGCAGAGGAGAAGATCCGCATTGTTTTAGACGGGCTTCGTGGTGAAGACAGCATTGCCGAACTGTGCCGCCGAGAAGGAATAGCCACGAGCCTTTATTACAGCTGGTCGAAAGAGTTTCTTGAGGCAGGCAAAAAGCGGTTGGCTGGGGACACGGCCCGCCAAGCCACCAGTTCCGAGGTGAAGGATCTGAAGGCGGAGTCATCCGCGCTGAAAGAGGTGGTAGCCGACCTGACCCTTGAGAACAGGCTACTCAAAAAAAGCATGTTCGAGGATGGGGGAGACGACGAATGAGATATCCTGCATCCGAGAAGCTTGAGATCATCCGGCTGGTTGACGGATCACACCTGCCGATCAAACGCACCCTGGAAAAGCTTGGTATCCCCAGAACGACGTTCTACCGCTGGTACGACAGGTATCTGTCTCTCGGCGAGGCCGGGCTTGAGGATCGCCATTCCCGGCCAGGCAGAGTTTGGAACCGCATCCCTGACAAGGTGCGTAAGCAGATCGTGGAGTTGGCTCTGGAGGAGCCCGAGTTATCACCACGCGAGCTTGCGGTGCGGTTCACCGACACCAGGCGCTACTTTGTCTCCGAGGCCAGCGTTTACAGGCTTCTGAAGGCGCAGGATCTGATCACCAGCCCAGCGTACATTACCATTAAAGCGGCGGATGAATTCCATGAGAAGACTGTTCGGCCAAACCAGCTTTGGCAGACTGACTTCACCTATCTAAAGGTCATTGGCTGGGGCTGGTTTTATCTTTCAACCATACTCGATGACTACAGCCGCTATGTTGTTGCTTGGCGGCTGTGCACCACGATGAAAGCTGACGATGTCACGGAAACGTTGGAAGACGCCTTGGCAACATCAGGTTGCGACAGCGCTTCCGTTGTTCACAAGCCCCGGCTGCTCAGCGACAATGGAAGCAGTTATATCTCTGGTGATCTGGCGAGATGGCTTGAAGATCAGGGCATGGATCACGTTCGCGGTGCCCCGAACCACCCGCAAACACAGGGCAAGATCGAACGATGGCACCAGACCCTGAAGAACCGTATCCTGCTGGAAAACTACTATCTGCCCGGAGCGCTCGAACAGGCCATCGGCGACTTCATCGATCATTACAACCACAACCGATACCACGAGAGCATCAGCAATCTGACACCCGCCGATGTCTACTTCGGTCGGGCCGAAACTATCCTCAGACGCAGAAAGGAAATCAAACACCAGACAATCCAGAAACGCCGCTTGCTGCATCATCAAAACGCGGCGTAAATTGAAACTACAGCGAGCCTGAGCCTCCAAAGCCAATCAACCGCTCGTGTTCCAAATCATTTGATGACAGACA
>NZ_JBQFMH010000045.1:0-1272 GCF_056531745.1 Ruegeria sp. L12
CTATGTTGGCTTAGACGTGTCCCTGACCAATTGCGCAGTGTGTGTTCTGCAAGAGGATGGCACGCGCGTTTTTGAGGGTGAGTGCTCGACTGACCCGGATGAGATCATCAAGACGATTTATCTACATGCTGACTGCGTTGAACGGATCGTGCATGAGTCTGGGCCGCTGTCCATTTGGCTCTCACGCGAGCTTGTTCGCCGTGGCATGCCGGCGGTGTGTATTGACGCCCGTGCGGCACACAAAGCTCTGTCGGCACGTATGAACAAGTCAGATCGCTCGGATGCGGAGGCGCTAGCTCAGTTGGCCCGAACCGGCTGGTATCGCGAGGTACATATCAAAAGTGAGAATAGCGACCGACTGCGCCTGCTCCTGTCGGCCCGCGAACGTCTGGTTCGCATCCGCATAGACATCGAAGGTCAGGCGCGCGGCATTTTGAAAACCTTCGGCGTCCGTCTTGGCGTTGTGCGTAAAGGGCGGAGCCGACGCGACTTCCGCGATCAACTCAGCGAGATTGTTTCCGGTGATCCGATCCTTGAGGTCGTATTCGCATCGCTGATCAAGGTGCATGAAACAGTCTGCCATGAGACCGCCGAACTTGATGCCGAGATCCAGAAATATGCAAAGGATTGCCCACTGGCACGGCGCCTGACAAGCGTGCCTGGGGTTGGGCCTATCGTAGCCCTGAGCTTTATTGCCACCATTGATGACGCAACACGCTTCCGGCGTGCGGTGGATGTCGGAGCGTATCTAGGATTGACGCCGAGACGCTACCAATCAGGCGAAACCGATTGGTCCGGTCGCATTTCTAAACGCGGTGACCGAAGCATGCGCAAGCTGCTTTATGAGGCTGCGAACATACTCATCCAGCGGGTCGCAAAGTTCAGCCCATTGAAGGGTTGGGCAATGCGGCTTGTGCAACGCAAAGGGCTCAAAAAGGCGACGGTCGCGACTGCGCGCAAGATGGCGGTCATCCTGACACGGCTTTGGCGAGATGGAACCGAGTTCGCCTGGAAAAAGGAGGCTTTGCCCGCATGATTTGAAACACAGAGTTCCGCATACTGCGGAAACTGGTCCTATCGGGACGGAGACTGGATGACCTCGTGATGCAAAGTCGATGCACCTCACCGGGTGACTTCGCAGCGGACTTCCAGAAGGCATCCCGTCACCGACGCCATTGTGGGGCGGCTCGTTCGACCCCAGAGAGAACCATGACCCCGATGCGATCTAAATCCGCCCTTGAAAGCGAAACCGCAGATTGAGAACTTTGCAAA
>NZ_JBQFMH010000046.1:0-1122 GCF_056531745.1 Ruegeria sp. L12
TGCCCTTGTCAGTTGGCCCTCGGTTTGGGTCAGAATAGTTGCGGCGGAACTGCTTGAGTTCCTGGCCCTCAGGGCAAATGTACTGATCGTTTTCTGCATCCCACTCGAAATCCGCCCGCGTCCAGGTGCCATCGTTGCGCCCGGACTTGTCGAAGACCGGAATGTGCGGGGCGATGTTGCGGTCGACCAACCAGCCCAGGAGCGGCCCGGTGCCATAGGCGGTGTCCGCGATCAGACGCTCCGGGTTTAGATCGAACTTCGCTTTCACGCGGTCCGGCATCGTCTTGGTCGATCCGACCTCTGCCTGCCGGATTGATCTGGTGCCTTCCACGTCGACTATCACCCCATGGTCGGTGTCGATCAGGTAGTTGTCGGAATAGCTGAAGAAAGTAGGACCTTTGCGGGCTGCGGTCCATTGGCTGGCAGGGTCAGAATGCGAGGTGAACTTGGGCTGCACCTCGCTCGCAGCTCCGAAAGCCGCCTCATCCAGAGTGTCGAGATATTCGCGGACCGCGCGCGGCGCATCTTCTGGATCGATGGTTGATGCATCCCATTCTTCCTTTGGCGTTGAGTTTTGTTTGTTTGCATCGGCTTCGATCAGGCTGGTATCGATTGCCATGCGCTGTCCGCTGACCAGACCTTCTTCGATACACCGCGCAACAGTCGTCTCGAAAAGGTGCCGCAGCAGTTCGCTCTCGCGGAAGCGTCCATGCCGGTTCTTGGAGAACGTTGAGTGATCCGGGATACGCTCATTCAGATCGAGGCGGAAGAACCATCGATATGCCAGGTTCAGATGCACCTCTTCGCACAGCCGTCGCTCGGAGCGGATGCCGAAGCAATAGCCGACCAGCAGCATCCGGATCTGCAGTTCAGGATCGACCGATGGACGACCGGTGTGGCTGTAAAAATCCGCGAGATGCGCTCGAATGCTGCTCAAATCGACAAAGCGATCAATAGATCGAAGAAGGTGATCTTGGGGAACGTGGTTCTCCAATGAGAACTTATAGAACAGCGACGATTGCGCTTCCTGCCTCGGTCCCATCATCGCCAATCCTCCCGCCCACTGGAAGAATTGAATCAGCAGTTCATGCATCGATCAAGGAAGAGTTTTTCAACAAAATA
>NZ_JBQFMH010000047.1:0-1043 GCF_056531745.1 Ruegeria sp. L12
ATGGCAAAGGAAAAGTTTGAGCGTAATAAGCCGCACGTCAACATTGGTACAGTTGGCCACGTTGACCACGGCAAGACCACGCTGACCGCAGCGATCACCAAGTATTTTGGTGACTTCAAAGCGTATGACCAGATTGACGGTGCGCCGGAAGAGAAAGCGCGCGGCATCACCATCTCGACCGCCCACGTGGAATACGAGACCGACGCGCGTCACTACGCCCACGTCGACTGCCCCGGCCACGCTGACTACGTCAAGAACATGATCACCGGTGCCGCTCAGATGGACGGCGCGATCCTGGTTGTGAACGCAGCCGACGGCCCGATGCCGCAGACCCGCGAGCACATCCTGCTGGCGCGTCAGGTTGGCGTTCCTGCGCTGGTCGTGTTCATGAACAAAGTTGACCAGGTTGACGACGAAGAGCTGCTGGAGCTGGTGGAAATGGAAATCCGCGAGCTGCTGTCTTCGTATGAATTCCCCGGCGACGATATTCCGATCGTAGCGGGTTCGGCTCTGGCCGCGATGGAAGGCCGTGACGCGGCCATCGGCGAAGACAAGATCAAGGAACTGATGGCGGCCGTGGACGAATACATCCCGACCCCTGAGCGTGCTGTTGACCAGCCGTTCCTGATGCCGATCGAAGACGTGTTCTCGATCTCGGGCCGTGGTACCGTTGTGACCGGCCGTGTCGAGCGTGGCGTGATCAACGTTGGCGACGAGATCGAAATCGTCGGCATCCGCGACACCGCTAAAACCACCTGCACCGGTGTGGAAATGTTCCGCAAGCTGCTGGACCGTGGTGAAGCAGGCGACAACATCGGCGCCCTGCTGCGAGGTGTTGACCGTGACGGCGTTGAGCGTGGCCAGGTTCTGTGTAAGCCCGGCTCGGTGACCCCGCACACCAAGTTCGAAGCCGAAGCCTATATCCTGACCAAGGAAGAAGGCGGTCGTCACACTCCGTTCTTCGCGAACTACCGTCCGCAGTTCTACTTCCGGACCACTGACGTGACCGGCACCGTGACCCTGGCGGCTGGCACCGAGATGGT
>NZ_JBQFMH010000048.1:0-860 GCF_056531745.1 Ruegeria sp. L12
AGGGGAGGATCAGCCATGATGGGACCAAGGCAAGAGGCTCAAGCTGCGCTGTTCTATGAGTTCTCGCTGGAAGATCACGTGCCTCAGGACCATTTGCTGCGGTCGATTGACCAGTTTGTCGACCTGAGCAGCATCCGCGCCCACCTGGCGGATTTCTACAGTCACACGGGTCGTCCTTCGGTCGACCCCGAGCTGCTGATCAGGATGCTTCTGGTGGGCTATTGCTTCGGCATTCGGTCAGAACGTCGGCTGTGCGAAGAGGTGCATTTGAACCTGGCCTATCGCTGGTTCTGTCGCCTCGATTTGACCGACCGCGTGCCTGATCATTCGACGTTCTCCAAGAACCGGCATGGTCGGTTCCGCGAGAGTGAACTGCTGCGTCATCTGTTCGAGACGACTGTGGCGCGATGCATCGCGGAAGGTCTGGTGAGCGGTCAGCGCATGGCAATTGATGCCAGCCTAATCGAGGCGGATGCCAACAAGCAGAACTCGACACCCAAGGAAGAATGGGACGCCTCCGACATCGACCCGACCGGTGCCCCTCGCGCCGTTCGCGAGTATCTCGACACGCTGGATGAAGCTGCATTCGGTGCCGCCAGCGAGGTGCAACCAAAGTTCACCTCCCATTCTGATCCGGCCAGCCAATGGACGGCAGCCCGCAAAGGCCCTGCGTTCTTTAGCTATTCCGACAATTATCTGATCGACACCGATCATGGCGTCATCGTCGATGTCGAGGCGACGCGATCGATCCGGCAAGCAGAGGTTGGATCAACCAAGACCATGCTGGACCGGGTAGAGGACAAGTTCGATCTGCATCCCGAACGCCTGATCGCGGACACCGCCTACGGAACCGGGCCGCT
>NZ_JBQFMH010000049.1:0-561 GCF_056531745.1 Ruegeria sp. L12
ATGGAGATTTTATGAAAGAGAATCGGGGCTAACGCCCGTTCCTGGCGACACAAATTCAGGAGCACCAACATTGATAGGCACACTCACGCGCGACGCTGAGTGTCCTGTTTCTGTACTTTCGTAAAATCGAGACATCCCAATGAACATCTCAAAGCACGAGCAACGTGTTTTGCATGAACTCGCCTTAGGTGGCGAGATAAAATACGCGCGCGCCGACAATGGTAAGGTCCAGTCCGTCGAGTGCTACACACGTGATGGCTTTGTCTTCTCTGCCTGCACGATGGACGTGTTCAAACGCCTCAAAGACAAGCGCTTCATCAAATCGAAAAATGGCCGCCCTTATCGGATCACCCATTTGGGGAACCAGTCCGTTCGCGCGCAAATGAACCAACGATAATCCAATCAAGAAGGAGAGTTTTCTATGAAAACACCTCATCAAATCCAATACGACGCTTTCGCTGCTGCCGGAGGCTTATACGATGAACGACATGCGAAACTGTATGCCGATTTTGCGGATGACCTGATCGCAGACGGCAGCTTTTCCATCGTTTATGAGGGGGT